>JAZKHF010000210.1:0-1512 GCA_040385545.1 Pseudomonadota bacterium
ATCAATATTACGGCCTGACCGGACGACCGTTCCAGCTAACGCCCGATCCGCAATATTATTTCGAGAGCGCAACACACCGTAAGGCTTTGTCCTATCTGGGCTACGGTCTGGCGCAGGGCGAAGGCTTTATCGTCATCACTGGCGAGGTCGGCGCGGGCAAATCGACCTTGGTCAGCCATTTAATGCAGAGCGTCGATAAGGCGCGGCTGACAGCGGCGACGATTGTCACAAGCCAGCTCGACGGCCTCGATATGGTGCACATGGCGGCTGAATCCTTTGGGATCGACACGAGGGGATTGGACAAGGCCTCGACGCTGAAAAGCATCGAAAATTTCCTTCATGCCGAAGCGCGCACCGGTCGGCGTTGCTTGCTGATCGTTGACGAAGCGCAAAACCTGTCAGTCGATGCGCTCGAAGAACTGCGGATGCTGTCGAACTTCCAGCTTGGCTCGTCGGCATTGTTGCAGATTTTCCTGCTTGGCCAGCCCGAATTCCGCGATCTGGTGCGCGACGCGCCAGAACTGGAGCAACTTCGCCAGCGAGTCATCGCGACGCACCATCTGGAGCCGATGGAGGCCAACGAAGTCGAGCCTTACATCATCCACCGCCTGAGCCGGGCCGGCTGGAATGGTCGCCCGCAGGTGACCGCCGATGCCTACACGGCGCTTTACGCCGAAACCGGAGGCGTACCGCGCAAGCTGAACACTTTGATGAACCGCGTGATGCTGATGGGCGCGGTCGAGCAGGTCGATACGCTCGATGGCGCGCTGGTCGAGGCGGTGATTGACGATATGGCGGGCAAGCCGTTCGAATATGAAGCGCCGATGTCGGCGCGGGCACCGTTGGTTGCCGTCGCGCCGGTGGTCGAAGATGTCGCTGTCGCTCAAACGGACGAAGAGCAGTTTGTAGCGCAGCCTGTTTGTCAAGTGACGGCACCGGTGGTCCAACCTGTTGCGCCACCAAACGCCGATGTCGAAACATTAACGGCGCGCGTCACCGCACTCGAAGCGCGTGTGTCCGAACAGGAAGCCGCGCTTCGCCGTGTGCTTGCCATGATGATCGACTGGATAGACAAGGAAAGCAGCGTCGAAGCGCGGTTCATGCAAAACAGCCGCGCAGCCTGAGATGAACCCGGCCATGTCGGCCATGCAAGGAACGAGAGACCGGTGCAAAACGCGCTATCCGTCGATGTCGAAGACTGGTTTCAGGTCGGTGCCTTTGAAACCGTAATCGACCGCAAGGACTGGGATTCGCTCGAATGCCGAGTTGAGCGCAACACCGATGCTGTCATGGCGTTGTTCGACGAGGCAGGGGTAAAGGCGACATTCTTTACCTTGGGTTGGGTCGCTGAACGGTATCCTGCGCTGATCCGGCGGATCGTCGATGCTGGGCATGAGATTGCCAGCCACGGTTACGGGCACGACCGCATATTTACCTTCACGCCCGAGCAATTTGCTGCCGACCTGTTGCGGTCGCGCAAGCTGATTGAGGATGCGGCTAGGGTGGCAGTCA
>JAZKHF010000211.1:0-7054 GCA_040385545.1 Pseudomonadota bacterium
AATTCTTCCGATCGAACCGCGACCATTTGTTGATCTGCGCCTCGATCGCCATCCCCGTGCGCACCGCTTGGCGGATGCATTCGCGATTGAGCACCGGAAGCATGCCGGGCATCGCCGCATCGACAAGCGACACCTGCGTGTTCGGCTCGGCGCCGAACGCGGTCGCGGCGCCGGAGAAGAGCTTGGCTTCGGAAGTGATCTGGGCGTGGACCTCAAGCCCGATCACCACCTCCCACTCGCCGGTGTCGCCGTGGATTCGATAGGGAGCATTCATCGAGACTTCCGCCTATTCTTCTTGTCTTTCCGCCGACGAACGAGGGTCTTCTGCCGTTCAGCGGTCAGTACTTTTTTCGAACTCCGGCCAAACTTGATCTTCTCGACCAAGCCCCAAATAACGCCGCCGAGGCAGCCTCGGAGAGCCTCGTCTACCACCATTTCTCCGCCCGCGCCGTGAACCCGGCCCGTTCCTCGATCGCCAGCCCGGCATTGAGCACGCCCTGCTCGTCCAGCTCGCGCCCGATCAGATGCAGCCCGAGCGGCAGGCCCTGCGCATCGACCCCGCCCGGCACCGACATCGCCGGCAGTCCTGCCAGGCTCGCCGGCACCGCGAACACGTCGTTGAGATACATCGCCAGCGGATCGCTCATCTTCTCGCCCAGCCCGAACGCCGCCGACGGCGCGGTCGGGGTCAGGATCAGATCGCACTGCACAAACGCTTCGGCGAAGTCGCGCTTGATCAACGTCCGCACCTTCTGCGCCTTGGTGAAATAGGCATCATAATAGCCCGCTGACAGCACATAGGTGCCGATCATGATGCGGCGTTTGACTTCGGCCCCAAATCCCCGCGCTCGCGTCGCGGCATACATGTCGTCGAGGCTCTTCACCCCCATCTCGCGAAGCCCGTATCGCACGCCGTCATAGCGGGCGAGGTTGGACGAGGCTTCGGCCGGGGCGATGATGTAATAAGTCGGCAGTGCATATTTGGTGTGGGGCAGCGAGATATCGACAATCTCCGCCCCCGCATCCTTGAGCCATGCAATCCCCTGATCCCACAGCGCATTGATCTCGTCGGGAACGCCGTCGATCCGATATTCCTTGGGAATGCCGATGCGCTTACCCTTGAGATCGCTGGACAATCCGGCTTCCCACTGCGGCACAGGCAAATCGAGCGACGTCGCATCCTTGGGATCGAACCCGACCATATTCTCGAGCAGGATCGCGCAATCGCGCACATCCCTGGCCATCGGCCCCGCCTGGTCGAGCGACGAGGCGAAGGCCACGATCCCCCACCGCGAACAGCGGCCGTAGGTCGGCTTGATCCCGCTGATCCCCGTGAAGGCCGCGGGCTGGCGGATCGACCCGCCGGTATCGGTCCCGGTCACGCCCGGTGCCATCCCCGCCGACACCGCCGCCGCCGATCCGCCCGAGCTTCCGCCCGGGGTCAGCGCGGCATTGCCGCCATCGCTACGCTTCCACGGCGAGATCACCGGCCCATAGGCGCTGGTCTCGTTCGACGATCCCATCGCGAACTCGTCCATGTTGAGCTTCCCCAACATCCCCGCGCCCGCCGCCTTCAACTTGCCCGAGACCGTGCTTTCGTACGGCGGCTTGAAGCCTTTCAATATGTTCGATCCGGTCGTGCTCGTCACGCCCTCGGTGCAGAACAGATCCTTGATGCCGAGCGGAATGCCCGACAGCGGCTTGAGATCGCCCGAAGACTTCGCCTGATCGGCAACATCGGCAGCCGCCAGCGCCAGCTCCGGCGTCTCCACCGTCCACGCATTCAACACGCGGCCCGCCACCACCGCGGCGTTGAAATCCGTCGCAATCTCCCGCGCCGAAAACTCCCCGCCACGGAAACCGTCGCGCAGCTGGGATATGGTCTTGGTTGTCAGGTCAGACATTAAAATCCGTTCGGGCTGAGCTTGTCGAAGCCCTGCCCTTCCTTTGAAAGAAACAAGAAAAACAGTCCTTCGACGAGCTCAGGACAAACGGACTGGCTGGCACCGGCGCTACTCACTCGATCACCTTCGGCACCGCGAAAAACCCGTGCTGAGCATCGGGTGCATTCAGCAGCACCTTCTCCCGCACGCCGCCATCGGTAACGACATCGTCGCGTAGGCGCAGCTTCAGGTCGATCACCGCGGTCAGCGGCTCGATCCCGTCGGTATCGACCTCGCCCAGCTGCTCGACCCAGCCGAGGATATTGTTCAGTTCGGGCACCATCGTGTCGATCTCGGCATCGCTCAGCGCGAGCCGGGCGAGCTTGGCGACATGGCGTACTTCTTTTTCGGTAACGGACATGGAGGGCGCGATAGCGGGGCCGTCCCGTCCCTTCAAGCGAGTTGCCGCGATGCGGTACGGCGGCTAGGGCGCGCGCCATGCTTGCTCGTCGTTTTCTCGGTTGCGTCTTCCTGCTCACGATATTGGCCGTGATCGGGGCGTTCCTATTCTATCAATATGGCGCCAACGTGCTCGTCCGGCAGGCCACGCCGACGGGCCGCTTCGTCGCACCGCCGCCGAGCGATACCGGTCCCGATTATGCCTCCAGCGAGAACTGGTTGTCGCGCCCAGGCGGCCCGATCGACGCGGAATGGCTTCCCAATCCGACCGACGATGCGGTCACCGCGCCGCCTGTTATGCCCCGCACCGCTGCAACCTTCTTCATCCACCCGACAACCTATCTCGAGCGCGACCGTTGGAACGCCCCGTTGTTTCCCGATGCAAACAGCGAGAATCGCACCCAGACCTTCGTTCGAAGCCAGGCGAGCGTGTTCAACGACGTGTCGGATGTCTGGGCACCGCGCTACCGTCAGGCCGCGTTCGGGGCGTTCCTGCTCAAAAGCGAGGACGCCACCAAAGCGCTCGACCTGGCCTATCGCGATGTGTTGAAGGCCTTCGACGCATTCCTCGCCGCGCAGCCGCCGGGCACGCCGCTGATCCTCGCCGGCCACAGCCAGGGCGCGCTGCACCTGTCGCGCCTGCTCGCCGACCGCAGCGATGCGCTGAAAGGCCGATTGGTCGCTGGCTATGTCGTCGGGTGGCCGCTGTCGGCCAAAGCCGACCTGCCGCTGATGAACCGAACCGCCTGTGCTCGAGCGGACGAGACCGGCTGCATTCTTTCCTGGCAGAGCTTTGCCGAGCCAGCCAATCCTGCACTGGTAATGGAATCGTGGATCGGCACCAAGGCCGCCAACGGCATCGTCCGCCAGCGCCGCGACATGATCTGCGTCAACCCGCTCACCGGCACCGCGGGCGGCGCCGCGGCGCCCTCGGCCAACCTCGGGTCGCTCCAGCCCTCGGCCGACTATGCGACTGCCACCGTTGCCCCTGGGCAGGTCGGCGCGCGATGCGAGGATGGGCTGCTCCTCGTCGATGGCAATCTGCCGACGGTTGGCGGGTTCGTGCTCCCGGGCAACAATTATCACCCGTTCGACTACGCCTTGTTCTGGGGATCGATCCGCGCCGATGTCGAAAGGCGGCTGGCGGCTTACCGGACGGCGCGGTGATCCACTCCAACGCCATCGACTATCGCGCAGCCCTGCCGGAACGCGGCGGCCGCCTGCTCGCTCTCGACGTCGGCACCAAGACCATTGGCCTCGCCACCTGCGACGCCGGCTGGACCTTCGCAACCGCTGCTGAGACCCTAATTCGAACCAAGTTCAATAATGATATCAATATCCTGCGGGCGTTTATTGCCAAGAATGTTATCGTCGGACTAGTCGTCGGCCTGCCCCTCAACATGGACGGCACCGACTCGCCCCGCACCCAGTCGGTTCGTGCCATCGCCCGCAACCTCGCCGAACTCGATCTGCCGGTCCTGCTGTGGGACGAGCGCTGGTCGACGGTCGCGGTCGAGCGGGCGATGATCGACGCCGACATGAGCCGCGCAAAGCGCGCCACAAAGGTCGACGCCCATGCCGCCGCGCATATCCTGCAAGGCGCGATCGATGCTTTGGTGGCGGTCTAGGCGGGGGCCAGATCGCCGCGCGGCGCCGGCGGATCCTTGGCGAAGGCCGGGCGCTTGCCATAGGTCAGATAGCGCCACAGCCATTCAACCGGCCCGAAGTGATAATGCTTGAGCCAGATCGGGCTCATGACGAATTGAACCGCCCACACCGCGAACACGATGTAATAGAGCTGGTGCCGCTCCATCGCGCCCCACCATCCCAGGAAGACGAAAACCACCAGCGCGACCACCGAATGCGTCAGATAATTGGTCAGCGCCATCCGCCCCACCGCCGCCATTGAGCGCCGCACGAACGGTAAAATGCCCGATTGCAGGAACAGCATCAGCAGACCGAGATGCCCCATGGTCATCGCCAATCGGCTGGCATCATAGCTAATCGACGCCTGGGTATAAGCCAGCGCTGTGAAGCCCTGGTCCATGATCCATCTGGCTTCCATGATATTGCCGGTCAGTCCGACCGCATAACCGCCCGCCATCATCGCCAAATAAGTCCGGGTTCGCGATTCCAGCGTCAGCACGCCGAGCTTGAAGAGCGACATTCCAAGCATCATCATCCCGAAAATGTCGAAGAAATAGCGGTACAGGTTCCACGACTGGAAATGCTTGATTGCCCCTGCTCGATTCTCGAGCGCGCTCCACCATGATGCGGTGTTGGCCTTGCGCATTTCGGCATATACGGCCGGCGGCGGGCCGCTCTTGTTCTTTTCCGCCCACGCCTCGATCGCCTGTTTCTGTTCGTCGCCGCGTTTTTCCTTGGGCATCGCTTCGGCGGCCACTGCCTTGGCATGCATGCCCAGCAATCGCCGCGTATCGTTGGCGTTCAACGCCGCGCCCAGCAACAGCGAGGCCACCGCCAGACCAAGCAAGGCCCGACCGCTCATCTTTCGGAATGCGTAGAGGAATAGCGCGGTAACCCCATAATAAAACAAGATATCCCCGACCCACAGCAACAGCCATGCATTTACCAGCCCAAAGGCGATCAACCACAGGTTGCGGCGAAAAAAAATGTCTCCCGAATCGGCCTGCCCCGACGCTTCCATGCGCGCGGTAAGCAGGATCACCCCGGCCCCGAACAGGATCGAGAACAATGCCCGCTGGGTGCCCTCGAAGCCGATGTTGATCACCAGCCAGGTCCAAAGGTTGATGCCGCTATCGCCGCCGGCAATGGTCGGATTGTCATAGGCCGGCCCCAGCCCCATCCCATTGATGTTCATCAGCAGGATGCCGAACAATGCGCAGCCGCGCAGGAAATCGAGCGATTCGAGCCGCCTGGCGGTCGGCGCAACAACATCGGTCATGAATTTTCCCCCCGGAAAGCGCATCTATCCGCCGATTATTGATCTGCCGCAAATAAATTCGCCCGCTGGCCAAGCCCGCGTCGCGCGATTATCTCCGGCCGAATGCACCTCCTCACCATCGACAGCCTCAGCGACACCGACATCGCCACCATCCTCGACGAAGGCGACCGATGGTTCGGATATAACCGCCAGCCGCGCCGCAATGCCGACCGCCTCGACGGGCTGACGGTGGTCAACGCCTTCTTCGAGAATTCCACCCGCACGCTGCTCAGCTTCGAAATCGCCGCCAACCGGCTCGGCGCGCAGGTAGTCACGATGCAGGTCGAGATGAGTTCGATCAAGAAGGGCGAAACGCTCGCCGACACCGCCCGCACGCTCAACGCCATGCGCCCCGATGCCTTGATCATCCGCCACGGCACCAGCGGCGCCCCCGCCGATGTCGCAGCGATCATGGATTGCCCGGTGATCAACGCCGGCGACGGTTCGGGCGAGCATCCCACCCAGGCCCTGCTCGATGCCGCAACCCTGCGCCGCCGCTTCGGCCGCATAGAGGGACTCAAGATCGCGATCTGCGGCGACCTCAAGCACAGTCGCGTCGCTCGCTCGAATGTGAAGCTGCTGACCCGCCTCGGCGCGGAGGTCCGCCTCGCCGGTCCGCCGGAATTGCTCCCTGCCGATTTCGATGGAGACGGTTCGATCGACTCAGCAGTGAGCGATGCCGATGCGGTGATGATGCTTCGGATCCAGCGCGAACGCCTCGACAGCGATTTCGGCGACGCGCCGGGCGAATATCTTGATCGCTACGGCCTCACTGAGGCGCGTTTCGCCACCGCCGCGCCGACCGCGGTGGTGATGCACCCCGGTCCGATCAATCGCGGGGTCGAGATCGACGGCGCACTGGCCGACGACCCCGAACGATCTTTGATCGTGCTGCAGGTGGAAATGGGCGTGGCAGTGCGGATGGCCTGTTTAGACCTCCTCACTGCCGAAAGACTTAGCCCTTAGAGCGAGGCGAGCCGGATCGGCGCATCGCCCGCGACCGAACGGACGAAGCAAGCCGCGCCTTTGGTCTTGAGCGACGAGCACATGCTTCTGGCATTGCCGCCACTGTCGAAGCCGCTGACCGACAGGCGGTAGACGGTGCCCTTCGGCCCCTCGAACCGCGCCGTGGCCGGCGCATAGCCGCGCAGCGAAGGATATTTCGCGGCAAGCTTCGCCCAGGCAGCTGAAACGCCCGCACGCGACGAATAAGCGCCCAGCTGGACCACGGACCGGCTTCCGCCAAACGCGGTACGGCGCACCGAACCGCCCTCTTCGAGACTTGCGGCGCGCGGTGACAGGCCGGGACGAGCAGACGACTTCTGCGCCTCGATGACCGGAGCGGCGACCGCTTCGGCATAGGCTCGGGCCTGCTCGACCACCGCTACCGGAGCGGCTGCGACCATCACCGGCGCGGGTTCAACGCTTTCGACCGGCGCTTCGGACACAGGTGCATCCGCCGCCAGTTCGGGGGCAAAATCAACTGCAGGCGCCTCCGCTTGGCGCACATCTTCAACCAGTGGAACCGGGGCCTCGACTGCTGGCGCGGCGTCCGGAACATCGGCCTGGGCCATGCGGACCTGATCCTTGGATCGGATCAGCGCAAGACGGACCGGCTGTCCGGGATCCGACGCAGCCGGCGCAAAACCGGTCAACGAGGCAACCTGGTCGGACGCTTTGACCGGCTTGGCGAAGGTCATCCACTGCTGGATCCGCGCATCGAGCTGGTCGGCGGCGACATCCTGCG
>JAZKHF010000212.1:0-2684 GCA_040385545.1 Pseudomonadota bacterium
AAGGGGTGCTGACATCGAAGTCGACCATCGCCGATCCGACCGTCGCCACCATGTTTCGTGACGCGACCAGCTACCTGCCCGATGACATCCTGACCAAAGTCGACCGCGCGTCGATGGCGGTCAGCCTGGAAACCCGCGTGCCATTCCTCGATCATCGGCTCGCCGTGGTTGCCGCGCGGATTCCGCTGGCGATGAAAGTGCAGGGGGGAACGGGGAAGCAGATCCTCCGCAAGGCTTTGTTCGCCCGAGCGCCGCAGTCCCTGTTCGATCGCCCCAAGGCGGGCTTCGCGGTGCCAGTCGGGCAGTGGATCAAGGGACCGCTGCGCGACTGGGCAGAAGAATTGCTGTCCGAACGGCGACTGTCGAGCGAAGGCTGGTTCGATACCGCCATCGTTCGCGCCCGCTGGGCCGATCACCTCTCGGGTCGCCGCGATTCTACCGCCGCCATTTGGTCGATACTTATGTTCCAAGCCTGGCTCGACGCGCAGGACGCTTAGGAAAAGCGCTCGACCAGTCCGGGCAGCGACGCCTCATGGGTGAGGTCAAGGTGCAGCGGAGTCACCGATACATAGCCGTCGGCGATCGACTCCAGGTCGGTGATATGACCGGGAGTCTGCACGGTTGGCGCAAGGCCGAACCAAAAATAAGGGAATCCGCGCGGGTCCTGTCGCTCGACGATTCGCAAGCGTCCGTAGTCGCGGAATCCCTGCCGGCACACGCGTATGCCGCGCACCGCATCGGGCTCGATCGCCGGGAAGTTGACGTTGATCAGCGTGCCTTTGGCCATCGGCACCGCGACCAATTCGGCGAGCACACGTCCCGCCCAAGCCTCGGCCGATCCGAACGGCACGCTCGCGCCCAGCCCCTGCTTGGCATAGGCCTGGCTAAGCGCGATCGACGGAACCCCCGCCAGCGCGCCTTCCATCGCTGCCGATACCGTACCCGAATAGGTTACGTCCTCGGCCAGGTTGGCGCCGCGATTGATCCCGGAGAGGATCAGGTCGGGAGGGCTGTCTTTCATGATGTGCGCCAGCGCCATCATCACCGCGTCGGTGGGGGTGCCGGTGACCGAAAAACGATGGTCGCCATGTTTGCGCAGCCGCACTGGCTGGGTCAGGGTCAAAGAGTGGCCGGTCCCGGATTGCTCTTCGCTCGGAGCCACCACCCAGATGTCGTCGGACAAGCCAGCAGCCACAGTCTCGAGCAGGGACAGTCCGCGCGCGTCGATGCCGTCGTCGTTGGTAATCAGGATCCGCATCGCGGCGCTATGCGGCAAACCCCAGGCAGTGCCAAGCCGCCCGGGATGGGCTGAACAGACACGCCGCTGCGCTCATTCGGCAACATAGTGAAACAAATCGGGGCACCCCTCGGTCAGTCCTTGTTAACGTGAATGGGCTTAACTATAGGCCGCTTGGGGATTGCCGGCGGACCCGACAAGTAACGGGAAAGCCTAGTGGAATCGCTTTCCGGCCGTGATCGGTTGGCCGATCCGGATACGGTTTGCGACGCGTATCGGGGAGGTATGTATGGCGACCGCATTGAAAGACCTTTACGGGTCGGACTCGCAAAAATTCGATCAAATCCAGCTCGCCGAGGACTATCGTCCCTCGGAAGGCGAAGAATTCATGAATCCGCATCAGCAAGCTTATTTCCTCGCCAAGTTGAAGGCGTGGAAAGAGGCGATCGTCGACGAGTCCCGCGCCACGATGGCGCAGCTACAGGTCGACTCGCTGCGTGAGCCCGACATGGCCGATCGCGCGTCGAGCGAGACCGACTGGTCGATCGAGCTTCGCACCCGTGATCGGCAGCGCAAGCTGATCGCAAAGATCGATGCCGCCGTTCGCCGGCTGTACGAAGGCGAATATGGTTATTGCGACGTCACTGGTGATCCGATTTCGCTGGCCCGGCTCGAAGCCCGTCCAATCGCCACCATGACCTTGGAAGCGCAGGAAAAGCACGAACGGATCGAGCGCGTCTCGCGCGACGACTAGCGGAAATGGACGGCGGCGGGCGTCCCGGCCCGCCACCTCATCTGCATAAAAAAACCGGCGCTTAGTGGCCGGTCAACACGTCCTTGACGCGTAATTTCTCTTTCTTGAGCTGATGCAGTTTGATGTCGTCTGGATGGGGGCGGTGCTCTTCTTCGTCGATCATCGCCTCCAGCGAGGCGTGCTTATTCTCGAGGGAATTATAATGTCCCTGATCCATCGGCTGTGATCCTTTCCATGCAATGAAAGTGACACAAACAGTAAAACACGAATCTGGGGCTTTGTCTCGTTCCGATGACTCCGCCCGTCGCGGGCCAGCGCCGCGCCGCCGTTAAGTCGGCAATCGGTCCGCTCGTGGTGACGGCGTGCCGCGGCTCCGCTAAGCCCGAACCATGAATGACGACGATCCGCAGCAGATACTGGAGCTGCTCAAGGCCGAACATCGCCGACTCGACGACGAAATCGAGGCGCTTCGCGCGGCGGGATCGGTCGATCAGATCGAAATCGCCCGGCTGAAGAAGCGCAAGTTGCGACTGAAGGATGAAATTGCGGTCTTGGCCGACAGGATCGTGCCAGATATATTGGCCTGAAGCGGAAATCCGCATCGCGTGAACCGTTCCACATCGGGACGCTGGTCATGCTTGATGATACGCTAACCATTCCAAGCGTTTGTATCGGCACCATAACGTGTCACAA
>JAZKHF010000213.1:0-5291 GCA_040385545.1 Pseudomonadota bacterium
ACCAAGATGGTCCACAACGGCATCGAATATGGCATGATGCAGGCCTATGCCGAAGGCTTCGACGTGCTTCGCGGCCGGGCAAATGGCGAGCTCGACACCAGCTACGATCTCAACTTGTCGGACATCGCCGAGGTGTGGCGGCGCGGAAGCGTGATCTCCTCCTGGCTGCTCGACCTGATCTCGATCGCACTGGCGGAAGATCAGAACCTCTCGAAATTTTCCGGTCGGGTCGCCGACAGCGGTGAGGGCCGCTGGACGATCGATGCGGCGATGGAGGAAGCGGTCCCGGTGGACGTCCTCGCCGCCAGCCTGTTCGCCCGCTATCGCAGCCGGGTCGAGGAAAGCTATGCCGACCAGTTGCTCAGCGCGATGCGCTTCGGCTTCGGCGGCCATGTCGAGGTGCCGCAATAGGGTTTCGTCAGGAGAAATAGCCGACCAGGAAAATTCCGAAGGCACAGACGAAAAGAACCAGCGCGAACCCCGCCCACCCAATCGCCAGGCATCCGGCCATCTTCAATAGGGATCCAAGGAAGCCTGATGGGCGCTCATCCTGACGCAGAAAGCGAACGAGCCGAAAACCGAAAATGTTGACGAACACGAACAGGACGATGAGCATCGTGGGTTCGATCGGCGGCAAATCGACGGTCTGACCCGTCACCAGCCGGGTGATCAGGACCGCGGAGATCACGAAGCAGCCAAGGCCGAAGAAGGCGGCCGTGGCGCGCTTGTACCAAGGCACATTCGAACCGCCGAACACCAGGAACAGGCCGAGCGCGAACTCGGCCATCATCAGCGCCATCAGCCACCAAGCCACCAGATTCATTCGTTGCCCTGTGTCTTCATCGCCCGATCCCAGTCCCGTAATGGCGAATGGTTAAAACCTGTTGCGTGAAGCACCAATCTGCCATGTCCCCAGACGTGAACCTCCCCATCGACACCGTCCTGCCGGACCTGCTGACCGCCCTCCGCGACGGGCCGCGGGCGTTGTTGGTGGCACCGCCGGGGGCGGGCAAGACGACGCGGGTGGCGCCTGCGCTGCTGGGCGAAGCGTGGTGCGGCGGATTGGTGTTGCTGCTGGTCCCGCGTCGCCTTGCCGCTCGCGCCGCTGCCGAGTTCATGGCGCGTGAGGCCGGTGAGGCGCCGGGCGCGACGATCGGATATCAGACGCGGCTCGACAGCAAGATCGGCAGGGGCACGCGAATCATCGCCATGACGCACGGGGTGTTCCTGGCGCGGCTCCAAGCCGATCCCGAGCTTGCCGGCGTGTCGGCGGTGCTGTTCGACGAGGTGCACGAGCGCAGCCTCCACAGCGATCTCGCGCTCGCGCTGACGCTCGACGCGGCGGCGGAGTTGCGGCCCGACCTCCGCCTGCTTGCCATGTCGGCAACGCTCGACAGCGATCGCTTCGCCGCTTTGCTCGATCATTCGCCATTGATCGAAAGCGAAGGAAAAAGCTTCCCGCTCACCGTCCAGTATGACGGCCGCGACGCTCATGCGCGGATCGAGCCGCAAATGGCCGCCGCCTGCCGCCGCGCCTTGGCCGATCACGAGGGCTCCCTGCTCGCTTTCCTGCCCGGCGTGGCCGAGATCGAGCGCACCGCCGAGGCGCTCGGCAATCTGCCCGCCGACGTCATTCTCCACCGCCTTCACGGGCAGATCGATCCCGCCGCGCAGCGCGCGGCGCTCGCCTCGCCCGCGCCCGGCACGCGCAAATTGGTGCTCGCCTCCAGCATCGCCGAGACGAGTGTCACGCTCGACGATGTGCGTATCGTGGTCGACAGCGGGCTCGCACGGCGGCCGCGCTACGATCGCGGGGCGGGGCTGACGCGACTGGTCACCGAGCGCGCCAGCCGCGCCGCGATCACCCAGCGCGCCGGTCGCGCCGCGCGACAGGCACCTGGGGTCGCGATCCGCCTGTGGGAAGAAGCCGCCACCGCCGCCTTGCCCGCGCACGATCCGCCGGAGATTCTCGAAGCGGACCTGTCGAGCCTACTGCTGACCTGCCTGCTGTGGGGCGAGGCAGACCCGACCCGCCTGCTCTTCCTCGATCCGCCCACCGCCGCGGCGCTCGACGAGGCGCGGGCGCGGCTGGCGCGGATTGGTGCCATCGGCGACGACGGCCGCCTGACCGCGCATGGCCGCGCCGTGGCCGCGATCCCGCTCGACCCGCGACTTGCACATATGCTGATCGAGGCGCGAGCGCTGGGGATTGGCGCGGCTGCGGCGGATGTCGCAGTGCTGCTGACCGAGCGCGGACTCGGCGGGAACGACGCGGATATCGAAATGCGGCATCGGCGATGGCGGAACGAGCGCGGCGCGCGAGCGGAAGCGGCACGGAAGATGGCGTCCCGCTGGTCGGAGCGAGCCGCCCCCTCGCCCCCCGGCAGTCTCGCCCAAGCCATCGCCCTCGCCTTCCCCGAGCGCCTGTCCCGCCGCCGCGATTCCACTGGCGAACAATGGCAGTCGGTCGGCGGTCGGGGCTTCCGGATCGACCCGACCTCGCTGCTCGCCCGGAGCGAATGGCTGGCGGTCGCCGAGGTCGCCGGTGCCGCGTCGGGCGCGCGAATCCTCTCTGCCGCAGCAATCGATTTTGCGGAGATTGAGGCGCTGTACGGCGACCGGATCGAGGCGTTCACCAATGTCCGCTTCGACCCCGCCACCAACGCGATCAGCGCCACCAAGGGTCGCAGGCTCGGCGCGATCCGCCTGTCCTCCACCCCCGACCCAAAGCCAGACCAAGCGGCGATCGAGTCCGGGCTGCTGGAGGCGGTGCGGCGTCATGGCGTCGCCATCCTGCCGTGGAGCGACAGCGCCATCGCCCTCCGCCGCCGCGCCGCCTTTGCCGTCGCGCATGATCCGGCGATCCCCGACCTGTCCGATGGCGCACTGATAGAGCGGATCGACGAATGGTTACCCTCGCTGCTGAGTGGCAAGCGCCGCCTCGACTCCATCGACGCGGGGGCGCTCCGCAACGCGCTCGACTTTCTGCTCGGCTATGAGGCCGGCCGCGCCATCGACCGGCTCGCCCCGACCCATTTCCACTCCCCCGCGGGAGCCGCACACCCGATCGATTATGTCGCGACCGGCGGGCCGACCGTCGAAGTGCGGGCACAGGCGCTCTACGGGCTCAAAGATCACCCGATGGTCGGCGCCGGCCGCGTGCCGCTGACGCTGGCCATCACCAGCCCTGCGCATCGGCCGATCCAGACCACGAAGGACCTGCCCGACTTCTGGGCCGGAAGCTGGCGCGAAGTGGCGAAGGAGATGCGCGGCCGTTACCCGCGCCACCCCTGGCCCGATGATCCCGCCGCCGCGCCGCCGACGTTGCGCACCAAGCGCCGCGACGCTTGATTCCACGCCAGCATTGCGCCAATCGCGGCCCATGAGCATCGCCCGCATCACCGAGGAACAGCGCAAGACCACCCAGTCGGGCAAGGCCAAGGTCGGCCGCTGGACGCTGGAGATGGAGCGCACCGAAGCGCTGCGCCCCGACCCGCTGACCGGCTGGGCCGGAAGCGGCGACACCGAGACGCAGGTGCGGCTAGGCTTCGACAGCAAGGAAGAAGCGTTGGCCTATGCCAAGGCGAAAGGCCTCGAAGTCCACCTCGTCCCCGCCGCACCGGTCCACCTCAAGCTGCAAGCCTACGCCGACAATTTTCGCTGAAACTTAATATCCGTTTTGGGTGGAAAGTGGACGCTGCCGCTCGGAGCCGCTCCAATCAGCGAGCACCAGCGCTGATCTCACGACCTTCTCGCAAAAGGATCGGCAAGGCAGCTCTAAAGCTCGGATCCGAATCTTGCCGCGATCTGCACTCGTCGAAGAGTTTCATAACTTCTTCGCCGTCTTGGGAGGCCCGCGACCGTGCCTCCCAGCTCATCCCGAGTTCTTGCGCCGTTGGAGTAATTCCACGCAGCCAATCTGCACCGCCGTTCGAGCGGACGATGTATACGATCCGGGCGTTCAATTCATCGGCGAGTGGTCCGGTCCGGGTGGTGCCGCTCGTAGCACTAAAAATACTCAAACAGTGGACGGGGTTGCTGCTGTCGTAACTCGCGGCAGATGCGGATGTGCAGCTCATCAATCCGATTGGCGCCAGTACGCATAAGGCAAATCGTTTCATCGGATGCTCCTCGCGTTCCGATATGGGAGCGGAATCCAAAGAAACGGTGAAAGGCAACGTCCTCAACGGGTCGAAAGCGTATACTCGCGGTCACCCCGTCCCGCGCTCCTCCAGAAACGCCTTCATCATCGGCTGGAGATTGCTGTTATAGCTGGCGATGACGTTGCGCGGGCCGGCGATTTCAAAGTGGCTGAGCAGGGTCGTCCCGTCCCAATAATGGAGCGCGAAGGCCGGCGCGTCGCCGATGATCAATGCGCGGCCGTCCGGATGCAGTGGATCGACATCCTCCAGGTCGAGCGCGACCAATGGCGCGGTCGAGGCGGCGACTACCAACCGTTTTCCCGCGAAACTGCTGGCAATCGGGCGGTGGACATGGCCGGCAAGGATCGCGACGACCTGCTTGGCCGGACGGATCGCCTGTTCGACCCGCTGTACCCAATCCTCGCATGGCAGGGCGCTCATCCACGCGATGCCGGTGTCGACCGGCGGATGATGCATGACGATGATGGTCGGCATGTCCTTCTTCTCGCGCAGCCGGGCCTTGAGCCATTTGGCCCGCGCCTCGCACACCATCCCGCCGTGACGGCCGGGATCGAGCGTATCGACCACGACGAAGCGAAGGCCCCCCTGCTCCATCTCATACTGGATGAAGCCATTTTCGTCTGTCGGCACTTCGGGCAAGACTTCAAGCATGCCCTCGCGGCTGTCGTGATTGCCGACCGCCCACAGCAACGGCCCCTGCCAGCGCTTCACCAGCGCCTCCATGTGGCGATAGGCGCGCTTGTCGTCGGCATTCTCGACCAGATCGCCGCTGACGACCAGCAAGTCGGGCACCGGTTTCATCGCGTTGATATGGTCGATGACCATGTTCAACCGCCGGATATTCAGTTCGTGCGGATTGTCCCGGTCGAACCCGATGTGGAGGTCGGTGATCTGCGCGATCAGCATGGCGCAATCGCCGTCGAAAAACTGAAAAACAATGCATCCCCCCGGACGGCCCGTAGCGCGATGTGCCCGAACATTCCCTTAGTATAACGAGCGACGCGCCAACGCCAGCTTGCCTAATCGATTTCGCCGATCCATGATCGCGATGCCGAGCTAGGGGGACTGTGCATTACCCGCGTATCGACCTTGTGGTCGGAACCCGCCCGGAAGCGATCAAGCTTGCGC
>JAZKHF010000214.1:0-5812 GCA_040385545.1 Pseudomonadota bacterium
ATTCATGGTCGGGCAGGACCATGCGGTGGAGGATGGCGGTGCGGCTGTCGGTCATGAGGGTCTCCGGGAAACGGTTTCCGATCAAGCGGATCTGAAGGGCAATGGTTCCGGCCAGCCAGCTTTCGTAGCGACGTACAAGCCAACAAGGATGACCATCACCCCGAAAGCGGTTTCGAGCAGTCGTTTGGTGCCGGCCAAACGCTTTCCAAGCGCGATCCCGGCGAGCGAACCGCCCACGCCGCCAATGATCAGCAGCCCGACGATCGGCCAGTCGACCAGGCCAGACAGAGCATAGGATGCGGCGGTTGACAGGCCGAAGGCGGTGACGGCGAGCAATGAGGTGCCGACCGCGGCGGTCATCGGCATCGCGGTCGCCCAGATCAGCCCGGGGACGATTAGGAAGCCGCCGCCGATGCCGAAAAATCCCGACAGCAGGCCGACCCCGAGCCCGGCGGGGGCGAGACGGGGGACGAGACGGGCGGCGGAGTCCCGATCGAGGGCGACGTCCGGGCGAGGCTCGGCGGTGCGCTTGCGCAGCATCAGACCGCCGACCACCACCATCAATGCGCCGAACAGGAATAAAAGGCTTTGCCCATCATAGGCCTTGCCCAGCGCGGCTCCGGTCAGCGCCCCGGCGACTCCGGCGGCGGCGAAGACTGCGCCGCAACGCCATTTGACATTGCCGGCGCGGGCATGGCCGACCAGACCCATGGCGGCATTGAGCCCGACCGCAATCGCAGCGGTCCCGATTGCCACGTGCGGCATGCGGATGCCGACGACATGGACCAGCAACGGCACGGCAAGGATCGACCCGCCGCCGCCGACCAGCCCGAGGATCAGGCCGATCGCGGCACCGCTGAGAATGGCGGAAGCGGCGGTGACGAGGTCGATCAAGCGGCTGCCGCCGATGCGCGGTTCCACGGCATCGGCGCCAGCAAAGCAGTCATGGCACAGGATCCGGTGATCCCGGCGTGGAGCATTCCGATGCCGACCCCGGCACCGAGCAAGAGGAAGAGCGGCGACACAAGCCACCCCAATGCCACTGACGTGAGCACCATCGCACCGCCGCCGATCTGCACCTGGCGCATCAGTTCGAGCGGTTGCTTGCGGTCGGCCTTGATCGGAAGGCCGGCTGCCTTCCAACCGTCGATCCCGCCTTCGAGCAGGTAGGTCGGGCCGGTGTTGACCGTGGCCAGCTTGGCTGCATTGGCCGCGGTGCGATTGTCCGATCGGCAGTGAAAGATGAGCGGCGTATCGCCGTCCATCGGCGTAAGCCGGTCGAGCGGCATGCAGTGCGCCGCGTCGATCCGTTCGCGGGCATGTTCGTCGGCACCGCGAATGTCGATCAACTTCGCGCCGCCCTTGAGCAAATCGGCGGCGGCTTGAGGGGTAATGGTCTGGACAGTCATATCGTGTCTCCCGAAGGGGCGCAGTAGAGCGAATAGAGCGTATCGAGCAGGGTGGAGATTCGCGGGTCGGCGATGCGATAATTGAGCGTCTGGCCGTCGCGGTCGAAGCCCACCAGCCCTTCGTCGCGCATCCGGCCAAGATGCTGCGACAAAGCCGATTGCGATAGGCCGACGGCGGCGGCCAGGGCGTTGACGCTGGCCGTTCCCGCTTCCGCCAGGTGGCACAGAATCAGCAAGCGTCGCGAATTCGCCAGCGCCTTCATCACACCGGCGACCTCACCGGCCTTGGCCTCGAGCGCGGACAGGTCCAAAACGTCAGTCATGGCAAAACCCTATTGCATTAGGAGTTGCTAATTTAGGGATCGCTCATATATTGTCAAGGAGCGATTATCAGGAGTGACCGACGTGAATCCGACTATCCATGCCTTCTTCAACGAACCGACCAATACGGTGTCGTACCTGGTTGGCGACCCGGCGACCGGAGCGGCGGCGGTGGTCGATCCGGTGCTCGATTATGACGCCGAGGACGGGACGGTCGACACCGGTTCGGCCGAGGAGATTTTGGCCAAGGCGGACCAGCTGGACTGGCGGATCGAGCTGGTGCTGGAGACCCACGCCCATGCCGACCATCTGTCCGCCGCGCCCTTGTTCAAGAAGCGGACCGGGGCGCGGATCGGGATCGGGACACATATCCGCGACGTACAGAAGGTGTTTCGGCCGATGTTCGGGGCCGACGACGTCAAGGATGCGGGCGGCGATTTCGACTTGCTGTTCAAGGATGGCGAGACGATCGCGCTGGGCGAACTGACGATCGAGGTGATGGAAGTGCCCGGACATACGGCAGCGGACATCGCTTACAAGATTGGCGATGCGGTATTTGTCGGCGACAGCCTGTTCATGCCTGACTTCGGCACCGCGCGGACCGACTTTCCGGGTGGCGATGCACGGCAGCTCTACCGATCGATCCAGCGCATCCTGGCTTTGCCGCCCGAGACGCGTCTCTTCATGTGTCACGATTACAAGGCGCCGGGCCGCGATGCCTTTGCGTGGGAGACGACGGTCGCCGCACAGCGCGATGCCAACGTCCACATTGGCGGCGGAAAGTCGGAAGACGAATTCGTCGCAATGCGCGAAGCCCGCGACAAGACGCTCGACACCCCCAAGCTGTTGCTCCCCGCGATCCAGGTCAACATCCGCGCCGGCCGCTTCCCCCCGGCCGAGTCTAACGGCGTGAGCTACTTGCGAATCCCGGTGCGTGTGCGGGGGTAGGCGAGCGACTCGCTCGATTTTTCACAATGGCGGATTTCGGGTATTCTCGGGCGCCGAAGTTGATGAAGTTGATGGTGCGGCGCGATTTTCCAACAGGCGTTTTCGGGCGCGTTGGGGCGACGACGGGCGGTGGCGATTTACCAGGAATGTCAAAGAGCCTGCCCGCGCGGAACGGTGTCAGGACAAGCCAAGCAAATGAAATCCTATTTTGGAAGCGGAAAATGAAGTGGCTCGCGCAGAGACGCGGAGACGCAGAGGACTCTTCGTCATTGCGAGTGGCGCGTCGCAATCCAGTGTGGTGCAAGTCTGGATTGCTTCGGCGCTTCGCTTCTCGCAATTACAATGATGCTATGACGATCAAACTTCATTCGAGCTTCGCGGTTCACCCCGGCGAATGGCTGCGCGCGGAAATTGTCGAACCTCCGGGGCTGAGTGTGACCGAGTTGGCCGACCGTCTCGATGTCAGCCGCCAGTCGATGAGCAAGCTACTCAACGGTAATCAGGGGTTGTCGGCGGAAATGGCGATCCGCTTCGAGAAAGCGTTCGGGCTGCAGGCGGATACGCAGATGCGGATGCAGTCGGCGCATGAACTGGCCGAGGCGCGGGCACATGAAGATGAGATTGCGGTGGATCGGGTGGCGGCGTGATTTCTAGCGCAACGTGACCGTAATTCCGAATTCCGTAATCAAAGCAGTAGCCTAGCCCAAGAATCGGGAAGATAGGGTTTGAAGGTCGGCTACAGAGATATGTGTCAGGCCAAACGCATCGCGGACCCGGTTTAGCGCTCTCAGTAGATGTTGACGGATCAAGGACTCATCATCTGATGCAAGCTCGAATTTGTAATTCATGTTTTCTTCCAGCGCCTGCGGCACGCTTCCACTGTACGAATCTCGAGCCCAGCGTACGCCCCTGAGGCCTTCTATACCTAAGACGACATGGAAAGGAGGGGAGCCTCCTAGAATGGTACAAAGCGAAACGTTTTGCTTCAACCACGCCAACCATCGCTCCGCCGCATAGAGCTCGGAGTACATGAAATGATCACCCGATTCCCTACAGAATTGGCTATCCACACCCCATAGCTCACCAGTCTCGCGGAACCATCGCGTTGCTGTCGTGGTCACACCGCTCGAAGAAACTGAGTCATTGTGCCGATAGACAAGAAACCCGCGCGTCGTCGGACCCCAATTAAGTCCGCCAGTGCGGCCAAGAGGAATTGGGTGCTGCGTGGCATGTTCGAGTATTTCTAGTGCATTGGGACGGACGTTCCAAATTGTCGGCAAAATCCGCGCGAAGCCCAACTCATCATCATGCACCATGATATCAGCTGGGTCGTCCATCCCGTGATTTACAGGAAGACCCTTTGCGTTTTCCGCCCAAACGGCGGGGTGCTCTAAATCGGCTTCATGCCAAGCCAATTTGTCTGGAATTTCAGGGGGGAGCGACGACAGAATGTCGGAGAGCGCGCCGTAAAGAGCGTCCACAAGGTCGGCACGCGCCTTCTTTAAGGTTGATTTGTCGCTACCGATCGGAAGGTTGAAACTGATTGGTCCACGACGATGGCGTAGGTCAAAGGGTAAGTCTTCCGGGGTCGATTGGTGAATTGCCGTGTTCCAAACGAGGATCATGCGAGCAGTGCTAAGTGCCTTTTTCGCATAACCTAATTCTATAAGCACGTTTGGGTTCGCCAGATGCTTGCCGGTCGGACTGATTGCAATGGGGGTGACGTCAGCCACAAAAATGGTCGCTTGATCGATTTTCGACAGGATCGTTGTCGCAATTTCGGGCGTGCCAGGAACACCTCTAGTATCGTGATCAATTTCTGGACGCTCCGCCTCTTCCAAAGAGGCAGCCAGTTTATCAATGGCATCGACTAGGGCATCTCTGGTAATATTACGAGTTTCGCGGGCCGAAATGTCGCTTTGCCAAGACCAAAAAATCGTTTTCGCCATGCCCCCCCTATACATACAGCACGAGCCAGCACTCAACATATCGTCGTATTCTTAAGCTTTGTCACAATGACTTTCACACCACTATTGAGCGGTGGCAGTTCTGGAGGGCTGGAGCGCTCTTTGACACAAGCTCCCGCCCTGCGCTCGATCAGCTCCCCGCGCGAGTCATGCTCGGAAATGCTGCTCAAAACGCGCATTTATGCTCGGGCGCTCAAGGCCGTTCACCACTCCTTAGCCTTCCTCCCGCACCATCCGCTCCACCAACCGTGGAGCGCCCTTTGGCTCAACCTTCTTCCGTCACGACCTTCGTCATGGCCGCGCAATTGCCGTGGCCCGACGACGCGCCTCCGGCGGATATGCTGGGGGCGCTCGACCAGGTGGCGGTGATTGTCGACGGCGAGCGGCGGGATTGCGGAGTGCGGAAGATTTCGGCGCTTGGGGCGACTATTCGCGGCGTCGGTACGAGCGGACCGGGGACCGAGGTTTCCGTCGAACTGGCGACCGGGCATCGACCGGCGGGGACGATCGACTGGGTAGCCGGGGGCGAGGCGGGGGTTCGCTTCAAGACGCCGATCGACATGGTGGCGCTGCTCAATCGAAACTTGCTCAGCCAGCCGGGCGAGCGGCGGACGATGCCGCGGGTCGAATTGCGCTGCGCGGTGGGGATGAAATGGGGTGTCAGCCTGGCCGCGGCGACGCTTCGCAATATCAGCGCTCGCGGGCTGCAGGTCGAGGGAGAGGATCTGCCGATGCGCGAGACGTTCGTGTCGCTGTTCATCGACGGGCTGGTCATGCCGGCCGGCGAGGTTGTGTGGCGAAAGGGTAATCTGGCCGGGGTCGAACTGATGGAAGAATTGAGCTGGTCATCGCTGATGCCGTGGGTGCGGGCGATGGGGCGGGCGCAGTAGGGGGTAGGGCCCTCACCCCGCTCCGCTTCGCGGAGTCGCCCTCTCCCGCAAGCGGGAGAGGGAAGGAGGCTCAGCCCAAGCTGACGAATGTATCCAATACCCGCTTCCTGCCGGCATGTTCGAACTCGATCTCGAGTTTATTGCCCTCGATCGCCTCGATCGTGCCGTAACCGAACTTGCCGTGGAAGATGCGCATGCCAACTTTGAGGTCGTCGCGGCCGCGGTTGCCGAGGCTGATGGCGGGGGCGTGGGATTCCTTGGGCACGCCCCTCACCCC
>JAZKHF010000215.1:0-2102 GCA_040385545.1 Pseudomonadota bacterium
AAAGTATCGTCATTGGTTTCGTCGGACATTCGTTGATTTCCCCGAGCTGGATTTCCACGCGCACGCGAACCGTCAGGATCTGACGGACAAACAGCGCTTAGGCCGCGACGAATAAAGGTGCAATAGTGACTCGGTAAGATGCTGAATCAAGCGCGATTCAAGTCGAGCACCATGGTCACCGCATCGAATGTTTGACCGTCACTTCCGCGATAATAGTTGGTGCGCCGACCCGTCGGCGTGAATCCCAACGTCCGATACATGGCCGTCGCTGGGTTGCCGTCGCGCACTTCCAGGTGAAGCCTGGTCGAGCCGCTCGACCGGCCGCTTTCGATGAACCGGTGGAGCAATTGCATCCCGACACCGCACCTTTGGGCCGAACGATGAACCGCAAGCAGCAACAGTTCCGATTCGCCGGCGACCGTTCGTTGAAGCGCAAAGCCGAGCGCTCGCCCGCCTTCGTCCCGGGCCAATGTGAGCAAGACCCCGGACAAGGGCAGGATTCCCGCGCATTGCGACCGTGACCACCCCTCGCCGAAACCGCCGGAGAAGGCATCGCCCATCACCTCCATCACCGCGTCGAGGTGACTGGAATCGCCGGTCATCAGCATCGCCGGGATCATCGGGCTCGACGCGGTGCTCATGCCGCTGCAGGACTTGCTTCAGCGGACGGTCGGGCATCAGGCGCGCGGGCATAGACGGGGCTTGGCGACAGGGCGCGGAGCGCAAGGGGCAAAGCGAGTAAATTCGCCGCTTGCGGAAGCAAGTCCAACGCCTCGCCCGACCCGCGCGCCGCGACCAATGCGGCCGCCCCGCTGCCGACCACCAAAGGCGCGTCGATTGCCGTCGCCGCCGCATCCGCGGTCAGATTGGCAATCGGGCCGATCGGCCTGAAGCTTGGGCGATCATATTGGGCGACGAACAGTTCGCCATGCCCGCCACTGACCGCCACCGCGACTGGTCCCTCGCCCGGCGCGCCGGCTGCTATCAGGGCCAGCGAGTCGATTCCGTTGACCGCAACGTTCCAGCCGATCCCGAGGCCATGGGCGCAGGCAAGGCCGATCCTGAGGCCGGTGAAACTGCCCGGGCCGACGCCCACGCAGATCGAGCTCGGGATGCGGCCCACGAGCATTTCCGCGAGCATCGGCGCCAGATATTCGGCATGCCCCCGTCCAATCAGCTGGTCGGCCTGCCCAACCAGCGTGCCGTCGGCCGCGAACAAAGCCGCGGTGCAGGCCGGGGTCGATGTGTCGAGGGCGAGGATCAAAGGGACGTCACTCCGCTGGTTGCGCAACGGATGAGGCCACAAGCCGAGCGTAGGAGCAAGCGAATAGCGAAACGCGTCTAGACGGCTTCGACGCTTTCAACCTCGGGCACGTAATGTTTGATCAGGCCTTCGATCCCGCGTTTCAAAGTCACCGCGGACGATGGGCAACCGGCGCATGCACCCTGCATCACGAGGTAGAGCGTGCCGTCGCGGTAGCCGCGATAGACGATGTCGCCGCCGTCCTGGGCGACCGCCGGACGGACGCGGGTCTCAATCAGTTCCTTGATCTGGTCGATGATATCGGCATCGGCGGGATCATCCTCGCCGGTGAAACCGTCATCCGGTGCGACCTCGATCCCGGCCGCGCTACCCTGACGGAACAAGGGAGCGTCGAGCGTGAAATGATCGAGCAACAGGGTGAGGACGTCGCCTTCCAGCGCGTGCCAGTCGGCATTAGGCTCGGCCGAGACCGAGATGAAGTCGCGTCCGAAATAGACGCCATTGACGCCGCCAATCGCGAATAGGCCTTCCGCCAGCGGAGAGGCTTCGGCGGCCTCCGCGTTGGGAAAATCACGACCGCCCGTCTCCATCACGGTGCGGCCGGGCAGGAACTTGCGGGTCGCCGGGTTGGGCGTGGGTTCGATCTCGATCAGCATGGGGGGCATGTGGTCGCGATCGCCCATGCAATCAAGTCCGAGCGCTCCGGCGCAGGCCGGAGCCTTGGCCGCGTTCGACACAACGCTCCGGCCTGCGCCGGAGCACAATCGGATTACTCGGCAACCCAGCTGTCGTCGATCATCTTGATCAGGCCGGAGAAATCCTTGTTCGCCCCGCCGCG
>JAZKHF010000216.1:0-9843 GCA_040385545.1 Pseudomonadota bacterium
AGCGCGCCCGGCTGCAGGATTATGTCGCCCGCAACTCGGCCCGCGCCTCGACCGCCAAGCAGGCGCAGAGTCGCGCGAAAATGCTCGCCAAGATGCAGCCAATCGCCGCGCTGGCCGACGACCCCAGCCTGGCATTCGACTTCCCCTCGCCCACCGAGCTTCGCCCGCCGTTAATCACGCTCGATATGGCTGCGGTCGGCTACACCGCAGATACGCCGATCCTGAGCCGCCTCAATCTGCGCATCGATCCCGACGACCGGGTCGCGCTGCTCGGCCGCAACGGTAACGGCAAGACCACGCTCGCCCGCCTGCTCGCCGCCCAGCTTCCCGCAATGCACGGCGAAATCCATGCCAGCGGCAAGATGAAGGTCGGTTACTTCACCCAGTATCAGGTCGAGGAATTGTCGGGCGACGACAGCCCGCTCGAGCACATGACCCGCGCGATGAAGGGCAAGACCCCCGCCGCGGTTCGCGCCCAGCTCGGCCGCTTCGGTTTCTCGGGCGAGAAAGCGACGACTTTGGTCGGCAAATTGTCAGGCGGCGAACGCGCGCGGCTCGCCCTCGCTCTGATCACCCGCGACGCACCGCATCTGCTCATCCTCGACGAGCCGACCAACCATCTCGACGTCGATGCCCGAGAAGCCCTCGTGCAAGCGCTCAACGGCTATGACGGCGCGGTGATCCTGATCAGCCATGACCGCCACATGGTCGAGCTGACCGCCGACCGGCTGGTGCTGGTCGATGACGGCAAAGCGGTCGATTATCCCGGCAGCATCGACGATTATATCGACTTCGTGCTCGGCCGGAACCAGCCCAAGAGCGCGACCCCAAAGGTGAAGGCCAAGAAGCTGACGCCGAAGGAAAAGGACGAGGCGAAAGCGCTCAAAAAAGCCGCCGCCGACGCCGAAGCCGCAAGCGCCAAGCTCGCCGCCGAATGCGAAGCGCTCGACCGCGAACTGGCCGAAGTGGAATGCGCGAAGACCATCACCGACCTCAGCCGCCGTCGCGCCCAGGTGGCGGAGCAACTGGCCAAGGCCGAAGCACACTGGCTGGAAGTCAGCGAACAACTGGAACAGCTCGCGGCGTGAGCTAGGCTTGCCCCTCCCCCTTGGGGGAGGTGGCGCGAAGCGCCGGAGGGGTAAGCGCGGAGGAAACCCCTCCGTCAGCCTGCGGCTGCCACTTGCCCCAAGGGGGAGGAGCAAAGCTACTTCGACCCGAATCCCGTAAGCATCGTCCGCACGGTGCGGAACAGGATCAGCACGTCGAGCCAGGGCGAGAAATATTTAATGTAGAAGAAGTCGTACTGCAGCTTGAGGTGGATGTCGTCGACCTCCGCCACATGGCCCTGATTGACTTGCGCCCAGCCCGAAATGCCGGGTCGTACGACATGGCGATAGCGATAGAAGGGAATGTCGCCGGTGTACCAGGAGGACAGCACTTCCGCCTCGGGTCGCGGGCCGATCCAGCTCATTTCACCCTTCAGGATGTTCCACACCTGAGGTAGCTCGTCGATGCGCGATCGCCGCAGGAAGCCACCGACTTTCGTGATCCGTACATCATCGGCATCGGTCATCGCGGCGCGGCGGTGATCCTCAATCTCGCCCGCAACCCGCATAGTACGAAATTCGGTGACCCAGAATTGCTCGCCACGACGACCGGTCCGGCGCTGGCGAAATAGAATTGGCCGACCGTCGCTGATCAGGATCGCCAGGGCCGTCAGCCCCAGCACCGGAACCAGGATCGGAAGCATCGCCATCGCGAGCAGCCAATCGCCGAGATGCTTGATCGCCGAATAGGCGCGGGCGGGCACCAGGCTTCCGAAGCTGTTCTCCGACAGATGCCGGACCTGCACCCGGCCGGTCAGCGATTCGAGCAATTGCTGGACCTGGTAGACCATCCGCCCTTCCAGTGCGGCATCGGCCAGAAATGCTTCCCATTCGTCCGGCAACTGATCGAAATCGGCAACGATCGCGTGACAATCCCGGGCCCGCGCCAGGTCGGGCGAATGAAGCGGCCGCCACTCCACGCGATCGATCGCGCGAAGTCGATCGACATCACCCACGGGAACAATCGCAATTCGGGGCCGGAACCGGCGCGATACGAAGAAATAGATGGCAAACGCCACCACCAGGTGAATGGCGAAGCCCAGCGCCAACGACGGGCGATGATAGGGGACGCGCGCCAGCACCAGCAGAACCAGGATCGCACTATGCGACGCGAGCACTGCCGGAAGCACGATCTGCCCCGCGCGTATGCCGGGATAGGTGCTGACCGAAATGCGGATCCACAAGGACAGGCAAATCGCCAGCACATTGGCGATCAGGCTGTTGTGGAACACGGCAGCGTCGAACGTCGTGTCGGTGATCAGCAACCGGCTGAACACCCACGGGACAAAGGCGGCACATAACAATGTCAGCCCGAATTCGAACCGTTTTCGAAGCACGAACGCGAGCTTTGCGGGCGTATTGTTGGTGACGGCCTGCAACATCATTTCACAATGTCCAGTAATCGAGGCGTTGCGCAAGCTTGTGGCCGCGCCACATCCCCTTGATGTCGGCCAACGTCCCGCCCTCGGTCAGCATCGCTCCAAGCGCCTCAATGGACAAATCGCGATAAGCATCGTGGCGAACCGCGCCGAGCACGAGATCATATTGCCCGTCGGCCGGGTCGGACAATCCGCAGCCATACTGTGCTCGCGCGTCCGCATCATCCACTTCGGGATCGGTGATCGCCACTTCATGGCCAAGCGCGGTCAGGCGGCGAAACAGGTCGATCGAACGGCTGTTGCGCAAATCGGGGACATTTTCCTTGAAGGTCAAGCCCATCAGCAGCACCTTGCCCGGCTTGCCACCGCGGTGGGCATGGAGCCGGTCGGCGATCCAATCGCCCATCGCATCGTTGGTTTCGCGGCCGGCCAGGATGACCTGCGGGTGATGGCCGAGCGACTGCGCCAGATGGCTGAGATAGAATGGATCGACACCGATGCAGTGGCCGCCGACCAGTCCAGGCTCGAAGCCGAGAAAATTCCATTTGGTCTTGGCGGCATCGAGCACATCCCACGCCGACACGTCGATCTTGCTCAGGATCTGGGTAACTTCGTTGATGAAGGCGACGTTGATGTCGCGCTGGGCGTTTTCAATCACCTTGGCTGCTTCGGCGGCGCGGATCGAGGCGGCGCGATAAACGCCTGCGGAGGTGATCGCGCCATAGACTTGCGCCAGCGTTTCGACCGTCTCGTCATCTTCGCCGGCTATGACCTTGATAATCTTGTCGACGGTATGGATCTTGTCGCCCGGGTTGATCCGTTCGGGGCTATAGCCGAGCTTGAAGTCGCGGCCACGCTCCAGCCCGGCATCTACCAGCAAGCCGCCGCAAATATCTTCGGTCACTCCTGGATAGACCGTGCTTTCATAAACGATCACCGGACATTTGGCCGGATCGACCAAAGCCGCCACGGTTCGGGTCGCCGCTTCGACAGCGCCAAGGTCGGGCCGGTTGTCCCCATCGACCGGCGTTGGCACGGTGATGATATAAAGGTCGGCCCCTCGAGCACTTTCCGTTCCGGATTCGAACAGCAGGCTGGAGGCGGCAAGCGCGTCTCGTCCGATCTCTCCCGTGCGGTCCACGCCCTGGCGAAGGCCTGCGATGCGGCTCTCATCGACGTCGATCCCGACGACGTCGAACTTCCTTGCAAGCGCGACGGCCAGCGGCAGCCCGACATAGCCAAGCCCGATCACCGCGATTTTGAAGTCGCTTCCAATCCTGTCCATCATTACTCCGATACGGACCTGACTCGATTTGACCAGCTATGTTCCGCTTGTTGCAGGATTATTTCCGCGCCCCACGCCGCGATAGGCAAGCCCCGCGCGAAGGGCCTCTCTTGGATCGTAAACATTGCGCAGGTCGACGAGCGCCGAGCCGCGCATCCGGCCCGCCAGGTCGACAAGGTCGATTCCGCGAAATTCATCCCATTCGGTCACGACCACAACGGCATCGGCGCCGTCCGCCACGGCCAGCGCATCCTCGGCAAATTCGATCCCGGCCAGCAATGGCTCGGCTTGCTCGCGTCCCACGGGATCGAACGCCACCACCTCTGCTCCGGCTGCGATCAGCCCTTCGACGAGCGGAATCGAAGGCGCGTCGCGCATGTCATCGGTATTGGGTTTGAACGTGAGCCCGAGCAATCCGATGCGCTTGCCGGAAAGGTCGCCGCCGACTGCGGTGCGCACGCGATCGACATTGCCTGCCTTGCGCGCGTCGTTGACCGCGACCACCGTCGCGATGATCCGCTGCTCGACCCCCGCCAACTCGGCGCTGTGCAACAGCGCCAGCGTATCCTTAGGGAAACAACTTCCCCCATAGCCCGGACCGGCATGAAGGAATTTGGTGCCGATGCGATTGTCGAGGCCGATGCCGCGCGCCACCTCCTGTACGTCAGCCCCAACGGCTTCGCATAGATCGGCCATCTCGTTAATGAAGCTGATCTTCATCGCCAGGAAGGCGTTGGCGGCATATTTGGTCAGCTCCGCCGTTCGCCGTCCGGTGAACAGGATCGGTGCCTGGTTGAGAAACAACGGCCGGTAGATTTCCTTGAGCGCCTCGCGCGCCCGCTCATCTTCGGCGCCGACGACAATCCGGTCGGGAATCTTGAAATCGCGAATGGCCGCGCCCTCGCGCAGGAATTCGGGGTTGGAGGCGACACTTGTCCCCTCGGGCGCGTCCTCCTCCGCCAGGATGCGCGCAATCTCGTCGCCGGTGCCGACCGGCACCGTCGACTTGGTCACCACCGTCACCGGCCCGGTCAGCGCCCGGGCAAGCGCTCGCACCGCTTCGTAGACGTAGGTCAGGTCGGCATGGCCGTCACCGCGCCGCGACGGTGTCCCGACGGCAATGAACACTGCTTCCGCGCCATCGATCCCCTTCGCCAGGTCGGTCGTGAACTTCAGACGTCCGCGCTTGGCATTGGCGGATACCAGCGCTTCCAGCCCCGGCTCCCAGATCGGCATGATCCCCGCTTCAAGCGCGGTGATCTTGGACGCATCCTTGTCGATACACGTCACATGATGCCCGAAATCGGCCAGGCACGCGCCCGACACCAATCCGACATAGCCGGTCCCGATCATGGCGATACGCATTCATTCATCTCCGCTCGGCCTAAGCCCGTTGATTGGAGCCTCTAGCCAGCGACATGGCGAAGCGCCAGAGCGACCGCTCATTGCATCGCGCACTGGCTCACGGCATGACAGCGCGGCATGACCCCCAAGGCTCCTATGTCCGACATCGGCCCCGATCGAACATCGCTCTTGCGTCGCCGTCGACTCCACCCCCAGCACATGACCCTGCGCCGCCAGAGCCAGTTGAGCGTTCGGATGCAGATAGTGATCCGGCTCGCCATCCTGGTTGCGCTGATCGGTTTGGTCATCATCGTCCACTGGCTCGAGCGGGACGGTTTGAGAGACAATCTCGATGGCCACGTAAGCTTCACCGACATCATCTATTTCACGATGATCAGCGCGACCACGACCGGCTATGGCGACATCGTGCCGGTCTCGGACGGCGCGCGCATGTTCGATGCGTTGGTCGTAACGCCCATCCGTATCTTCGTCATCCTGATCCTCGCCGGAACGGCCTACACTTTCGTGATCAAGCAAATTTGGTACAGGTGGCGGATGGAAAAGCTCCAGCGCACCTTATGCAATCACATCATCGTCAGCGGCTTCGGCACGTCCGGGTCCGAAGCGGTGAAGGAGCTGATGGCTCGCGGAACGGATACCGGAACGATCGTCGTCATCGATTCCGACCCGGAAGCGGTCGAGGAAGCGGAAGATCTCGGCTGCATCGTCATGCAGGCCGACGCGACTCGTGACGCGACCCTGCTGGCGGTGCATATCGGGCGCGCCGACGCCCTGATCGTCTCCGCCGGCCGCGACGATACCTCTATCCTGGTCTGCCTGACCGCTCGCCATCTGGCGCCCGAACTGCCGATTAGCGTCCTCATCCGCAACGCAGATAATGAAGGGCCGGCGAAGGCAGCCGGGGCCACGACGATCATCAATCCGGTGAGTTTCGCGGGATTGCTTCTGGCGGGATCAGCGCGCGACACCGGCACCGCCGACTATATCGCCGATCTCGCATCGTGCGACGGACGGGTGCAACTGTCGGAACGCGCCGTCGCGCCGGGTGAAGTCGGCCGCCCCCTGGTCGCGATCAACACCGGTCTCGGGGTGCGGATCCTGCGCAACGGAGAGCCGATCGGCTTCTGGGAAGAGCGCGCGGGCTCCCTCCAGACGGGCGACCGGATCATCGAAATATTGCCGACCTGCGTCAGCGAAGGCTGAAGCCCGCCACAAGCATCTCGATTTCGCCGCATATTGCCGCTATGGGCCGCGCTTCCCATGGCTACCACACTCCCCTCCCCGCCGCGTGTCGGCATGGTCTCGCTCGGCTGCCCAAAGGCTTTGGTCGATAGCGAACGCATCCTGACCAAGCTGCGGCAGGACGGCTATCAGATGTCGCCCGACTATGCCGGGGCGGACGTCGTACTGGTCAACACCTGCGGCTTCCTCGACAGCGCCAAGGAAGAGAGCCTCGAGGCGATCGGCGAGGCGATTGCGGAGAATGGCCGTGTCGTCGTTACCGGCTGCATGGGGCGCGAGGCCGACGTCATCCGCGCCCGCTTCCCGGATGTGCTCGCGATCACCGGCCCGCAGCAGTACGATCAGGTCGTCGCCGCGGTCCACGAAGCCGCCCCGCCGATCCCCAATGCCTATCTCGACTTGGTGCCTAGCGCCGACATCGGCGCCGGCCTCAAGCTCACCCCGCGCCACTACAGCTATGTGAAGATCAGCGAAGGCTGCAACCACCGCTGCGCCTTTTGCATCATCCCCGCGATCCGCGGCGACCTGGTCAGCCGCCGCCCCGACGCGATCCTCCGCGAGGCCGAGAAACTGTTCGCCGCGGGCACCAGGGAATTGCTGGTCATTAGCCAGGACACCAGCGCCTATGGCCTCGATCTGAAACATGCCGAATGGCCATGGAAGGGCACCCCCGTTCGCGCCCACATGACCGACCTTGCCCGCGAGATGGGCAAACTCGGTGCATGGGTCCGCCTCCACTACGTCTACCCCTACCCCCACGTCGATCGCGTCATCCCGCTGATGGCCGAAGGGCTGGTCCTTCCCTATCTCGACATCCCGTTCCAGCACGCCAGCCCCAAGATCCTTCGCTCGATGAAGCGTCCGGCCAACGAGGCCCGCGTGCTTGAGCGGCTTAAGGGCTGGCGCGAAATCTGCCCCGACATTGCCATCCGTTCGACCTTCGTCGTCGGCTTCCCCGGCGAGACCGAGGAAGATTTCTCCTATCTGATGGAATGGCTGGAAGAAGCCCAGCTCGACCGCGTTGGCGCGTTCCGCTTCGAGCCGGTCGAAGGCGCCGCCGCCAATGCGTTGCCCGATCAGGTACCCGAGGAACTAAAGGAAGAGCGCTACGCCCGCCTGATGGACCTCACCGCTCGGATCAGCGCCGACAAGCTCGCCGCCAAGATCGGCCGCACGCTCGACGTCATCATCGACGAAGTCGGTGACGAGGGCGGCGCCACCGGCCGCTCCAAGGCCGACGCTCCCGAAATCGACGGCAACGTCCACCTCCGCGACGCCGGGCATCTCGCTGCCGGCGACATCGTCAGCGTGCAGATCGAGGACAGCGACGAACATGACCTGTTCGGAGTGCCGACGAGCTAAGCTTCAATGTCTGCTCTGGTGAATAGCGGACGTTAGCTGGCATGTCCTATGGGTCGGAAATCCACTTTCCAGCAAGACTAACATTCCCGACAGTCGCTCGCTTTGACAGCGGGTCTCGGCGGACTAAGGCGCACCGATAATCATCTGACCAGTCGTTTGAAGGGCAAGATCGAAATGAAGTGGAAGCAACGCGTTGTAACTCTATTTCTTGTCGCGTTATTGGTGCTTAGGGCCTTAGCAGCGATCTTAGGGTAATCCGAAACTAATCGCTTTTTTGTGCTCGTTGTCCCAGCTTGGGCAACCAGATGGAATCTTCCAGAGGGGATGTCCGCCAAGGGTCGGAAGGCGGATGACTGCTAAATGACCGTTCTTGGGTAGAAAGCGGACGTTCCCCTCAGCGTTCGACGTCTAGCGCGTACTTTGGCTAATCACGGCACCTCTATGAGCGTGGCGGAGAACTCCGCTTCTGACCCATATCGGAACTGGCGGAAGGCGAGCACGCGACGATCAATCGGGCTGAGAGCGCTTGATCTTAGGCCCTCATGGTTTTCCTGCTCTCAGCAGGTGCCCTGCTCTCATAATTCGCTATAGGGTCCTGATGACTATGAGCACCATAAGCCATACGGATAGCGGTCCCAACGAAGGCGACGCGAAGTTTCATGTTGCCGGACAGACGTCGACAGTCTTCTGGCCGAAGCTGGTAGTTTGCGCGGGCCTTCCCCGAAGCGGGAGCACGTGGGCATACAATGCGACTCTCATGCTTTTAAGGGCGCACGGTAAAGTCGTCGGTATGTACAGTGATTCAGTGCCTGCGGATCTCGGTGACCATATCAATAACGGAATATGCGTTGTCCTGAAGACCCACGCACCTCATGCAGATCTGCTGACGTTGACTAAGCTATCCGAAGCTCCCGTGGTGCTAACTGTCCGTGATCCTCGCGATTGTCTTGTCTCGCACAAAGATGCCTTCAACCTTTCTCAATCTGAGACAATCGATCGGCTGGCGGAAAGTGCAGAGGCCCTGCTTCAGCTCGACCAGAACCCCAGGCAGTTGCTCATTAAATATGAAGAGTCCGCTGCCTCATCTGAGAGCGTGCACAAACTAGCGCGTCTACTTGGTCTAGATCCCCAACCTGGATTGGTTGCCGAAGTCTACAACGCGCTCAGCATCGATAATGTACAGGCGAAGATTGCCGTTTGGGAAGCCGATGGAACTCTCGACAAGGGGCGAGCCTCGGAAAGCTTCACCGAAGAGAGCCATTGGCATCCCAATCATTGCTCAGATGGTGAGATCGGTAAGTTTCGAGCAAAGCTTCTGACGTCAGAAAGCGCGCTGGTATCAAAGCGGCTCAAGCAATTCATGGCCACCTTTGGCTATACTCCTGACGAGCCACCCGCCTTAGCAGCGGGCGACGTAGCTCTTTTGAGCGGTGACGGCTGGGCTTACGTGGATGGTGGCTTCTCGCCGCCGGAGCCATGGGGGGCCTGGACGATCCTGCCGGAAGCAAGGCTTTTCCTGCCGCTGGCTGGAAATGCCTCGCAAGTCCACGTCGAGCTCTCCATGATCCTTGGGCCCTCCTTCGGCCTGCCAACATTGTCGGCCGAGATCAATATCAACGGAAAACACATCGTCGACCTCCACGAAACTTTTGACGAACAAGGTCTAGGGATGCTAGTCTACGATGGTCCATGCCAAGGTGATCAAGTTATTATTGAATTCCGGTTCAGTGGGCTGATGTCGCCGCAGAAACTAGGATACTCCAGTGACGAGCGGTTGTTGGGATTGGGCCTGAAAAGGGTGAAATTAAGTTATACGCTTTAGTCACGCCTCGCTCTGGTCGCGTTCATACTGTCTGACTTGCACGACCGTATTTCCGGACGCTGACTACAGCACCAATTCGCCGCACAACGAAGTCTATCTGGGAGATCATGAGAAGGCTCCGGCCGCGAAACTGCGCACTGTCCTCCGTCAGTTCGTCAGCGAAGCCTAACGCATCTTCCATCCCCCAGATGGCGAGATAATGGTTTCTAATCGAAACGGGGGTTTCATTCTGAGTCCGGTTAGGCCCGAATTCGAGAACGGGGACCTTCATTGCTCGCGAGC
>JAZKHF010000216.1:9943-14951 GCA_040385545.1 Pseudomonadota bacterium
TTCTGAGTCCGGTTAGGCCCGAATTCGAGAACGGGGACCTTCATTGCTCGCGAGCTATTGGCCGACGAACTGCTGGACCGTTCGGTGAAAGAGGGCGTCGAGCAGTTGCTTCGGGATGGCGCGATCGTCGCCACCCCGGCCCGCGGCGACATTCCCCCACCCGCCCCCGCCCTCACCGGCCAGTGGCAGGACCTGCTCGATGCGCTCGGCGACGACCGCCACGCCGACGCCCGGGCATTGCTCGATCCATCCAAAGTTGATTCTGAAGTTGATGACCCCCCGGTCGCGTGGGTGAAGAGTGACCAATTGGAAGCCGACGACCACTCACCCCCGCCGGTCTGGTGAGATGATCAACTCGAATGCTACCGCACCAGCTTCCCGCCGCCCCACTGCGAGACATGCGGCGAGAAGGAAGCCTTTGGGGAGTTTGGCGACCACAGGTCGCCGACCGCGCGGGAAGCAGAGCTGATCGTCCGCGACGACATGGTCGATGACGCCGCCAGGCGGGCGTGGGCGGAAGCGCGGCGCGATGCCTATTTTGCGGACCTGCGCGATCCGGACTCGCCGCCGCCACCTTGTCCGCCGACCAACGGTGCCGCTACAGACGGTCCATGACCGATTTTTCAGCACTTCTCAAACCCGATCGCGGTGAGCTCGCGCGCCCGATCCATGTCGTCGACAAGGACACGTTCACTTTGTGGGCGAAAAAACAGTCGAGCGCCCGTCAGGCGATGCTTCAGGCAATCCGCTTCGACGCCAAAAGCGTGTTTCAGTTCGCCATCCTTCCGGGCCGCAAGGATGGCGAGTTCGAGGTGATCACCTGCGTTGATCGGGCTGATGCGATGGCCCCCTGGTGTCTCGCGAAGCTGGGCGAATCCCTGCCTGCCGGCACTTACCGCATCGATTCTGGCGCGCAGTCTGTCCGGGGGACCGACGAAAACCGCCATGGGCAGCTGGGCCTGGCCGCGCTCGGCTGGATGCTCGCGCAGCATCGCTTCACGCGCTACAAGTCCGGCGCAAGCGAAACCGTGGGGCCGCGCGTCATGCTGACTGCGGATGCCGCCTCGATCGATGGGATGGTACGGCTTGCCGAGGCGACCGCACTTGTCCGCGACATGGTCGATACGCCGGCCTCCGACATGGGCCCCTCCCAGCTCGAAGCCGCGGTTCGCGATCTTGGCCAATCCGCCAATGCAAAGGTCGAGGTCACCAGCGGCGAGGCGCTTGCAAAGGGATTTCCGATGATTGCCGCGGTCGGCGGCGGTGCGTCGCGCGACCGCGCCCCGCGCCTGCTGGAACTGGTCTGGGGGAAGCCGGACGACCCGCGCGTCGCGATCGTCGGCAAGGGCGTCTGCTTCGACAGCGGCGGCCTCGACATCAAGCCGTCGAGCGGCATGCGGCTGATGAAAAAGGATATGGGCGGCGCGGCCCATGCCATCGCGCTGGCACGCCTGGTGATCGGCGCGCGGCTGCCGGTGCGGCTTCACTTGCTGATCCCGGCGGTCGAGAACAGCATTTCCGCCACCGCCTTTCGCCCCGGCGACATCATCGCCAGCCGCAAGGGCCTGTCGATAGAGGTCGACAACACCGATGCCGAAGGGCGGCTGGTGCTCGGCGACGCCCTGACCCGCGCGGGCGAGGAAAAGCCCGAGCTGATCATTGACTTCGCGACCCTGACTGGCGCGGCGCGGATCGCGCTGGGGCCCGACCTTCCCGCCATGTTTACCAATGACGAGCCGCTCGCCGCAGAACTTGCCGAAGCCGCGGCGTCTGCCCACGACCCCCTGTGGCGAATGCCATTATGGGACGATTATGACGACATGCTCAAAAGCGATCTCGCCGATCTGGCCAACAGTGCCGATTCCCCCTTTGCCGGCTCGGTGACCGCGGCACTGTTCCTCCGGCGCTTCGTCGATCCGGAGACTCCATGGGCGCATTTCGACACCTTCGCCTGGGCCCCGTCGGCGCGGCCCGGCCGGCCCAAGGGCGGTGCCGCGCTCGGGCTGCGCGCGGCCTTCGCCTGCCTCGAAACGCGTTATCTGCCGCGTTAACCGGGACACTATTAGCGATGGGCATGCGTCCGGCACGCAACAAAATCGTTTCTCTCCCGTTAAATAGGTCACACGCGGCGAGAGGAGTGATTCATGACCGACGGGCATCTGTCCGGCTGGATGCGCACATTGATCCATTATGTGCGTTCGGGTCAGCCCGATCTCACTAATCGCCAGATGGCGTTGCTGATGCTGATCTACCTCACCCCCGGCCCGCATACGGTGCGCGGAATCGCCTCCACGCTCGGTGTCTCGAAGCCTGTCGTTACACGCGCCTTGAATACCCTTGGCAGCCTCGGCTATCTCCGCCGCGAACGCGATCAGGACGACCGGCGAAACATCTTCGTCGTCCGCACCAAGGATGGGACCCAGTTTCTTGAAAACTTCAAACGCTACCTCCGGGCAAGCGAAGGGTCCCCCGCTCGCTCCGCCATCGGTGGCGGCACCGCAAACGATTCCGCTCGATCGGCCAGGGAACCCGCGTTCGCCAATCGCTGACGGGGGTTTTCCGCTGGTCGGAACCTCCGAATTGCCCGATCCTTTACTGCATGCATACCGGCAGGATCTGGCGGATGTGGCACTGGCCGGCCGGGTTGTGGCGTCCCATTATGCCGAGCCGTTGCTTCGCCATATCGATGCCAATTGTGCCTTGCTGCTGATCGCGGAGGACGGTGCGCCGCCGATCATGACCTTGGCCGAGGGGGATGAGATGCGGATACTGGATTGCAGCCGCGGGTGGGCCTGGGGCTATGGCCCGGACGGACGCGTCGGCTACGTCCAGTCGGAATTTCTCGTCGTCTAAACCCTACATCTCGCCGCGCTGGCGACGGATTGCATACCATTTGGCAACATTGGCATTATGCTCCGCAAGCGTCTCGGCGAAGACATGGCCGCCAGTGCCGTCCGCAACGAAATAGAGTGCCTTGGTCGGAGCCGGGTCGAGCACTGCGGCGATGCTGAGCTTGCCCGGATTGGCGATCGGCCCTTCGGGCAGGCCGACTTCCCGGTAAGTGTTGTAGCCGGTGATGGCGTCCAGCTCCGACCGCCGGATCCGCCGGCCGAGCGGCTTGCCCTTGGTGATCGGGTAGATCACCGTCGGGTCGGCATCGAGCTTCATGCCGATACGCAGGCGGTTGCAATACACCCCGGCCACCGTTCGCCGCTCTTCGGCCTTTGCTGTTTCCTTTTCGACGATCGACGCCAGGGTCAGCGCCTGCTGCGGCGTCGATACGGGGCACGTCGTCTTTCGCTTCGCCCACAACGCCGCCAGTTCCTTGTCCATCGCGGCAGTCATCCGTTTTAGGATCGCCAACCGCGCCTCACCCCGTTCGTAAGTGTAGCTGTCGGGCAGCACCGTTCCCTCACCTGGTAGCGGCGTTCCGCCCGTCGCGAACGGAAGTGCGTCGAGTTTCTCCTGGACAATGATCGACGGTGTTCCTTCAGGGATCGTGACCAGCCGCTGCAATGGCGTGCCGTGCTGCAAATGCCACAGCACCTTTGCCGGACTTGCACCCGCGGGGATTTCAAACTCGCCGGCCTGGATGGGATCGCCCTCGCCAAGAAAGCGCGCCAGCCAGTAAAATTTCTTGCGGTGTCCGTCGATCGCACCAGCATAGTGAAGATAATCGGCAGCGCCCTGGAGCGTCGTGCCCTGTGGGATGGTGACGGTCACCTTCTGCTTGGACTGCCCCGGCCCCCACCAGCTATAGGCCACCAGGGCCATCGCGGCGAAGGCCAGCACGACCCCGATCTGGCCGATCCGCTTCTTCACACCGCCTTCATCACCAGGCTGGCGTTGGTCCCACCAAAGCCGAAGCTGTTGTTGAGCACGGCTTTCACTTCGCGCTTCTTTGCGACATGCGGCACAAGGTCGACGCCAGCGGTTCCTTCGCTCGGATTGTCTAGGTTGAGCGTCGGCGGGACGATCTGGTCGCGGATCGCGAGGATGCAGAAGATGCTCTCAACCGCGCCCGCGCCGCCAAGCAGATGCCCGATCGCCGACTTGGTCGAACTCATCGACATAGTGGCGATGTGGTTGCCGAACAATTTGCGCACCGCGCCCAGCTCCAGCTCGTCGCCCAATGGGGTCGAGGTGCCGTGGGCGTTGATATAATCGATGTCGCCAAGGTCGAGCCCCGACTTCTTCATCGCCATCTGCATCGAACGGTACGCGCCCGACCCTTCGGGGTGCGGCGCGGTGACGTGATAGGCGTCGCCCGAAAGGCCATAACCCACCACCTCGGCGTAAATCTTCGCGCCGCGCTTTTTGGCATGCTCATATTCTTCGAGCACGACGACGCCCGCTCCCTCGCCCATGACGAAGCCGTCACGGTCGCGGTCGTACGGACGGCTGGCCTTTTCCGGAGCGTCGTTGAAGTTGGTGCTCAGCGCCCGCGCCTGGGCGAAGCCGGCAATCCCAATCGGGCAGATGGTCGCTTCCGCGCCACCGGCAAGCATGATGTCGGCATCGTCATCCTTGATCATCCGCGCGGCGTCGCCGATCGAGTGTGCGCCGGTGGAGCAGGCCGTGACGACGGCATGGTTGGGACCCATCAGGCCATATTTGATGGAAACCTGGCCCGAAATCAGGTTGATCAGCCGCCCGTGGACAAAATGCGGCGACACCCGCCCCGGCCCCTTCTCGGCCAGCACCAGCGATTCCTTTTCGATCCCCGGCAGACCGCCGATTCCCGACCCGATCGAGCAACCGGCGCGAAGCCGCATTGCCTCGGGCATGTCGGCTAAACCGGCATCCTCGATCGCCTGTCCGGCGGCGTCGATTCCGAACACGATGAACGGATCGACCTGGCGTTGGACCTTGTGGTCGACGCGCTTGTTCGGATCGAAGCCATATTCATGATCCGCGGGCTTCACCTCGCACGCGATATGGCACTTCTGATCCGAGGCGTCGAAATGGGTGATCTTGCCCGCGCCCGACTTGCCGGCGAGGATATTCG
>JAZKHF010000217.1:0-2245 GCA_040385545.1 Pseudomonadota bacterium
AATTTGGGACCTTGCACCCGCCAGTCAAGTATCCGGTCTTTTGAAAGGTGGCTCCGGGCGAAAGTCTGATGGAAGATGGGGCCTTCATCCAAAAACATCCACAGCCGGAAGCCGCTCCAACGCTTCCGCGCCGACCGTCTTTCATTTCGCGGGAGAACTGTGCCTGGAATCCGGAGTCGAATTATGATGCAACAAAAGAAAGAATTTCGCGCGAAGGTCGCGAAGGGGCGAAGAGGTTGTGCAAAACCTGCGCGTAGCGCCTTCAAATGTCCTGCATTGAATTTGCCTGACAGGAGTGATTTTGAACGCCCTTCGGGCAAGAGCAGAAGCTTCGCGCCTCTTCGCTCCTTCGCGGTCTTCGCGCGAAATCCTTGCTTACTGCAACGTCACCCGGTTATCGGACCCGTCATGTCGCCCGAAAAACTGCATCAACTGTACGATCAGGTCCGACCGCGCCGATAGCCCGCGCGATTCGAGCAAAGCCTGTTTCGCCGCCGAATCGAACGGCGCGATCTGCGCAATCGCGTTGACCAAAGAATAATCGTCAAGTTGTCCGACCGCCGCCCAATCTACCGCATAGCCCTGGGCATCGGCAAAGCGACGCGACTCCATTTCGAGCGAGGCACGCTCGGCAATCGATAGCACGTCGCCGACCTCGTCTTCTTCCCACAGTTCGGCTTCGGCCTGGCGGAAAGCGGTTTTGACGTCGAGTTCGCGGACGATCTTGAAGCGCTGCAAGCCTTCGAGGATGATATTATAGCGACCGTCGTCCAGCGCCTCGACCTCGCCCATCCGGCCCAGGCAGCCGACCTCGAAGAGCCCGTGTTTGTCATCCCGGTCCTTGGGCTGGACCATTCCGATCATCCGGTCGCGCGCCATCGCGTCGCTGACGAGTGCGCGGAATCGCGGCTCGAAAATATGCAGCGGTAACTGCATTCCCGGAAACAATATCGCGCCGGCCAGCGGGAATAAAGAGATGCGCTTTGTCGTCATCCGAACAATATAGCCGATAATTTGCGCCGTGTCGCCGATACCCAAGGGTCTTCCAATCCGATCAGAGCAAATATCTCGAGCAACCGCGATTTCGCCGCGCCATCATTCCATTCGCGGTCGGCAGCGATGATATGGAGCAGCGCGTCAGCCGCCTCGTCGCGGTCGCCCGCGGCCATCAGCGCATTGGCGAGATCGAAGCGGCCGGAATGATCGTCGGGGTTGGCCTGCACCGCCGACTTGAGCGCGGCCAGTTCATCGGGGTCGAGTTCAGCCGCCGCAATCGTCAAAACCGAGGCTGCTTTCTCGATAAGCGGGTCGGCACGTTCGGCGTCGCTCAGTGCATCGAAAATCTCCTGCGCTTTCTCGATCCGCCCAAGCGCGGCCAGCGACCGGATCATTCCCGAAAGAGCGGGTAGATGATCGGGCACCGCCCCCAGCGCGTCGACGAACAGGGCGTACGCCTGCTCCTCGCCGCCACTCGCGAGCAACTCCTCGCCCGCCGCGATCAGGGGCGCAATTTCGGCAATGGGATCGGGCGCCGCTTCGCCTGCCTTCACCGGCAGTTTCGCCAGCAACTGGTCCAGCATTTCGACAATCTGCGGTTCGGTGCGCGCGCCCGTCATGTCGGCCACCGGCTGGCCCTGAAACATCGCATAGACTGTAGGGATCGAGCGGACCTGGAATTGCGCGGCGATGAATTTGTTGGCATCGACGTCGACCTTCGCCAGCACAACGCCCCTATCGGCATAATCGGCAGCGACTTTCTCTAGGATCGGCGTCAATTGCTTGCACGGCCCGCACCAGTCGGCCCAGAAATCGAGGATGACGAGCTTTTCCATCGACGGCGTGACGACATCTTCGCGGAACTTCTCGACCGCTTTTTGCTCTTCGGTGGTCAGGCCCATCGTCGCCAATTTCTGTCTCCGGTTAGATTCGTCTCTGCGCCTATGTGGGCAAACGCGGCTAATTGCCAACCCCTGCCGACCGCTCTACCCAAAGAAACAACGCATTTGGGGCTTGCGAGTGAATTTGCCTCATGCTAACGGCGCGCTCACCTGTTGGAGATCGTGGATTTCCGACCGCCCGAGCGGGCGTAGCTCAGTGGTAGAGCACGACCTTGCCAAGGTCGGGGTCGAGGGTTCGAATCCCTTCGCCCGCTCCAGTTTTTTCCCAATACGGTTCGGAGCCAGCGCCAAGTCAGGCGCGGCTGGTCATTGTGCTTTGGACCAGACGGCGCACGAGCGTTGGCAGG
>JAZKHF010000218.1:0-2032 GCA_040385545.1 Pseudomonadota bacterium
GAGACGTTGATCAGCCGCAACGAGGACGACATCAAGGCCTTCGCCCGCGCGCACAAGAACGAGATCATCCTCAAGCCCCTGCAGGGATCGGGCGGTTCGGGCGTGTTCAAGCTCGACGCCAAGGCGAAGTCCAACATCAACCAGATGATCGAGGCGATCGGCCGCGACGGCTATATCATCGCCCAGGCCTATGTCCCCGCCGCCAAGAAGGGCGACATACGCCTGTTCCTGATGAACGGCGTGCCGCTGCAGATCGACGGCAAATATGCTGCTTTGCGCCGGGTCGCGTCAAAGGACGACATCCGCTCCAACATCCACGCTGGCGGCACGGCGGAAGCGGTCGAGATCGGCAAGACCGAACTTCGCGTGGCTGAGATCATCCGGCCAAAGCTGATTGCCGACGGCATGTTCCTGGTCGGGATCGACATCGTCGGCGACAAGATTCTCGAGGTCAACGTTTTCTCGCCCGGCAATCTGGGCAGCTGCTCACGCCTTGCCGGGGTCGACTTCGCCTGTCCGATCGTCGATGCGCTCGAGCGCAAGGCGGAGATTGCCAAGGATTATGCCCAGAAGTTCGATAACCGACACCTGGCTGTGCTGTAACGCCGCTAGCGGCGGACGCGAGGCTCGCCCGGACGATAGCTTTCGACCGCGGCGCGCGCGACTTCGGCTGGCGTGAACGGTACCGGGTTGAGGCGCCCGGCGGAATAGTCGGTCGCCTGGTCGCGGAAGTGCGGCGAGGCCGGGTCGCCGTTGATCCCGCCGGCGGTGACCGCAAAGGCGCGCGGGCCGGTCGGGGTGAACTCGACCACCGCGACGAAACTATTGCCGCGGGTGCCGTAGCGCATGCGCGTTCCCGGATAAGTCGAGGCTTCGAACGCGGCGAGGCTTCCCCACCGCGCCGAGGGGAAAGGCACGGCGATGCTCGGCTTGCCGTCGTGAAAGGTCTGGACGATCGCCCCGTCGTTGCGCTGGAAGCGGTTGATCGTGCCCCACTTCACCTGCCATTTGCCATGGAGTCCGTTCAGCTTGGCGATCGCGCGCTCGAGCATCGCCAGCTTTCGCTCGGGCGCGAGGGCAGTCATCCGGGCATAACCGACTTCCGACTGGTTAGTCGGCCGGTCCTGTCCGATCGCCTCGTCCCACATCGCTTCGGCCCAATGAACCGCCAGCGTGAGTGCCTCGCTGTCAGCGCTCCAGCGTCGATCCCATTCGCGCAACAGGGCGATCGGGCGCGCCAACTGGGCACGGCGCGGATCGCTTTGAGAAAGGCCGTCGTAAGCGGAGAATAATCCGGGAAGGATCCGGTCGAAACCGGGATTGGCACTATCATAAGCCGCCACGTTCAGGCTTTGGGCGGTGAACTTGCCCGTCCCTTCGAGCAAGCGAAGCGCATGATCGGTGCGCGCGTTCCAGCCATATTGATCCATGTATCGCGGGAAGCGGCGAGAATCGATCGACCCGCGGCCCGCCGCCGGCCACGGCGCGTCGTTGACGTTGAACGCGAAGCCGGAGACCGGGCGGATCGCCTTGGGTAAGGCGTCGACCGCGTGCAGCCCGCGCCACGCAGTGCGCGGATCGCTGCCGTCGATGACGCCGCGATAATCGAAACGATCGTCGCGGATTGGCGCAAATTGGGGATGAAGATAGGCGATTGCGCCGCTCGAATCGGCGACCAAGGTGTTGTTGGACGAATTGGCCCGCGCCGACGATGCTCGCATGAATTCGGCGAGATTGCCGGCTTTGGTGCGGCTGAAGCTCTGGCCGAGCGCACCGACCGGGTCGTGCATGATCGCGAAGGTGATGAACTTGCCTTTCTCGCTGCGGATCACCGGGCCGTGCACCGTGGTCATGGTGGTAAAGGTCCGCGCCGCCAGCGCCCCCGACGGCGTTCGATAACGGATCGTCACCGGCTTCAGCCCGACCGGACGCAGATCCTTGCCGAAGCGATAGGCCAAGCGGCCGTCGGGGAAACTAGCGAAGGTCTCGGCATATTCGTCGCGATTATCCAGCCCGCTGGTGGCGTGCATCC
>JAZKHF010000219.1:0-3851 GCA_040385545.1 Pseudomonadota bacterium
TGGCTACGGTCACGCGCGCGGCTGCGTCCGGTGCGATCACTGGCGCGGTTGTCGGTTTTGCCGATGCCACGTCGATGACCGCCGGTTATCGCGCGGCTTCGACTGCGGCTTACGTCCTCGTGGCACACGGGCAGGACATCCTGTTCGAGATCCAGGAAGACGCGGTGGGCGGTGCCATCGCAGCGGCGGATATCGGCCTCAACGCCGACATCATCGTGGCGGCGGGCAACACCTACTCGAAGTCCTCGGGCACGATGCTCGATACCTCGACTAAGGCGACCACCATCACCCTGCCGCTCCGCATTCGCGGGCTGTCGCAGCGCCCCGACAACGAGCTTTCGGCGAACGCCAAGGTTCTCGTCACCCTCAACAACACTGACCAGACGCCGGGCACCGCGTCGGTCGGCCTGTAACGGAAAGGACTGAGCAATGAGCACGCAAACCCGCTCCGATCTGCCCAGCCTTCTCTGGCCGGGCCTTCACGCACTCTTCGGCGCAGAATATGCCAAGCACCCCAAGGAATACACGCGGATTTTCGACGTGCGTTCTTCGGACAAGGCATACGAGAAGATCGCCGAACTGACTGGCTTGGGCCTCGCTGCCGTGAAGGCAGAAGGCGCGTCCATTCAGTATGACAAGCCCGGCCAGGGACCGGAGACGCAGTTCACGCACGTGACCTACGGCCTCGGCACCGTCATCACCCGCGAAGCTGTCGAGGACAACCAGTATAAGGACTTGTCTGAGAACCAGACCAAGGCCCTTACCTGGTCGATGTGGACGACCAAGGAAATCGTCCACGCGAACATCCTCAACCGCGCTACCAATGCCAGCTATGTTGGCGGCGATGGCGTGGCGCTGGGTTCGGCCTCGCACCCGACCGCGAACGGGACGCAGAGCAACCTGCTGACCGCAGCGGACCTTTCGGAAGCCTCGTTGGAAGATGCCATGACCGTTATCATGGCAGCGAAGAACAGCCGGGGCCTTCCGGTTGCCATTCGTCCGGTTCGGCTGATCGTCTCGCCGGGCCAGATCTTCAACGCGACCCGCATCCTCTCGACCGATGGTCGGGTGGGCACGGCGGACAACGATGTCAACGCCATCAAGGCGCTCGGCATGGTTCCCGAAATCGTGGTGAACCACTACCTCGATGATCTCGACGCCTGGTATATCCAGACAAACGTGCCGAACGGCCTGATCTCGTTCCAACGCCGCGCGCTGGACATGGAGAAGGACTCCGATTTCGACACGGAGAACATCAAGAACAAGGCCACGGAACGCTACAGCGCAGGCTGGGGCGACTTCCGCGCGCTTTACGTAAACTTGGGCGCTTAGCGCCTACAGGCAACGCCGGGCGGCCTTTCAATAGGCCCGGCAACCCCATTCCATAGCAGGAGGCCATCATGGCTGGTTCCCACTTTTCGGGCGTTGCCGTTGGCACGTCCGGCACCGAGCTTTCGCAGATCAAGGTCTATTCGCAGACCATCACACCCGCTTCGGTTGCCGCCGCTACGGTGGCCGAGCAGACGTTCACCGTCACCGGCCTGACCACGGCGGACAAGGTGATCGTGAACCCTGCTGCCATCGCCAATGCGACCGGCATCGCTGGCGCGCGTGCGTCTGCTGCGGACACGCTGGCGGTGCGGTTCGTCAACCCCACTGCTGGTGCGCTGACCCCGACTGCCGGAACGTGGACCATCATCGCGATCCGCAGCTAAGCGCCATGTCGGCGGGACCGTGGGCGATCTGTGACCGATGTGGGTTCAAATACCGGCATCGCCAGCTTCGCAAGGAGTGGACGAACCTAATGGTTTGCTCGCCTTGCTTCGACCCCCGCCCCGCCGACACGCGCCCGCCGAACCTTCGGCCCGAGGGCTTGCCCATCCCGAATGCGCGGCCCGAGCCTGAGCCGGTGTTTCGCGATCCGAACGATTTGGGGGGCGACGATCTTTGACCGATAACGTCACCCTTCCCGGCACGGGCGCGGTCGTCGCAACCGATGACGTCGGCGGCTCGCAGTTTCAGCGGGTCAAGCTCGACATCGGGGGTGATGGTGCTTCCTCGCCGGTCGTGGCGGGCAATGGCTTGCCGGTCGCGGTTGTGGGCACAGTGCCCGTCAGTGGCACCGTAGGCGTCACCGGGGCGTATCAGGCCACCCAGCCCGTCAGCATCGCCTCAATGCCCTCCACGCCCGTTACAGGGACATTCTGGCAGGCAACGCAGCCTATCAGCGGGACGGTTGGCGTCTCGGGTTCGGTGGCGGTCACTGGAACCTTTTGGCAGGCTACTCAGCCGGTGTCGGGAACGGTGACTGTCGGCAACGCATCGCTCGCAGTCACTGGCACGTTTTACCAAGCGACGCAGCCCGTTTCGATTGCCGCGACCGTGGCTGTGAGCGGCCCGCTGACCGATACGCAGTTGCGCGCGACCGCCGTTCCGATCAGCGGCACAGTGACGGCCAACGTCGGCACTGGCACGCAGCCGGTAAGCGGGACGTTCTGGCAGGTCACCCAACCGATCAGTGCGGCATCACTGCCGCTGCCCACGGGAGCGGCGACCGAAACGACGCTGGCGGCGCTCAACACTAAGGTCACGGCGGTCAACACCGGGGCGGTGACGATCAGCGCGGCACTGCCTGCCGGGTCGAATACCATTGGAACCACGACCGGCCCAACGCTGACCAAGGGAACGCAGGGGGCAAGCGGCTACAGCGTTCAGGATTTGAAGGACGCCGGGCGGGTTATCGTCAACGCGGCTACGGCGATTGCCGGGGTGGCTTCGGTATCGACCGAGGCCCTGCTATCACTGAATATCAGCCGCGACGGTGCCGCGACGGCGGGAGCAACGACCCACGCGGTGACGAGTGGCAAGCGGTGGCGGGTGACGGGACTAGTCGCCAGCGTCCGCTCTACCGGTGCAACGGTCATTTCGGCACGCGTCTCGCTTCGCATGAACCCGAGCGGCGCAGCCACGGCGACAAGCCCTATCATCGCGATTGCGAGCATGACGCAGCAGGCGGCGGCACTAGCGGAAGCGGGCGACACCTGCGTTATCCCACTCGATGTTGAGTTCAGCGGAACGATGCAGATTGGTCTTAGCCAAGTGTGCAGCGGCACGGCTGGCGTCGTCTATGCCTCACTCATCGGCTACGAATACTGATGCTGTTGCTGCTGCTTCTCGCGCCTGGCGAGGAAGCCTCAACGGGTTGGGGATCGACCGTAACCGCACCCCCGGCGCTTTGGGCGGATGTTGCCGACACAGACAGCCCGTGGACGGTTACGCCAGCGCCGACAGGCGCCCCTTGGCTGGATACCGCAGCGGCGGCGAAGCCCGACTTTGCGGGGGCCGTGAACGCGAGCCCGGCAGCATGGGCATGAAAGGGACGCTATGACCACTTCCGGCGTCACCGCATGGTCCCTGACCGCGCGCGACATCATCACCGCCGCGTTGCAGGAAAACGCCATCATCGGGCTTGGCCGCACGCCCACGGCTGCGGAATCCGAAGCGTGCATGGTCCGGCTCAACGGGATGCTCAAAAGCTGGATGCCCGGCGCGTTTCACGAAACCACGGGAACGGTGACGATCACCGGCGGGGATGCTTCGGGCACGCTGGCCGCTGGCATCAAGCGCATCATCAACGCTCGGCTCGAACTGACAAGCACCGAGCGCCAGTTGCACGAATGGAGCCGCGACGATTACCTGTCGCTGCCCAACAAGGCTGCGGTGGGCGATCCGACCATCTTCTATCAGGCGCGCCAGCTCGCCGGGTTGACGCTATACGTCTGGCCGGTGCCAGCGGCGAACAAGACGCTGCACATCGACTATGAGCGCGTGCCGGAAACGGTGACATCGCT
>JAZKHF010000220.1:0-4320 GCA_040385545.1 Pseudomonadota bacterium
GCAAGATGCCGGTGCTGGTGCTGACCGCGCGCGACAGCTGGTCGGACAAGGTCGCCGGGCTCGATGCGGGCGCCGACGATTATCTGGCAAAGCCGTTCCAGACCGAGGAACTGATCGCCCGCCTGCGCGCCCTCATCCGCCGTGCCTCGGGCAATGCGTCGAGCGAACTGATCGCCGGCGACATCCGCCTCGACACCCGATCGGGCAAGGTCAGCCGCGCGGGGGAGCCGATCAAGCTTACCGCGCAGGAGTATAAATTGCTGTCTTACCTGATGCACCACAAGGGCAAGGTCGTCAGCCGGACCGAGTTGATCGAGCATATTTACGACCAGGATTTCGACCGCGATTCGAACACCATCGAAGTGTTCGTGACGCGCATCCGCAAGAAGCTCGGCGCCGACACCATCACCACCATCCGCGGCCTCGGCTACAGCCTGGAGGATCCGGGCGCGTGAATGACACCCTCGCGGCCAAGCCGGTCGGGGGGGACCAGCCGGGGCTGACATCGCTGACCCGGCGCCTGATCAGCGTCGCGGCCCTGTGGGTCGGGGTGCTGCTGCTCGGCGGCGGCTATGCGCTCGATCGGGTGCTGACACGCACGTTGGTCGAGAATTTCGACAACCAGCTCGAATCGGTCATCACCGGCATGTTCGCCTCGTCCGAAATCGGGCCCGAAGGCGAGGTGCGGTTCAGCCGCCCGCCCGCCGACCAGCGCTTCGTCGAGGCCTATTCGGGCGCCTATTTCCAGATTTCGGGCGAGGGCGCAGACACGTTCGCGTCGCGCTCGTTGTGGGATCGGCGGCTGCGGGTGAATGTCGCCCACAAAGACGACAAGTTGCATCTATACGACAGCAATCAGTTTAGCGGCGAGCCCCTGAGGATCGCCGAGCGCGACGTGCTGCTGCCTGGATCGACCATCCGCTGGCGCTTTCAGGTCGCCCAGTCGCGCGAGATCCTCGATCGCCAGATTATGGAATTCCGTTCGACTCTGGCGTGGAGCCTGGCCGCACTGGGACTTGGTTTGCTGGTGCTGACCGCACTCCAGGCGAGCTACGGCCTGTGGCCGCTCCGAAGGGTACGCAGCGAGGTGATCGCGATTCGCACCGGCCGCCAGAGCCGCATCGCCGAAAATTTTCCGCGCGAAGTCTATCCTTTGGTGCACGAGATCAACGAGTTGCTCGCTCACGGCGAGGAACAGGCGGAGGAGGCGCGGCGTCATGCAGGCAACCTCGCCCATGCGCTAAAGACTCCGCTGACGGTGATCACCAACGCCGCCACCGCGCAAGCGCCGGATCTTAGCGATACGGTGTGCCGCGAGGCGACGACCATGCGTCGGCAGGTCGACCATCACCTTGCCCGCGCCCGCGCAATCGGCCGTCGTTCTTCGGCCCAGGCGCGCGCGACGGTGTGGGGCAGCCTTGAAGCGGTCGAGCGCGCCGTGTCGCGGCTGTATCCGGCGGTCACAGTCGATATCGACGGCGACAAAAAAGCCGAAGTCCGGATCGAACGCCAGGACCTCGACGAAATGCTCGGCAATCTGGTCGAAAATGCCGCCAAATATGGCGGTGGCCGCGTGTTCGTGACGGTCAGCCGCGTCGCCAATGTGATCGAAATTGCAGTCGAAGATGACGGCCCCGGCATTCCGGAGGCCGAACGGCAGGCGATTTTCGATCGCGGGGCGCGGCTCGATACGACCGGGAAACCCGGCACCGGCCTCGGCCTCGCCATCGTACGCGACGTGGCCGAGATTTACGGGGGCACGGTGACCTTGGGCGAGAGCGAGGATCTTGGCGGGCTCGTGGCGACGCTGAGCCTTCCGGTCGCGGGTTGAGCGATGCTTTCCAATCCCCGCTCACCTCACTAAAGCGCCATTCGTGACCGCCACCATCCACCCCATTACCGACCGCCCAGGCCCCAGCCTCGACCCGCTGATGCAGCTGGTCGTATCCGACATGAATGCGGTCAATGCGGTGATCCTCGACCGGATGCAGTCCAAGGTCGGGCTGATCCCCGAACTTGCCGGCCATCTGATCGCCGGGGGTGGCAAGCGTATGCGCCCGATGCTGACGCTGGCGAGCGCGGCGCTGTGCGATTATCCCGGCACCCGTCACCACAAGCTGGCCGCCGCGGTCGAGTTCATCCACACCGCTACCCTGCTCCACGACGATGTCGTCGACGGGTCGGACATGCGCCGCGGCAAGACCGCCGCCAACCTCATCTGGGGCAATCCGGCGAGCGTGCTGGTCGGCGATTTCCTGTTCAGCCGCGCGTTCGAACTGATGGTCGAGGACGGCAGCCTCAAGGTGCTCAAGATCCTCAGCCACGCCAGCGCGGTGATCGCCGAGGGCGAGGTCGACCAACTGACGGCCCAACGCCGGATCGATACCGATGAGGATCATTATCTCGCCATCATCGCCGCCAAGACCGCGGCCTTGTTCGCCGCCGCCTGCAGGATCGCGCCGGTGGTGGCCGAAGCGGGCGAGGAGGCGGAAGCCGCGCTGGACAGCTTTGGCCGCAATCTCGGCATTGCCTTCCAGCTCGTCGACGATGCGATCGATTATTCGTCCGACGTCGGCACCATGGGCAAGGGCCAGGGCGACGACTTCCGCGACGGCAAGATGACCCTCCCGGTGATCCTGGCCTATGCCCGCGGAAGCGATGCCGACCGCAAATTCTGGGCCGCGGCGATGGCCGGCAGCCGCACCTCGGACGCGGATCTGGCGGAGGCGATCAAGCTGGTCGGATCGAGCGGCGCCCTGGCCGACACGATGGAGCGCGCCCGCCTCTATGCCCGGCGAGCGATCGATGCGCTGGCGCCCTTCCCCAACGGGCGGGCGAAGGCGGCGATGGTCGAGGCGGCCGAATTTGCGGTCGCGCGAACCTACTGACTGCTTAGTGGAGGAACGGCGTGTCGTCGTTCAGCCGCGCTTCGAACCGCCGCTTGAGCACTTCCGCCTGATAGGCACTGCTGTCACCCGCGCCGTCGCGTTTGTTGCCGCAATGGCGGACGAATTGCTCGACCAAGTCGACAAGATCGCCGACCTGACGGTCGCGGCCGCGACTGTCGGGGGCGAGCGAATCCAATTCGTGATCGATCAGATCGGGAAGACGTTTGTCGATCATCGCGCAAAGCTCGTGCGCGTCGGTATCCAAGGTCGTCGCGGCAAGACTAGTGCGCGACCGGTCCAGCGAACGCTGCAGCGTGACGATCCGCTCGCGCTGGCGCGGCGCGGCGCGGACCAGCCGCCGCCAGCTTGAATCGAGACGGCCCTCGGGCGTGTTGGGAGTGACATCGACCATCGACGGCACCGCGCGACTCCGCCGGCCGAACAACCGGCCGACCCAGACAATAAGCCCGAGCATCGGCAGCCACAGCACGAAGGCGGCAAACAGGGTCACGAAAATCTGCGACAGCCAGCCATCGGTCAGCGCCGCGCCAAGGATGATCCCGCCGAGGCCTGCAAGCATCCCAGCTATCGCGACGTTCCGCGCCAGCCGAAGCCCCCGACGCCACAAATTGGTCAGGCCATCCTCGAACGGGATCGGCGGATAAGGCGAATAGCGGTCGTCCATTGCGACAAAATGGGGTTGCCGCTCCAGTCGTCAAGGCGAAGCATCGCGATTGCCCGAGGCCGACTGCTCCCCCATTAGCGGATAACATCAATCGCCGTGAGCGCGATTCGAACGTCAGGAGCAGGCATATGAAACTCGGCATGATCGGTCTCGGCCGAATGGGCGGCAATATGGCGCGGCGATTGATCGAGGGCGGGCATGAAGTGGTCGCGTTCGACCGCGATCCCAAGGCGGTCGCCGACGCCGCCAGCCATGGCGCGGTCCCCGCCGGATCGCTCGCCGAAGTCGCCAAGAAGCTCGACAGCCCTGCCATTTACTGGGTGATGCTGCCCGCAGGCGAGATCACCAATGCCGTGATGAAGGATATCGCCGCTATCGCCCAGGCCGGCGACATCGTCATCGACGGCGGCAACAGTTTCTGGAAGCATGACCTAGAGCATAGCAAAATGCTCGCAGAGGAAGGTCTTCACCTGGTCGATGTCGGCGTATCGGGCGGGGTATGGGGGCGGACCCGCGGCTATTGCATGATGATCGGCGGGCCCAAGGAGCAGGTCGATCATCTCGACCCGATCTTCGCCACGCTGGCGCCAGGGATCGGCACGGTCGAGCGAACCAAGCGGGCCGCCAATGACGACCAGTGGAAGGCCGAGCATGGCTATGTCCATTGCGGCCCGGTCGGTTCGGGCCACTTTACCAAGATGGTCCACAACGGCATCGAATATGGCATGATGCAGGCCTATGCCGAAG
>JAZKHF010000221.1:0-5916 GCA_040385545.1 Pseudomonadota bacterium
CGACGATCACCAGCACGAATTCATGGTGCGTCGCCACCGCCACCGCGCCCAGCGCCCCACCGAGCGCGAGGCTGCCGGTATCGCCCATGAACACCGCCGCCGGAGGCGCGTTGAACCACAGGAACGCCAGCCCCGCGCCAACAATCGCCAGCAGCAGTACCGTCAGATCGCCGGTCCCCGGGATATGCGGAATGCCGAGATACTCGGCGAACTTGGCGTTTCCGACGAGGTAGCTGATCAGCATGAAGGCGATCGCCGCGATGATCACCGGCATCGTCGCCAGTCCGTCGAGCCCGTCGGTCAGATTGACCGCATTGCCGAACGACACGATCACGAACGCCCCGAAGGCAATGTAGAACCAGCCGATGTCGAGCACCGGCCCCTGGATGAAGGGCAGATAGAGCTGGGTGCCGCCATTGCCGACCATCAGCCAGGTCGCAAAGCCGGCGATGGCAAACTCCAGAAATAGTCGCATCTTGCCGGATAGCCCCGCATGATGCGCCTTCTTGACCTTGTCGTAATCGTCGAGGAACCCGATCACGCCGAAGCCGCCGGTGACCAACAGGCACGCCCAGACATAGGGGTTCTTGAGGTCCATCCACAGCAGCACCGAGACCGACACAGAGATCAGGATCAGCAGGCCGCCCATGGTCGGGGTGCCGCGTTTGGCGAGGTGGCTTTGCGGCCCGTCGGCGCGGATCGGCTGGCCCTTACCCTGCTTGGCGCGGAGCCAGCGAATGAACATCGGGCCGAACATCAGGCCGATCAGCAACGCGGTCGCGCTCGCCGCACCCGCCCGGAAGCTGATATAGCGGATCAGGTTGAGGATTCCCGGGAACCCAAGCTGTTCGGCGATCACGTAAAGCATTAGCCGCCCCCTGCCACCCGTTCGACCAAAGCTGCAAGCCCGACCGAGTTGCTCGCCTTGACCAGTACCACGTCGCCAGGCTCGAGAATTGCCTCGACCAGCCGCGCCGCTTCCTCGACGTCGTCGGCCACCACCGATTCGATCTCACCGTCGAGCGCCGCCGCGAGACCGCGCATTTCGTCGCCTAGCAGCACCAGTCGCTCGACCTTCGCCGCGCGGATCGGCGAGGCCAGCGCATCATGCATCGCCGCGCCGTCGGGCCCAAGCTCGCGCATTGGCCCGAGCACCGCGATCCGCCGTCCGGTCAGTTGCTCGCTGCCCAGGCTCGCCAGCGTCGCCGTCATCGATGCCGGATTGGCGTTATAGCTTTCGTCGATCAGCAGGGCTTCTCCGCCCTCGACCTTCACCCGATGCCGCTCGCCACGGCCTTTCAGCCCGCCTAAATCGGCCAGCGCCAGTCCCGCGGCCGCCAGATCTGCGCCGACCGCCTCGACCACCGCAAGCACGGCCATCGCATTGGAAATCCAGTGATCGCCGCGCTGCGACAAGGTGAAGGTCAGCTCGCTGTCGACCAGCCGGGCGGTGACCAGGCTGCCGCCGTCGTCGGACCGCGCCGCCGCCATCGTTGCGACCTCGGCATCCTCCGATCGGCCGAAGGTGATCGTGCGGTCGGCATGGCCCCGAGCGGCGCGGACCAGCCGGTCGCGATAGGGCGAATCCTCGGGGATGATCGCGATCCCCTCTTCTTCCAGGCCGCTAAAAATCTCACCCTTGGCGTCGGCGATTGCCTCCATCGTGCCCAATTGCTCGATGTGGGCGGAGGCGATGGCGGTGATCAGCGCGACATTCGGCCGCACCAATCTGGTCAGCCCGGCAATCTCGCCGGCATGGTTCATCCCCATTTCCAGCACCGCGAAACGCGTATCGCGCGGCATCCGCGCCAGGCTGAGCGGCACGCCGGTATGGTTGTTGTAGCTCTTGACCGAGCGGTGCACCGGCCCCTTGCGGCTTCGCGCCAGCGCCGCCGCGAGCGCTTCCTTGGTCGACGTCTTGCCGACCGACCCGGTCACGCCGATCACCGTCGCATTCGTCCGCCGCCGCGCCTCGATCGCCAGCGCGGTCAGAGCCTCGGCGACGTTGGGGACCAGCACGTTTGGCCCCGACACCGGCCGCGACACAAGAGCCGCCACCGCCCGCTGCGCAAACGCCTGGTCGACAAAATCATGCCCGTCGCTCGCCGTCCCCGGCATCGCGACGAACAAATCCCCCGGTCCCGCCTCCCGGCTGTCGAAGGTTACCCCGGCGACCTCGAACGGGATGCTCGCGGTCCCGCCAGTCGCGGCTTCAATTTCGGCGGAGGTCCACAAAGTGGTCACGCCGCGCACTCCCGTGCCACCAGCGCATCGTCGAACGGCAGCACCAGATCCCCGATCAGTTGGCCCGTTTCGTGACCCTTGCCCGCGATGAGGACGATATCGCCAGTCCCCGCCAGCTGGATCGCCGCTGCGATCGCCGCGCGCCGGTCGCCGATCTCCATCGCACCGACCGCGCCTTCCATCACCTCGCGGCGGATGCTCGCCGGATGCTCGGTACGCGGATTGTCGTCGGTGACGATCGCGATGTCGCTCATGCGCGCCGCGACCGCACCCATCGGAGCGCGCTTGCCCTTGTCGCGATCGCCGCCTGCTCCAAACACCGTGATCAGCTTTCCCTCCACATGGGGCTTCAGCGCCGCGATCGCCGCTTCCAGCGCGTCGGGTGTGTGGGCGTAATCGACATAGACCGGCGCGCCCGCGCGGCTGATCACCGCCCGCTCCAGCCGCCCGCGCACCGGCGAGATCCTGCCCATCGCGCCGAGCACGTCGGCCGGATCGCTGCCGGTTGCGAGCAACAGTCCCGCCGCGGTCAGCACATTATTGACCTGATATGCACCGATCAGCGGTAGCATCAGCTTCAACTCGCGCCCCTCGTGACGCAGCAGCAGCCGTTGCCCCAACGGCGTCGGCACCTGCTCCAGCAGCGCGATCGTCTCCGCCCCCGGCCCGACCGTGAACAATTTCAACCCGCGCTTCTCGACATGGGCGATCACTTCGGCCGACTTGTGATCGCCGGTCCACACTACCGCCGCGCCGTCACCGTCGACCACTTCGTCGAACAACCGCATCTTGGCCGCGAAATAAGCCTCCATGTCGGGATGATAATCGAGGTGGTCGCGGCTGAAATTGGTGAACGCCGCGGCCTGCACCGGCAGCCCCTCGCTGCGATACTGGTCGAGCCCGTGCGACGAAGCTTCATAGGCGACATGGCTGATCCCCATCCGCTCCAGCCCCGCCATGTTCGACAGAAAGGTGACGATGTCGGGCGTGGTCAGCCCAGTCTTGACCTGCTCGTCGGCGGTGGTGACGCCGAGCGTTCCGATGCTTGCCGAGCGATGCCCGATCATCCGCCACATCTGCCGCGCCATCTCGACCGTCGAGGTTTTGCCGTTGGTCCCGGTGACCGCGACGATCACCTCCGGATAAGGACCGTAAAAGGCTCCCGCCAATTGCGAGAAACGCCGCCGCGGTTCGGGGTCGGCAATGTGGGCTGCGCCTTCGACCGATGCCTCGGGCCGCGCCACCACCGCCACCGCTCCATGCGCGATCGCCTGGGGGATGAAGCTCTCGCCATCGAAGCGTTCGCCGCGAAACGCGCCGAAAATATTACCCTTGGTTACCTTGCGATGATCGATCGCGAAGCCCGTCACCACGGCCTCGCTGTCGATCCCGGTGAGATCGGACAGGCGCATTCGGACTATTTCGTCTTTTCACGAATGTACGGCAATACTTCCGCCATATTGGCTTCGCGCCTCTTGTCGGGCCGAACGCCGAGCATCGGGGCCACCCGGCTGACGACACGACTGATCAGCGGAGCGACGTTCCAGCCCGCGGTGCTGAAACCAAAGGTCTCGGCGGTCGCCTTCGGCTCGTCGAGCATTGCAATGACGACGTAGCGAGGCTCCTCCATCGGAAAGACGGCGGCAAAGCTATTCACCTTGAGCGACTTGTTGTGATATTTCTCCGCGGTGCCGGTCTTCCCGCCCACGCGATAGCCAGGCGCATCGGCCTTCTTGCCCGTTCCCTTGGTGACCACCAGCCGCAGCAAGCTGCGACTTTTGTAGCTGGTCTCCTCGGTGAATACCCGGCGACCCGGCGCAACCTTGTGCTTCGCATCGACCTTGAGGATCGTCGCGGGCCGATAGATGCCGCCGTTGTACAAGGTCGAATAACCCACCGCGAGATGCAGCGGCGTGACGGCGATGGCATGTCCATAGCCGACGATCATCGTGTCCAGCCTGCTCCAATCTCTCGGGGGCAGCGTGCGTCCGCGCTCCTTCAGCTCGATCTCGACCTTGTCGAGGAAGCCCATCTCGCGAAGGAATTGCTTTTGCCGTTTGGCACCGATTTGATCGGCGATCTGCGCGCTGCCGATGTTAGAGCTTTCCATCATGATCTCGGCCACCGAGCAAGCGCGGTTGAACGGGTGGGTGTCGTTGATCGTCCGCCCCGCGACATGCAATTGGCCCGGGCAGTTATACATTTGCCCCATGGACTTGATGATCCCGGAATCCATCGCCATCGCCACCGTGAACGGTTTGAAGGTCGATCCCATCTCGTACACGCCGTTGGTGATGCGGTTGAAGCGCGCCTCTGGCGATCCTGCACCGGCGGCATTGGGGTTGAGCTGCGGCAGGCTGGTCATGGCGATGACTTCGCCGGTGTGAATGTCCATGATCACTCCGGCCGCACCGATCGCCGAAAATTCCTTCATCGCATCGAGCAGCTCATGTTCCAGCGCCTGCTGCACGCGGCTGGAAATCGACAGCGTGATCGCGTCTCCGCGCGTCGCCGGGTCGGACAATTGCGCATCGAACGCCCGCTCGATCCCGGCGGTGCCATGACCGTCGACGTCGGTGTAGCCAAGCACATGCGCCGCAAGCGTCGTCTGGGGGTACAGCCGATCGGGCTCGCGATCGATTGCAAGCCCCGGCTCGCCCAATGCATTGACCGCCTGCACGACATCGGGCGCGGCACGACGGCGGAGGTAGAAGAACGGCCGGTCCGACTTCATCATCGCATAATAAGCGGCTTCGTCGCGCTCGGGCATCAGCCTGGCCAGCGTGCGCGCCAGCTCCAATTTGTTGCCGATCAGTTTTTTCGGATGAAGCGCAATCGTCCAGGCATCGATCGTCCGCGCCAGCGCATGGCCGTCGCGATCCACGATATCGCCGCGCTCGGGGATCAATGTCGTCACGCCCAGCTTGCGCCCGGCATGGTCGCCAAACGCGGCAAGATAGAGGATTCGCGCGGCGATCAGCCCGACCACGCCGACATAGACCAGCATCCCGAACATCAGTCGCTGATGCATCACCGCGAGGATCTGGCGACGCTGCCCGACCAGCCGGAGTCGCTCCGGTCGTGCGACAAGGGCGGGGGCGTGCGCGTTCATCGTTGGGAGCCGGAATCCTTGGTCTTGCGGGGTGTCGCGGTCGTTGAAGCGGTGCCGGACGCGGGCGCTTTCGCAGTCGGCCCGGCGTCGGGCAAGGGTGCCAGCGCGTCGCTCGCCGCGACTTTGGTGCCTTTCGCCGCAGCCGGTTTGGTGACCGCCAGCTTCGGCTTGGCCGTCGTCGCCGACACGTCCTTGGTTGCCGTTACCGGTCGCGAATAGCCCGCGACGCGCATCATGTCGCTAGCCGATGGCGCGGGGGTTCGCACCGCACCGACCGGCTTGGCATCGTCGCCATCGCTCGCCGCGGGCCGCTGCGCGACCGAATGCTCGACCGGCGCCGACGCCAACACCACCGGCGCCTCGATCACCGGCTTGGCGTCGGGCTTGGTCATCGTCGCCAGCTGGAAGCCGCCTTCCAGAAACTGGTCGGCGGTCGGGGCCGAGAGACGGATGAAACCGACGTTCCACCGCTCCAACTGGGCCAACCGACCGCGCGTCCCGATTTCGGTCTGGAGCACGCGAATGTCGCGCTGGGCGAGCACGATCTTGCTCTCCACCGC
>JAZKHF010000222.1:0-7079 GCA_040385545.1 Pseudomonadota bacterium
GATTGTACAGGCAGGTCGGGTGGAATTGCATGAATTCCATGTTGCTGATGCGGCAACCCGCGCGCCACGCCATTGCGATCCCGTCGCCCGTCGCGCCGCGCGGCGCGGTCGAATAGAGATAGGCGCGCCCCGCTCCGCCGGTGGCAAGGATCGTTGCCCGGGCGGTCAATGTCTCGACCTGTCCGGTAATTCGATTGAAGGCATAAAGTCCGTGCACTGCGCCCGAGGTGCTGAACTCGCCGGCATGCCGCCCGGTGGCGAAATCGATCGCGACATGATCGGGCAATATAGCGATGTTCGGGTTGCCAATTGCCGCGCTTTCCAGCGCCTGCTGGATCGCCCAGCCGGTAGCGTCGGCGACATGGACGATGCGGCGATGGCTATGTCCGCCTTCCTGCGTAAGATGCCAGCCATCCCCGTCATCATCCAGGTTGAACGGCACGCCCAATTCGGCCAGCCGCGCAATCGCCGCCGGTGCGCCGCCGACGACATGCTCGACCACGCTCCGATTGTTGAGCCCCGCGCCGGCGATCATCGTGTCTTCGACATGGGCGTCGAAGCTGTCGCCCTTCTCTAAAACCGCGGCTATCCCGCCTTGCGCCCATTCGGTCGCCCCGCCGCCCAATTTGCCCTTGGCCAGCACCGCGACCCGCTTGGTCGGCGCCAGCGTCAGCGCGGCGGTAAGTCCGGCGGCACCAGACCCGATCACGATCACGTCATAGGTCATCGATAACCGCAACTAAGCAACGTGTGGCCAGGGTGCACGGGATCGACGATCAGTTCGATAAAATGCTCATAGCCGTCGGGCGGGCCGATCGAGACGCTCTGCCCGAGCTTGACCGGAAAACCGCGCTCGGCGAGGACGCGCTGAACGGTCTCCGGTTGAGCCTGAAAACGGTAATGCGTTTCGCCCGGATCGCCGCCCTCGGGAAGGCTTTGCACGACGGCTGCGATCGGCAGTCCGAACAAGGTACCGCGAGCAGGCGCTCCAATCTCCGTATAGCCCTCATGGGTCTGGAGATAGACTTGACCAAAAGCGGATGCGTATCGGTTAGGAGCAACAATTTTGCCGGGCCGAAAGCCAACATTGGCGTCGCCCTCGATCATCGCGCCGAGGAATTCGGCATGGCCTGTGCCGGGTGAGCAGGTTGCGGGATCGGCGAATGACACCAACTCGTCGAGTGCTAGCGGCTGTGACGTCCCTGACGGTCGATGGACACAGCCGCCAACGATGATCGCGAGGGCCAGGCTCGCACGCCTGCTCATGCCGCTGCTCCCTCCCTAGTCAGGCTCAGGAACACATCCTCCAGATCGGGATCGCGGGTTGAAACGTCGACGATGCCCAACCCTTCCGCCGCCAGCGCCGCAAGGACCTCGCCAGCGTTGACCTGGTCCTTGCGATAGGTGATCTCGATCGTCCGCGGCCCGGTCAACTCGATCCGGTCGAAGATCGGCGCCACCGGCACCTTGTCGATATCGCGATCGATCTCGACCACCACGGCCTTGTCCTGCGCCTTGGCGATCAACGCGCGGGTCGGTTCGTTGGCGATCAGCCTGCCATGATTGATAATCGCGATCCGGTCGCAAAGCTGTTCGGCTTCCTCCAGATAATGGGTGGTCAGCACCACCGTTACCCCGTCGCGATTGAGCTGGCGGACATAATCCCACAATTGCTGGCGAAGCTCGATGTCGACCCCGGCGGTCGGCTCGTCGAGCACGAGGATCGGCGGCGAATGGACCATCGCTTTCGCCACCAGCAGCCGCCGCTTCATCCCCCCCGACAGGGTCCGCGCATAAGCATCGGCCTTGTCGGTCAGCCGGACTGCGGCAAGCAGCTGGTCGGTTATGCGCTTCGCCTTGGGGACATTGTACAATCCCGCCTGAAGCTCGAGCGCCTCGCGCGGGGTAAAAAAGGGATCGAACAAAATCTCCTGCGGGACGATCCCGATGGAGCGCTTGGCGTTGCGCGGATGGGCATCGATGTCGAAGCCCCAGACATTGGCCTTGCCGCCGGTCTTGGTGACCATCCCGGCCAATATGTTGATCAGCGTCGATTTGCCCGCGCCATTGGGGCCCAGCAGCCCGAAAATTTGTCCGCGCGGCACGTCGAACGTGACGTCGTCGAGCGCCCGCTTGCCGCCCGCATACGTCTTGGACAATGATTCGATGTGGATGGCGGCGGTTTCAGACATGGCAAGGTCGATAGCGGGGCGGGCGACCGCGTCAAACTGCTTATGGTAAATGTTCGGGTAACCCTAATCGAAAGGCTTATCTTGAGCTTAACCTTGTAGCGACGCTGGCATGACCGGTGCGCTGCGTTTTCTCCTCAAGTCCGTGGCCCTTGCCGCGCTGATCGCGCCAGCGGCCGAGGCTGCGCCGATTGCCTCGACGACCCCGCCCTCGTCGCAAGCTGCGCTGGTTCGTCCGATGACCCTGACCAAGCTTGCCGATCTGGACTTCGGCTATCTCGGCGTCACCACGGCGGGAACCGCGGTGATCAATCCAGTGACCAACACATTGTCTGTCACTGGCGGCGTAATTCGTCTCGGCGGAACGCCACACGCCGCGCGCTTTGCGGGTGCCACATCCAGTTCGCCAGTGGTCATCATCCGCATCCCCAACGGCTCGATTCTGTTGACCCGCGCTGGGGGTACGGAAACCATCAGGGTCGACAACTTCACGCTCGACGGTCAGTCGAAGCGGACGCTGGCCCAGGCCGGGGTGTTCGAATTCGCGGTAGGTGCCACCTTACGTCCCGCAGCGAACCAGCGGGAAGGGATTTACACCGGCACATTCGAGGTCACCATCCAATATCCCTGACCGGCCCAGAATCTTGCCGATCAAGGTTAAGCAGTTCTTGCCCTAAATCATTCAATCATCCGTCACCCGCTTCCCTAAAAAGAGCGTCAACCAATTCGATTGGCAGACGATCTCGAAGGGACTTGCAGCGTGACGATCCGAACCAAATTCATTCTGGCGCTTGCCGCCGCCGCGCTTGTCACCACCAGCGTTGTCGCCGCGCCGGTGGCATCGCCGACCCCGCCCCCGGGTCGTGCGCTGCTGCTGATCCCGCTGACGCTGACGAAGATCGACGATCTTAGCTTCGGTTCGGTCATTCCGTCGGCTGTATCGGGGACGGTGATCATCAATGCGTCGACCGGCGTGCGGACCATCGCCGGCGGGGTTACCGCCGTGCCGAGCGATATCGGCCAGCGCGCCTATTTCGGCGGCGCCGGTTCGCCCAACCAGCTGGTGATCGTCACCGTTACGCCGCCCGCGCAGCTGACCAGTGTGGCAGGCGACACGCTGACGGTGCTTGCGCTGACCCTCGACGGACCGCCGCTGCGTACGATCCATCCGGTCGATCGCACCTTTTTCTTCGGGGTCGGCGGTATCATTCTGATCGGCGCCGACCAGCCTGAGGGTGTTTACACCTCCGATTATGACGTCACCGCCAATTATCTCTGACGTCGCGCAAGGTTGAAGCTTCGGGGGGCGGTCGCTAAGTCGCGTATCATGCAACCGCCCCCCGAGACTATCCGCACCAAATCCCCGCGCGTCGCCTGCGACGGTTCCGGCGCCGTCCCCGCCGCGCTCGGACATCCGCGCGTCTATCTCCATGTCGATGCCTCCACCGGTTATGTCGATTGCGGCTATTGCGATCGTCGCTTCGTGCTGGAAGGCGGTGTTGCCGACACTGCGCAATGAGCGCTCCACGCGACCTGCTTTATCGAACGCTTGACCCACATGAGGCGCAGCAACTCGCCGCCCGCCACCTGTCGGCGCATGACGACGGCGAACTCTACCTCCAGCACAGCATCAGCGAAGCGTTTGGTTTCGACGACGGTCGGTTGAAGACCGCCGATTATAACAACGCTTCGGGCTTCGGCCTGCGCGGCGTGACCGGGGAAACCACTGCCTTCGCCCATGCCAACGAAATCAGCGCCGCCGCGATCGACCGCGCCTCCGCGACCCTGCGCCTGCTCGATCCGGCCAAAGGTGCCACCTCCGCCCCGCCGCCGCGCACCAATCAGGCGATGTATGGCGGGGACGATCCGCTGTCGGCGATCCCGTTTGCCGACAAGGTAAAGCTATGTGCCGAAATTGACGCGGCGGCGCGCGCTCGAGATCCCCGTGTCGATCAGGTCAGTGTCAGCCTCGCCGCCAGCTGGTCGGTGATCGACATCGTCCGGGCCGACGGCTTCGTCGCCAGCGACATCCGACCGCTCGTTCGCCTCAACATCTCGATCGTTGCCAAAAACGGGGACCGGCGTGAGACCGGCAGCTTCGGCATCGGCGGTCGCTATCTCTACGACCGGCTATTCGAGCCCGCGACCTGGAAGCGCGGCATCGACATGGCGCTCGCCCAGGCATTGGTGAATCTGGAGTCGGTCCCCGCGCCGGCAGGCGAGATGCAGGTGGTGTGCGGTCCCGGCTGGCCCGGGGTCCTGCTTCACGAAGCAATCGGCCACGGGCTGGAAGGCGACTTTAATCGCAAGGGCACCTCGGCTTTCTCCGGCCGTCTGGGCGAGCGCGTCGCCGCCCCGGGGGTCACGGTGATCGACGAAGGTGCGATCGAAGGGCGTCGCGGCAGTCTCACCATCGACGATGAAGGCACGCCGACTGGCCGCACCGTGCTGATCGAGGACGGCATTTTGAAAGGCTATCTGCAGGACCGGCTCAACGCCCGGCTGATGGGCATGCAGCCGACCGGCAACGGCCGTCGCGAAAGCTTCGCCCATTCGCCGATGCCGCGCATGACCAATACCTTCATGCTCGGTGGAAGCGACGATCCGGACGAGATCGTCACCCGCGTCAAGGACGGCATCTATGCCAAGAGCTTCGGCGGCGGGCAGGTCGACATCACCAGCGGCAAATTCGTCTTCTCCTGCACCGAAGCCTATCGCATCCGCGGCGGCAAGATCGCCGAGCCGGTCAAAGGCGCGACCCTGATCGGCGACGGCCCAAGCGTCCTGACGCGGGTCACCGCGATCGGCAACGATCTCGCGCTTGATGAAGGGATCGGCATTTGCGGCAAGGGCGGCCAGACGGTGCCGGCCGGCGTCGGTCAGCCGACCTTGCTGGTCGACGGGCTTACGGTTGGCGGAACCGCCACCGGATGATCGAAGTGGCGCGCTTCTACTCGGCGGTGGAAGCGGATCTCGCCCGACTCTTGCTCGATAGCCACGGCATCGATTCCTATCTGCTCGACACGCAGATGAGCAATTTCTTCGGCGGCGCCATGACTCCCGTCCGACTGCTGGTGATCGAGGAGGACGTAAGCGAGGCGGCAGCGATCCTGGCCGAAGATCGAGCGGCTAGTCCCGGAGCAAATGCGCCACCGGCGCCAGACTGAACCCCGCCCCGTCCGCACAGCGATCCAGCTCTTCCCGCGCGACCCCGTCCTCGCTCCGCGCCACCGCCCACGCGAGTGCCGAGCGATTGCCCGAGCGGCAGAACGCGACCATCTTGCCGTCGCCGACTGCTCCGATCGCCTCCCGCATCGCTTCGACATCCGCAGGCCCCATGCCGCGAACGATCGGCACATGGCGATATTCCATTCCCGCCGCCTTCGTTGCTTCCTCGATCTCGGCACTGGTCGGCTGGCCCGGATCTTCGTTGTCGGGGCGATTGTTGACGATCATGGTCACGCCAAGGTCGCGGATCGCGGGGATTTCGTCGGGGGTGATCTGGCCACAGACCATGGTTTTGTCATCAAGCTGCCGTTGCATCGCCCGTCTCCATTGCCTGGCCCAACGCCGCAAGCAGCGAGTCGCCATGTCGTTCCAGCTTGGTATCGCCGATCCCGTCGATTGCCGATAGCGCATTCAAAGACGAGGGTCGCCGGGTTGCCACGTCGCGCAGCGTCGAATCGTGAAAGATGACATAGGGCGGCACCCCCAATTCCTTCGCCCGGTCACGCCGCCATGCGCGCAGTGCCTCGAACAACGGATCGTGCGGCATGTCGGGGACCGATCCGCGCGTACGCCGCACCTTTTTCGGCGGAACGGCGATCACCAACCGTTCCTCGCCTTTCAGGAATGCCTTGGCCGCCGGTCCGAAGCTGAGGCCCCCAAAATCGTCCGCTCGCAGAGCGTCGCGCGCCTGAAGACTGCGCGCCGCCGGCCTGACCAGCGCCAATTCCTCGGCATTCATGATCCCGAACACGCTCAGTTTGTGATGCCCGAATTGTCGCACCTTCTCATTGTCGTCGCCGCCAAGCACCGCTGCCAGATGCCCGATCCCGAAACGCATCTCGGTGCGAAAAGCGGCACTCAATAATTTGCGGGCCACCTCGGTGACGTCGATCGTCGCTGGGGGGTCGATGCAATTGTCGCAATTGCCGCACTCAGGCGGGGGCTCCTCGCCGAAATGCCGAAGCAATATCGCGCGGCGACAGGTCGCGGCCTCGACGAACGCCGCCAGCGTGTTGAGCCGGTCGCGTTCGGCCGGGCGCCGCGCTTCCTCGATCTCGATTTCGATCCGCCGCCGTGCCCGTGCGAAATCTTCCGCCCCCCAGTAGAGCCACGCCTCGGCCGGGTCGCCGTCGCGACCGGCGCGGCCGGTTTCCTGGTAATAAGCCTCGATCGATTTGGGGATTCCGGCATGGGCGACGAAGCGCACGTCGGGCTTGTCGATCCCCATCCCGAACGCGACCGTCGCCGCCATCACCATATCCTCGGATTCGACGAACGCGGCCTGATTGCGCTGACGGATCGGCCCCTCGAGACCGGCATGATAGGCCAATGCGCGGCGGCTCCCCGATGACAGTTGCTCGGCCAGTTTCTCGGTTGCGTTGCGGCTGGTGGCATAGATGATGCCGGGTCCCGGTTGGTCCTTCAGCAAGCCCTTCAACTGGCTGCCGATCCCGTCGCGCGGGCGGACGTGATAGCGGATGTTGGGGCGGTCGAACCCGGCGACGATCATCCCCTCCTCGGGGATTCCAAGCTGTTTCAATATGTCGGCCCGCGTGCGCTTGTCGGCGGTCGCGGTCAGCGCCAGCCTTGGCACGTCGCGGCGCTGGTCGAGCAGGGGCAGCAGCAGGCGATAATCGGGGCGGAAGTCATGCCCCCATTCGC
>JAZKHF010000223.1:0-4799 GCA_040385545.1 Pseudomonadota bacterium
GGTCCGCTAGGGGGCGCCTTGGCTGGACCGGGTGCAATTCCATTCGCCGATCAGGCACGGCCCGCGCCAGAGCGCGCGGCGGGTTCCGTCGCGCCCGGTGGAGGAGGCCGCAATGGCTTCCTCGTCGTCGCGCGCTTCGATCTCCTCGACGCGCTCGACGTGCCCCGCGGACCCGATCAGGTACAAACGGTAATCGGGCATGTCCCGAGTTCAGCCCACGCCGTGGGCGTGCGCCATGGACGCCGCCATTTCGGCATCCTCGCCACACGAGCCGCGCATGAAGCGCCGGCGCACCGCGGCAAGGTCGACCGAATGACGGTCGGCCTTGCTCAGCCGCGTAACCAGGTCGACCATCGTCGCCACGGGCATGTCGTGATAGCCATAGCCGGCAACCAGCGTGTCATGGCCGATGAGATAGATCATCGAGCCGTGGTTGATGCTGAAATTCTCCTCGCCAGGGCGCGGCGGCACGTGCTCGCGCAGGACGTGGAAGGCCGCGGTGGCCTTGGACAGTTGGAAGCGGTTGCCCGTCAGGACGTCAAGCTTGCCGCCGCTACTGAGCGCAAGCCGCGCCATGGCGTAGCGCTGCGGCCAGTTGCTGCCGTGCTGGCCATGGCCGTGATGACCGGAAGCGAGGCGGATCATGCCGGGCGGGGGCGGTTCGAGATCGACAAAGACGGCCTTTGCCGCGACCCCGCGCTGTCGCAGCGCCTTCGCAGCGGCGGCGATGTTCGGCGCGACGGCGAGGCAGGATCCCTTGCAGCGGGCATAGCCGAAGTACAACAAGCTCCAGTGGTCGCGGAAATCCGCCGCGGTCACCGCCAGTCCGTTCCAGGTAGCGAAGTCGAAATGACCGCCCAGCGCATCGGGATCGGGCTGGGCGTGGCCAAAGACATTGCTGGCCTTGGCGAGCCGCGCGCGCTGGCGCTGCGACATGACATAGGATTGCGACACGCGAATTGCCGTCTGTCTCATGATACGACCACCTCGGTCTTGATGACGCCGGCGCCATTGTGCTGGACCTTGCCAGTGATCCAGTGGAGGAATTCCATCTTCGCCGAATAGCGTCCGGTGCTTGGCGGTTTCAGGATCAGGTCGTAGCGCTGCGCGGCGCTGACCAGCAACGGCGTGCCGGCGGGGATGACCGCCGGGTCGCACCATGGGTTGAGTCCCATGCCATGCCCGTCGCAGCCCGCCCAGACAGCGTCGCAACCCAGCGTGACGCGCAGCGTCGAGTAACTGGCGTTGAGGAGGCGCACGAGGATGCGTTCGCCAAGCTTGGCATTGATGACCGTGCGCGGGTCGGTCATCGTTTTGTTGTTGAACACCCCGGTCAGCAGGAAATATCTGGGATTGAACCGGTTGAGGCCGACATCCATCCCGCACAATCCCGCGTCGTGATCGGCGATCGCATGCCAGCGGGGGTCCATGTCGTCGGCGACCCACACCTTTTCGACATCGTAGACGGGGTCGAAGGTGGCGCTCTTCTCATGGAGCCGCTTCAATCCGTCGGCGGTTTTCGGAGGGTCGACGATCAACATCCCGAACATGCCCAGTTCGAAATGCAGCACGGTATTGCGGTGGCAATGGTAGAAGAAGGTGCCCGCGTGCTGCGGCTTCCACTGGTAGGTATATTTGTCGCCCACCTCGAACGAGACATGGCCGACGCCGTCGTTGGCGGTGGTCGGCTCGATCCCGTGATGGTGGATGGTGTGCGGACCCTTGGACGTCGTCAGCGTGGTATGGACGACCTGACCCTTGGTGACCCGGATCGTGGGCGACGGATAGGTCGGCTTTTGCATGGTGAGCGGCAAAGCCGTGTCGACGAACGACCATATCCTGAGCTTGTGGCCATCGGGCGCAACCAGGTCAAAGCTGTCGGCACCCTTGCGCTTGATCACGACGTCGGGCGTGAGGCGGTCGGGCGTCGCCGGGTCCGCCTTGCGCACATTGCACCCAAAGGTCTCGTAGGTCTCGCGCTCCTCGCTCAGGACCCCGTCTCCATCGCCAAATGCCATCGGACATCCCCAATCTTTCCGCGCCTCAGCGCGCCCCGGTCATTTCCCAGTGAGTGACTGCGCCTTGCGGGTAATTGCCCCCGCCCGCGGTCTGCGACAGCTCATAGTGGCAGTGCATGACGTACTTCAGCGGGAAGTCCTCGTCGCGCGGGGGCCACCTTTCGGGCGGAATGTCGGGCGGGCGCTCGAACGGCAGGATCATGTCGATCCGCGCGAGCGGCGCGAGCATCCACGTGTCGCGCTCATAGACATGCGTTTCGCGGACATTGGCGCCAACGTCGTCGGTTTCCGAACATTCCAGGCAATGATTGCCGTGGATGTGGACCGAGTGCGTCGCCAGACCGGCATTCATGGTCCGGATCAGGCAAGGTTCCCCCTCCTTGCCCGACGGGATGATCCGCTTCGCCGGGGACGAGCCGCCCAAATGATCGTCATGAATGTGCGATGCGTCGAAGCCCGAGAGCCCGTTGATGGTGAAATAACGCGGCAGGAAATTGTCCACCACGGACGCGGGGTTGACCGCTTCACCCGCCTGAACGCGGGCATTGAGTGCCGGGTCGGTTTGCGAAAACAGCCACAATTTCTCGCGGTCGGGATCGCCCGCTTTCCAGCCCTCCCCCGGGTAGGGATAAGTGTCGCCGCCAAGCGTGTCGAAGAAAGCCGCGACTTGCAGCGTATGCTCGTGCTGGGAGAAGGGGGTCGGCGATCCCGCCAGCGTGTGGCCATTGAGGGGATCGACGATGAACGCACCGTGCAGTCCAAGCACGCGATAGAGTGGCGCCTTGTACGGATCGACGTAAAGGTAACTGCCACCCCCGGGCGCGACAAACGTGACCGTCCCGGTGCTGCCGGGTTCAATCATCGGGATCGTGGCGCCAGCGATACCGGGAATGGCGAAGCCGTGCGGGGCAATGTCATTATTGGTCACGGCAATCGTGATGGGATCACCTTCGGTCACGCGCAATTCGGCTTGAGCCGCCACGCCATCGAGACAATAAACGAGGACATAAACCTCGGTGCCATCGATCATCGAGGCCGTGGCCGGCTTGATCACGAGCGAGAAACGGCTCTGTGTGTCCGCCGCGAAGCTCCGGCTCGCGGGCACCAGCAACGCCGCGGTCGTGCCGACGGCGCCTAGCTTGAGGAACTCGCGCCGCTCCATCCTGACAGTCATGGCTGATGCCCCCAAAAGAAATTCGTCATTGCAGGCGACTCATTCCGTGCCGCGGACCGTGTCGGTTTCACCAGACGTTAATGGCTGCGAATCATCTTCGGATAATAATGAAGCAGCAACCTCGTGCTAACTCATCGTTAATTTAACTGTCAAATAATTTGAGGAACTACGTCGTCGCGGTATGACTTGGTTAAGAACACTATAGATCTAGGTGATATTACTTTGCGCGTAGTTCGAAAGAGATAGGGGTATATGCCTTAGGATATAGCATTTCACTTCTCTATGCCTGTCTGGGGCCGGGTTGCTGGCTTCGACGACACAGGTGTGCCCACAATCCGGACAAGCACACGACGGGCCCGCGATACCACGCGCGGATCATCCCACCAGCAACTCAAGCCTATGCTGACTCGCAACGTCCCTGGGTGCGCCGCGATCGCCGATCGATCAGGATTTTCCGCGCGTCCCGATCGCTGCTTCTCGCCCCCGTCTTTTTTGACGCGACGAACGCGATGCGGCGGGTTAGGTCTCGTGCGAATTTTACAAGGATTGCCGGATGCGTCGTAGCCAGATTTCGTTCCTCGCCCTCCTGTTCGCCGCGCCGGGCTATGCCCAGATCGCGCCGCAGCCGGTCCCGCCGGTCGAACAGACCGAGGCGCCCGAGGACAAGGCAACCGACCCGACCCCGCCGCCGGCGCCCTTGCCTAATCCGGCTGCGATGCCGCCTCTTCCGGTTCCGGCCCTCGCCCCCGCCGACGCGGCGCGCGGCAAGCCGCCCAAGTGGGACGTCAACCGCCCGCTCGGCGCGCGCATCCGGCAGGTTCCGATCAACGTCGATGAAGGCAGCTGGATGGACGTCGACGTCAGCCCCGACGGACGGCGCGTCGTGTTCACCTTGCTGGGCGACATCTACACCATGCCGATCGAAGGCGGAGCGGCGACGCGGATCGCCGAAGGGCTGGCGTGGGAAGTCCACCCCCGCTTTTCGCCCGACGGCGCGCGCATCGCCTTCACCTCGGACCGCGGCGGCGGCGACAACATCTGGATCATGAACGCCAACGGTAGCGACAAGCGCCAGGTCACCAAGGAGGACTTCCGCCTCCTCAACCAGCCGACGTGGAGCCCCGACGGGCGCTTCATCGTCGCCAAGAAGCATTTCACCACCGGGCGCTCGCTCGGGACGGGCGAAATCTGGCTGTACCATGTGTCGGGCGGCGGCGGCGTGATGCTGGTCAAGCGCGCGAGCGAGCAGCACCAGAAGGAGCTTGGCGAACCCGTGTTCAGCCCTGACGGCAAGAGCGTCTATTACACGCGCAACGTCACGCCCGGGCCGATCTTCCAATATGCCCAGGATTCGAATACCAATTTGTTCCACATCGAACGCTATGACCTCGCCACTGGCGAAGTGCTGAAGGCGGTGTCGGGTCCCGGCGGGTCGGTCCGTCCCGCGCCCTCGCCCGACGGCAAGATGATCGCGTTCGTGCGGCGCGAAGCGACCAAGTCGAAGCTCTACATCAAGGACCTCGCCTCGGGGCAGGAGCGCAAGGTCTATGACGCGCTCGACCAGGACGTGCAGGAAACCTGGGCGGTCAGCGGGGTCTATCCCAACA
>JAZKHF010000224.1:0-14154 GCA_040385545.1 Pseudomonadota bacterium
CGATCGACCGAATCGCGCAGGCCATAGCCCTTGTTGGCGCTGCCGACGCCGACGCTCGCGGTTTCACCGTGGGGGAAGATCCAGGCGTAGAAATCGGGCGAAAATTCGCCCTGGTAGAAGACGTCGCAGCGGCTTCGGTCGAATGATGGGCTGGTCACGCCAGGGGAGCGGATTACCTCGTGATAAGCGAACACGCAGGGCATCGGGTCCGCGTCAGGAAAAATGCTGCGCGCGACCCGCGACCTCGCGCCATCTGCCCCGATCACACTGCGCGCACGCACCGATTGCTCGGGACCGCCGCGTTCGTCGGTGAAAATGACGGACGCAATGCCGTCCTGGTCGCGATCGATGCGCAGGAAGGTCGCGGACCGTCGTTCGGCGCCTTCGCTGGCGGCGCGGTTGCGTAAGAATTCGTCGAAAGTCTCGCGGTCGACCATGCCGACAAATCCGTCTCCGACGGGCATGTCGACCGCCCGCTCCGACGGTGCGATCATTCGCGCCAGTTCGGCGCGGCCGACGATCAGATGCTCGGGAATGGAGAAGTCGGCGATCAGCTTGGGCGGGATTGCGCCTCCGCAGGGCTTGATCCGTCCGCCCCGATCCAGCAGCATCACCGATCGACCGGCGCGGGCCAGGTCGGCCGCCGCAGTCGCGCCCGACGGACCGCCGCCGACCACCACGCAATCGTAGGTTTTGCTCATGCTGTTGCCAGGGTGCGGGCCTCGCGCTCGGGCTGGCGAAGCGCGAGCATCGCGGCGGCGAGGAACAGCCCGGCCTCGACCGCGAAGACGAAGGTAAAGGTGTCGGGGACCGAGCCGGTCAGCGCGCGGCCGACATCGACGCCGACCGCGCCGATCAATCCGCCCAGCCCGAAGGCGATTGCCTGCGCCGCGCCCCACACACCCATGCGAATGCCCTCGCGCCCCGGCCCGCCGGCCCCGGCGAGCGCCATCATCGACCCGATTGCCGCCACCGCGAACACGCCATTGGCGAAACCGAGCAATGCGACGTTGGCGCTCAATGGCCACCCGAGGCCCGCGCGTGCGGCCAGCGCTAGACCGCCCAGCGCCAAGGCCGATCCGATGCAGCCACCGACGATCCAGCGGCGAAGTCCGGCGGGGGAGCCGCGGGCGGATGATCGTGCGCCGAACGCATTGGCGCCAATACCCACAAGAATCATGCCAATCAGGACGCCGGCGTGCTGGATGCCCGACAGGCCGGTCGACTGGCCAGGGGTGTAGCCGAAGCGCAGCCCGGCGAACGGCTCAAGGATGAGGTCCTGCATCGAGTAAGCGAGCATCGACAGGAATACGAAGACGGTGAAGCGCCGTGCCTCAGGGTCGGCGAGCATGGTACGCAATTCGGTGTGGAAGTCGGCCGTCGGTAGTTCGCTGGCCGGTGCCACGGCGCGACCCTCAACGCCCCAGATGGCGACAATCGACACGATCAACGCGACCAGCGCGACTCCGCCCGCGACGATTGCCAGCCGGGCCAGCGAGTAAGGGTCGATCAGTTTGCTGACGACCCCCGCGGCAATCACGATCCCGGCGATCATCATGATCCAGGTCATCGCCGCCGCCGCCGCGCGGCGATCGGGCGCGACCCGCGACGCGAGTAAAGCGAGGAGTGATGTGCCCGCCGCGCCGACCCCCGCGCCGATCATCGCATAGGCCAGGATTGCGAGCGCATACCCAGCGACACTGCGGTCAGCGAGCAGGCCAACGGCATTCACTGCCAGCAAAGCACCGAGCGCGAGGATCGCCATTCCGAGCAGGATCCACGGCGTGCGCTGCCGTCCCTTGTCCGACCCATGCCCCCATGCGGGTCGCGACAATTGGACGACGTAATGCCACGCCACCAACCCCGCGGGCAGCGCCGCCAGCAGGCCATATTCGACCACCATCACGCGATTGAGCAACGACGTCGCGAGCATAACGATCGCACCGATCGCGCTCTGCACCAAGCCGAGGCGGACGATGCCGATCCAGCCGAGATATGCCGGGCTTACTGGCAGAGTCACAGGCCCATCACTCCGCCCAGTCCGAACGCCGAGGCCAGCATTCCAAGCACGTACAGCGTGGTGCCGGTGGCATTATACCATGGGGTGTGGGCAAGCGGGTCGCTCAGCAGGCGACGCATCAGGATCAACTGGCCAATCAGAAGCGCCGCGACGATCCCGGCCACCAGGTGATGCCCCCAGCTGTAGAGCAGACCGACGACGACGACCTGCGGTACCGCCATGACCACGCACGCCACCCGCGCCGCGCGGTCAACCCCGAGCACCACCGGAAGCGAGCGCAAGCCCATCGCCCGATCGCCTTCGACCGCCTTGAAATCGTTGAGCGTCATGATCCCGAATGCACCGGCGCTGTAGAGCGCCAGGATGATCAGCACTTCGAGTCGCGGAAGCGCGCCGGCCATGACAGCGGCACCGGTGAACCAAGTCAGTCCTTCGTACGTCAGCGCCACCGCCGCCGGACCCCAGATGCCGCTGACCTTGAGGCGGAACGGCGGCGCGCTGTAGGCCCACGCGAACAACAGCCCAAGGCAGGTCGCCGCGAAGACCCATGGGCCGGTGACCCAGGCGAGCAATAGCGAAATCACCGTTCCGAGGATCGCGATCCGCAGTCCCCAGGTGCCGCCGATCCGTCCAGACGGTATCGGCCGGTCGGGCTCGTTGATCGCGTCGACATGCCGGTCGAACCAGTCGTTGATCGCCTGGCTGGTTCCGCACACCAGAGGGCCGGTAAGCAGGATCCCGGCAATCAGGAATGGCCAGCGTTCGGCAATCGGGACACCCGATGAGACCACCCCGCACAGGAAGGCCCACATCGGCGGAAACCAGGTGATCGGCTTGAGCAGGGTGATGATGTCGCGCATCGCAGGGAACGGAGCCGTAGCCGAGGCGATCGATCGATCCATCGGTGGAGGCTAGGCTGGACGCCCCAGAGCGTCAAACCGATTTGACAGTTGCCTGTCTATTGATCGCTCGAAACGAGATTGCCGATCCCGTGGCGATGCAGTTTGGAGTAGAGGCTCTGGCGACTGACACCGAGTATCTCCGCCGCCGACGCGCGATTGTCCGAGGTGAACGCAAGCGCAGCCTCGATGCAGAGGCGTTCAACAAGATCGGTCGATTCGCGAACGATATCCTTCAATGACATGCGTCCCACCAATTCGGTCAACTGCTCGACCGATCGCGGAATGTCGCGCACCACGGCCGGGCCATCCCGCAGACGGCGACCGACGTCGCGGATGGTGAAACCATAGCATTCGCCCGCACCGATCGGGGCCACCACGCCCGACACTTCAATCTCTTCCTGCTCGCCCGACGAACCGCGCAGGATGGTGGCGACGTTGCGGACCGATCCATGTTCGCGCAGCTGGCCGACGATGAGTTCCAAATCGATCCCTGGCCGCCCCAACCAGTTGCCCAGTTTGGCCCCAACAACGCGATCGACCGAGGCCAGTTCGGCAAGCTCGATGAAGGCGGCATTGGCCGTCAATACGGTAAGATCGCGGTCGATCAGGACAAATGCGTCGGGCATCCGCTCGATCACGTCGCTGATCGTCGCGTCATGCTGATGGGCACCAGCGGAACCATCGGTTGGCGTGAGCTGAACGATCAGCAGCGGCATACGGGCCTGGCGGAACAGGCGCGCGGAGATCAGCGCGTCGCCATGGTCACCGGCCAGCGACAACGTCACCGGCACGACATCGTCGATCGCTTCGGCCGCGCCAAGGTAGGCGACGAAATCATCTCGCGCCGCATCGTCGACGATGATCCCGACATTATGCCCGATCAGGGTGCCATCGGCCATGTCGAGCAGGCGATGTGCGGCAGGATTGGCTTCGCGGATGCGCCGCGTTTCGGCATCGACGATCAGCACCGGCTCCGACGCCATATCGAACAGCATCCGATAGCGGGTCTCTGCCTGGCGCAACCGGATGTAATCGCGTTCCAGCGCCTGCTGCGTCTGGAGCAATCGCTGCTGCATTGCCGCCGCGCCACGCATGTCGCGGCCGATCGCGATCAGCCGCTCGCCGGCCCCAAGCGACATGATCAAGTAGCGGATTGGAACGTCGCCGCCCGGCGCGGGGTGATTGAGCTGGCGCCAGCGGGGCGTGGTCGAAGGAGCAATTGCGGACGCCAGCATCTCTTCGACCTTGGGCCGGCTCTCGACCGTCACCGTGTCGATCCAGGGCGTTCCGACCCAGTCGCCAAACCCGTGGTTGGCGAGATCGCCCTGCGAGATAGCAAGATCGAGGATTCTGCCATCGGCGGAAAGGATGAACGTCACGTCGCCGACCGCCGCAAGCAACGAGGCGGCGGATGCGGCCGACAAGGAACCGGGCAAAGCGTCGGGCGTCGCGAAAGCCGTTTTCCGGGTCGTGGCGATAGGCTTGTTCATCGACGCGCGTCGCGCTCCACAATCAGATAGACATCAACGACCGGTCGCAAACCCCTGCTCGCGCTCGAAAGCGCGCTCCCGGACCAGCGAATCGGCCACTTCCAACGCCAGTTTCGCATCGCGTGCGGTTCCGTCCGCACCGACTTGCCCGGCCAGATCGGGGTTCTCGCTGAACACCCGGCCTCCGACCATGACGCAAACACGTGAGTTTCGGGAAACGTTCCGCAACGCCATGATCAGCGAGGCGAGGGGCGCGATATGGCAGTCGCAACTGATGGTCAATCCGATCATGTCGAACCAGTCGTCGGCTACCCGGCGAAGCAGATCCGGCGTTTCGGCATCGCTGATCCGGTCGGTGACCCATCCGTCACGGCGAAACAATTCGTCGATCACCACCGTCCCGAAGCTATGCTGGTCGCCTGGCATGGACGCGAACAGGACACGGTGACCGCCGACCATCCGTCCCTTGTCCGCAGGCAGCTGGTTGGCGATTTCATGAACCACTTCCTGCAATCGCCACAGGCCCATCGTGACCTCGACGAAGTCGCACTGATCGCTTTCCCAATATTCTCCAAGCAGGCGCGCGGTCGGTGCCAGCAAATCGACCATCACCGTGTCCACCGATACGCCGCGTGCCAGGATGGATTCGATGTGCGACAGCAGGCGATCGGCCTCCACTTGGAGCGCGAGCGGGGCAAGCGCTTCAACCTCGCCCGCCTCGATCGCGTCATTGGTTCCCTTGAGTTTGGTCGGCTTTTCGTCGGTCGAATGCGCAATCACCAAGCGCGGAATGATCTCGCGTTCAATGAGCGACGTCATTGACCGGGCATGTTCGGTCTCGGCAAGCGTTCGGAAGGCGGTGAGACTGGGCCGGTCTTGCTCGAACGGTCGCGCTGCAGTGGAGCTGCCCTTGTCCGGCGCCACGAAACCCATTCGCATCATCGATGCCACCCTTGGCCCTCCCCAGTTTGGTCGTTCCGACCCGGATCTGGTTCAACGCTTAATCGCCAAAGCCACCATTTTTGGAATGCCTCGCGACTCGCAGCCTATGGCGATCATTGACCGCTGGCAACAAAACAACGTGCTGCAATGCACCATGTGTCAAAATAATTAGACGTCAGTTTTGGTTGACACTTTATTCGAGGCACGCCTAGTCTTGCAGGGCAACGACAGGCGGGACGCGATGCGGTCAAACGACCAGAGATTCGCTGGAATGAATGGGGGCTCAAGCCCGCCCCTCTACACGCCCGAACAGCGCCGTCGTCGCGATGAAAGCCCGTGGACGCTGGTCCAGGGCATCCTCGCGCCGGTCCAGTTTCTGATCTTTCTGGTTAGCCTCGTGCTGGTGTTGCGCTTTCTTTCAACCGGCGAAGGGGAAGGCGCCGCCGTCGCTTCTGTTATCGCGAAAACGGCTGCCCTGTATCTCATCATGATTACCGGCGCGATCTGGGAAAAAGTGGTGTTCGGCCAATATCTGTTCGCACCCGCATTCTTCTGGGAAGATGTGTTCAGCATGCTCGTGCTGGCACTCCACGCGGCTTATGTAGTGGCGCTGATCGGCGGTTATGGAACACCGCAGCAGCAGATGGGCATCGCGCTCGCCGCTTATGCCGCTTACGCGATCAACGCCATCCAGTTCCTGCTCAAGCTTCGCGCTGCGCGACTGCAATCGGCGGGCTCCGGAATGGCGGTGCCCGCATGACGCCGCCGGCCTCCGCCGCCGCACTCGGTTGCTCGACCGCCCCGGTGCTGCGCGAGCGGGGGCAGCGTGAAGTGTTTTGCGGTCTGACGGGGATCATCTGGCTGCATCGCAAGATCCAGGATGCCTTCTTCCTCGTCGTCGGCTCGCGCACCTGCGCCCATCTTCTTCAGTCCGCTGCGGGGGTGATGGTGTTTGCCGAGCCGCGCTTCGGTACCGCCATCATCGAGGAACGCGATCTCGCCGGCATGGCCGACTGCAACGAGGAACTCGACCGGGTCGTCGACCGGCTGCTGACCCGCCGCCCCGACATCAAATTGCTGTTCCTGGTCGGATCCTGCCCGTCGGAAGTGATCAAGCTCGACCTGTCGCGCGCGGCGTCGCGGCTGTCGGTCAAGCATGCCGGATCGACCAAGATCCTCAATTATTCGGGCAGCGGAATCGAGACGACGTTCACCGAGGGCGAGGATGCCTGCCTCGCGAGCATCGTGCCCGACCTGCCCGCCGACACGAGCGACGAACCCGCGCTGATGATCGTGGGCGCGCTGCCCGACGTGGTCGAGGATCAGTTCCTGCGCCTATTTGCCGAGCTTGGTATCGGACCTGTGCACTGCCTCCCCGCCCGTCGTGCCAGCGCCATGCCGCCGGTCGGGCCGAACACGCGTTTCCTGCTGGCTCAGCCGTTCCTCGGCGAAACAGCGCTCGCGCTTCAGGGGCGCGGGGCGCAACGGCTCGACGCCCTGTTCCCGTTCGGGGCGGAGGGCACGACCAACTGGCTGCACGCCGCCGCGACGGCGTTCGGGATCGACGAGATGACCTTCCGCCGGGTCATCGCACCGGGCCGCGAACGTGCAAAGCGGGCGATCGAGCATAGCCGCGAGCGACTCGCCGGAAAGCGCATCACCTTCCTCCCCGACTCGCAGCTCGAAATCCCGCTCGCGCGCTTCCTCGCCAATGAGCTCGGCATGGTCCCGGTCGAGGTCGGCACTCCCTATCTTCACCGCCGCCACATGGCGCAGGAGCTTGCACTGCTTCCCGCCGACACGCTGATTTCCGAAGGCCAGGACGTCGACAAGCAGCTCGACCGGGTGCGCGCCGCACGGCCCGACCTCACCGTCTGCGGCCTCGGGCTCGCCAACCCGCTCGAGTCGGAAGGCTTGACCACCAAATGGGCGATCGAACTAGTGTTCTCGCCTATCCACGGATTCGACCAGGCCGGCGACCTCGCCGAGCTGTTTGCTCGCCCGATGCGTCGCCGTGACGTGTTGCGGGTCGGTGAAGATCGTCCGGTTCCGGAGGCGGTTTCATGCAGCTGACCGTCTGGACCTATGAGGGCCCGCCCCATGTCGGCGCGATGCGGATCGCGACCGCGATGGAGGGCGTGCATTACGTGCTTCACGCGCCGCAGGGCGACACTTACGCCGACCTTTTGTTCACGATGATCGAACGCCGCGGCAAGCGCCCGCCGGTGACCTACACCACCTTCCAGGCGCGCGACCTGGGCAAGGATACCGCCGAGCTGTTCCAGTCCGCCGCGCGTGACGCTTACGCCCGCTTCCAGCCCCAGGCGATGCTGGTCGGCGCTTCCTGTACCGCCGAACTGATCCAGGACGATCCCGCCGGTCTGGCCGAAGCGATGCGCCTTCCCTGCCCGGTGATCGCGCTCGAACTGCCGAGCTATCAGCGCAAGGAAAATTGGGGCGCGGCGGAGACCTTTTACCAATTGGTGCGCAAATTGGTCGACAAGGACGTTCGGGCCAGCGACCGCGAAGGCCGTCGGCCGAGCGCCAACATCCTTGGTCCGACCGCGCTCGGCTTCCGCCACCGCGACGACGTGATCGAGATCACGCGCTTGCTCGGTACGTTGGGCGTGGACATCAACGTCACCGCCCCGCTCGGCGCCTCGCCGGCAGATATCGCGCGACTCGGTGCGGCCGATTTCAACATCTGCCTTTATCCCGAAATCGCCGACACCGCCTGCCGCTGGTTGGAGCGCGAGTTCGGCCAGAAGACGATGCGCACGGTGCCGATCGGCCATGGCGCGACCCGCGACTTCATTGCCGAGGTTGCTGCACTGGCCGGGGTCGATGCGGCCGCCGCGCTCGACACGAGCAACATGCCGTGGTGGAGCCGCTCGGTCGATTCGACCTATCTTACCGGCAAGCGGGTCTTCATCTTCGGTGACGCGACCCATGCAATCGCCGCCGCGCGGGTCGCGCGCGACGAACTTGGTTTCGAAGTGGTCGGGCTGGGTTGCTACAACCGCGAGTTCGCCCGCGACGTGCGCGAAGCGGCGGCGCTTTATGGCGTCGAGCCATTGATCACCGACGATTATCTCGAGGTCGAGGACGCCATTGCCGCGCTCCAGCCGGAATTGGTGCTCGGCACGCAGATGGAGCGCCATATCGCCAAGCGGCTGCGCATTCCCTGCGCGGTGATCTCGGCCCCGGTTCACGTTCAGGATTTCCCCGCGCGCTACTCGCCGCAGATGGGGTTCGAAGGTGCCAACGTGCTGTTCGACAGCTGGGTGCATCCGCTGGTGATGGGGCTGGAGGAGCATCTCCTCACCATGTTCCGCGACGACTTCGAGTTTTCGGATGGGGCGGGGGCGAGCCATCTCGGTCACGGCCATTCGGCGCCGGCAGCCGCTGCCGAACTCGATCCGGTCGAAAAAGTGCTCGCCGGACCGCAAGGATGGTCCGCCGACGCCGAAAAGGAATTGCTCAAGATCCCATTCTTTGTGCGCGGGAAAGCGCGCCGCAACACGGAGAAATATGCCGCCGAGCAGGGGCTGGCAGCGATCACGATCGACACGCTGTATGATGCGAAGGCGCATTATGCCCGGTAGCGTGCCTCTCCATGTCGTGATCGTCACGCTCGACAATCATCTGTCGGGGGCCGCCGAACGCGCCGCGGCGATCTTCGCGCGCGATGGATCGGCGATCACCATTGGCTTCCACGCCGCGTCGGACTGGGAACGCGACCCGTCGGCGCTCGACCGCTGCATCGCCGACATCGGGCGCGGCGACATCGTCATCGCGACGATGCTGTTCCTCGACGATCATATCAAGGCGGTGATGCCCGCGCTGACTGCCCGACGCGAGGCATGCGCTGCGATGCTGGGGCTGATGTCCGGCAGCGATGTCGTCAAGCTTACGCGCATGGGCGATTATCGCATGGACAAGCCGGCCAAGGGCCCGCTTGCCTTGCTCAAGCGTCTCCGTGGTTCGTCGAAGCCGGGCGGCTCCTCGGGAGCCGGGCAGATGAAGATGTTGCGCCGCCTGCCGCGGATGCTGCGCTTCATTCCCGGAACCGCGCAGGATGTGCGTGCCTACTTCCTGACGCTGCAATATTGGCTGGCGGGCAGCGACGACAATGTCGTCAGCATGATCCGCGCGCTGGCGCATCGTTATGCCGGCCATGCGGTCAAGGCCGACGCGCCGCACGATTATCCCGATGTCGGCGTCTATCACCCGAAGCTGGCCGACCGGATGGGTGAATTGGCCGAAGCGCTGCCCAAGGCAAACGGCGCGACCGGCACCGTCGGCCTGCTGATGCTCCGCTCCTATCTGCTCGGTCGCGACACCGGTCATTATGACGGCGTAATCGCGGCGCTCGAAGCAAAAGGCCTGAACGTCGTTCCGGCCTTCGCCAGCGGGCTCGACAGCCGCCCGGCGATCGAGAAATTCTTCATGGCCGACGGCCGCGCCACGGTCGATGCGATCGTCTCGCTGACCGGGTTCAGCCTGGTCGGCGGTCCCGCCTACAACGATGCCGAAGCCGCCGAAGCGATGCTGGCGAAGATGGATGTGCCCTACATTGCGGCGCACCCGATCGAGTTCCAGTCGCTCCAGCAATGGGGGGCCAGCCGCCAGGGCCTGCTGCCGCTCGAAGCCACCATGATGGTCGCGATCCCCGAGCTCGACGGCGCGATCCTGCCGAGCGTGTTCGGCGGCCGCGCCGATGGATCGGGCGAGCCGTGCACCGGTTGCGCGCGCCGCTGCACCTTCCCGGCATCGGGGTTGGTGCGCGAAATGCAGAGCTGCCCGGAGCGCGCCGAAGCGCTGGCGGGCAAGGTCGCCAAGCTGGTGACATTGCGCCGGTCGGAACGCGCCGAGCGCAAGCTCGCCATCGTCCTGTTCAACTTCCCGCCCAATGCCGGCGCGACCGGCACCGCCGCTCATCTCGCGGTGTGGGAGTCGCTCTTCGTCTCGCTCACCCGGCTGGCGGGCGAGGGCTATGACGTCGCGGTCCCGGCCGATGTCGACGCGCTTCGCAATGCGGTGCTGCATGGCAATGCCGCCCAGTTCGGTGCCGATGCCAACGTCCATGCGCGGATCACCGCCGATGACCATGTCCGCCGCGAACCACATCTGGCGCAGATCGAGGCGCAATGGGGTCCGGCACCGGGCAAGCAGCAGAGCGACGGCGGCACCATCCACGTCCTCGGCGCGCAATTCGGCAGCCTGTTCGTCGGCATCCAGCCGGCGTTTGGCTATGAAGGCGATCCGATGCGGCTATTGTTCGAGGGCCGCTTCACCCCGACCCATGCCTTCAGCGCTTTCTATCGCTGGCTGCGCGAGGATTTCGCGGCCGATGCGGTGCTTCACTTCGGCACCCACGGCGCGCTCGAATTCATGCCTGGCAAGCAGGCCGGTCTCAGCGGCGATTGCTGGCCCGAGCGGCTGATCGGCGATGTGCCCAACATCTACCTTTATGCCGGCAACAATCCGTCCGAGGGCCTGATCGCCAAGCGCCGCTCGGGCGCGACTTTGATCAGCTACATGACCCCCCCGCTGGCCGAGGCCGGGCTGACCAAGGGGCTGGCCGATCTCAAGGCGTTGCTCGAACGCTGGCGTTCGTCGCCGTCGGAGGATGAGCGGTGCGCGCTGGAACCGATGATCATCGATGCCGCCACCGCGCTCGATCTCGACACCAACGACGTCGCCGGACTTGCCGCCCGAATCTACGAAGTCGAGCGCGAGTTGATCCCGCACGGCCTGCACGTCCTCGGCACCCCGCTCGACGCGGCCACTCGCGCGCTAGTCGTCGCGGCCGGTGCGGACGAGGGCGACCTTCCGGCGGGCAATTGCGAACTCGATGCCTTGATCCATGCGCTCGACGGCGGCTTCATCCGGCCCGCGCCGGGCGGCGATTTGCTGCGCAATCCAAAGGTGCTGCCGACCGGCCGCAACATCCACGGCTTCGACCCGTTCCGAATTCCCGGCACTTACTCGATGGCCGAAGGCGCGCGGCAGGCGGACGAGCTGATCGCCCGCCATCTCGCCACTGGCGCCGCCTTCCCCGAGACGCTGGCGATGGTCCTTTGGGGCACCGACAATCTCAAGTCCGAAGGCACCCAGATCGCGCAGGCGCTAGCGCTGATCGGCGCGCGGCCGCGGTTCGACGGCTACGGCCGCCTGTCGGGCGCGGAGCTGGTGCCGCTGACCGAACTGGGCCGCCCGCGGGTCGATGTCATCGTCACGCTGTCGGGCATCTTCCGCGACCTGCTCCCGCTCCAGACGCGGATGCTGGCCGAAGCTGCCTGGCTTGCCGCGTCAGCCGACGAACCGCTCGATGGGAACTTCGTCCGCAAGCACAGCCTGGCCCATGCCGCGCGCCACGATTGCGACCTCGAAACCGCCGCGCTTCGCGTCTTCTCCAATGCCGAGGGCGCGTACGGCGCCAACGTCAACCTGCTGATCGACGATGGCGCATGGAGCGATCCCGACGAAATCGCCGAAGTGTTCGAACGACAGAAGGGCTATGCCTACGGCCGAAGCGGCGCGCCCGCGCGTCAGGCCGAACTGTTCAAGTCCGCATTGGAAGGCGTCGATCTCGCCTACCAGAATCTCGACTCGGTTGAACTGGGCGTTACCGACATCGACCATTATGTCGACGCGCTGGGCGGGATCAGCCGCTCGATCACCCGCGCCAAGGGCAAGGCCGCCCCAATCTACATCGTCGACTCGACCCAGGGCGCGACGAAAGTGCGCACGCTCGGCGAACAGGTCGATCTCGAAACCCGCACCCGGATGCTCAATCCGCTCTGGTACGAGGGCATGCTCAAGCATGGCTTCGAAGGCGTCCGCAATATCGAAACCCATGTCACCAACACCGTCGGCTGGTCGGCGACCACCGGCGAAGTGTCCCCGTGGATCTATCAGAAGATCAGCGAGACCTACGTCCTCGACGCCGAAATGCGTGAGCGACTCGCGACCCTCAATCCCAAGGCATCGGCGCGAGTCGCCAATCGCCTGATCGAAGCCAGCGACCGGAAATTCTGGGCGCCGGACGAAGCAACCCTGACGGCGCTCCATGCCGCCAGCGACGAACTCGAAGACCGCCTCGAAGGCGTCACCGCGGTGGCGGCATAAGGAAACAGACATGGCATTGCTCGACCCCCCCACACGTGGCCAAGATGGCGAAGGCAGCCTCCAGGTCCAGCTCGATCCCGGCGACAAGATCGGCAACGCCAAGGTGTTCGCAGTCTATGGCAAGGGCGGGATCGGCAAGTCTACCACCTCGTCCAACCTCAGCGCGGCCTTCTCCCTGCTCGGCAAGCGCGTGCTCCAGATCGGCTGCGATCCCAAGCATGACAGTACCTTTACGCTGACCAAGAAGCTTATGCCGACGGTCATCGACGTGCTCGAAACGGTGAATTTCCATAGCGAGGAATTGCGGCCCGAGGATTATATGTTCGAGGGCTATAACGGCGTCATGTGCGTCGAGGCGGGCGGTCCCCCGGCGGGCACGGGCTGCGGCGGCTATGTCGTCGGCCAGACCGTCAAACTGCTCAAGCAGCATCATCTGCTCGAAGAAACCGACGTCGTCCTGTTCGATGTGCTCGGCGACGTGGTTTGCGGCGGCTTCGCGGCGCCGCTGCAGCATGCCGAGCGCGCGGTGGTGGTCGCATCCAACGACTTCGACAGCATCTTCGCGATGAATCGCATCGTCGCGGCGATCAAGGCCAAGTCGAAGAATTACGACGTGCGCATGGCGGGCGTCATCGCCAACCGCTCGGCCGCGACCGACGAGATTGACCGCTTCAACGAAGCGACCGGATTGAAGCGCCTCGCCCACTTCCCGGATCTCGACGCCATCCGTCGTAGCCGACTCAAGAAATGCACCCTGTTCGAAATGGAGCAGACCCCGGAAGTCGCCGCGGTGTGCGAGGAATATAAGCGCCTCGCCGCGCTCATGTGGGCGGGCTGCGAACCGCTCGCCGCCGAGCCGATGAAGGACCGCGACATCTTCGAGTTTCTGGGTTTCGAATGATGGCCAGCCTCGCTCCCTCCACCACATACGACGATCGTCGGCAGCGGCTGGAAACCTATTTCGACCGCACCGCGTCAAAGACATGGGAGCGACTCACGAGTGACGCGCCGGTCAGCGGAATCCGCGCCACGGTCCGCGCCGGTCGCGACCGGATGCGGAGCATGCTCCTGTCATGGCTGCCCGCCGACATGAATGGCCTGCGCCTGCTCGATGCCGGCTGCGGCACCGGATCGCTCAGCGTCGAGGCCGCACGGCGCGGGGCAAAAGTCGTCGCGATCGACGTCGCCGGAAGCCTGGTCAATGTCGCACGCGATCGCTCGCCCGAAGGATTGAACATCGACTGGCGGGTTGGCGACATGCTTGATCCCGCGCTCGGCCGCTTCGACCATGTCGTGGCGATGGACTCGCTGATCCATTATCGCGCGATGGACATCGCCGACGCCGTCACTCGCCTCGCCTCCCGCACCGACACCAGTCTGCTATTCACTTTTGCCCCGTCCAGCGCGGCGCTCGAAGTCATGCACAAGGTAGGCAAGCTTTTCCCCCGCGGCGACCGCGCACCAGCAATTGAGCCGGTACGCGAAACCACACTCCGTCAATTGATCGACGCCGCCATGCCCGGTTCCACCATCGGCCGGAGCGAACGCATCTCGAGCGGCTTTTACAAGTCGCATGCGCTGGAGGTGCTCCCCGGATGAGCCGTCTCGCGACCTTGGCCAACGGCAGTTTCTGGAACCGCGTCGGCACGCGCTTCCTGCCGTTCGC
>JAZKHF010000225.1:0-2380 GCA_040385545.1 Pseudomonadota bacterium
GCATCCATCGAGTAACGCGGGAAGTTGAAATTGTCGGGATCGCCGCCGAATTGCGATGCCTGCGCTTCGGGTGCCCAGGCGAGGCGAACGTCCGAAAACTTGCGATAGGTGTAGAGCTTATACTGTCCGCCGCCGTACAGGCTGACGACCTGGCAGCGGGTGGTGGCGAGATCGGTGCATCCGGCCTTTTCGATCTCGGCGACGACGCCCGAGCGCGCCTTGACCGCGGCCTCGCCGGTCAGCGCACCGATGGCGGCTTTGACCCGCGGGGTGACGTCGGCGATCGACGTTACGACCTCGGCCTGCTGGCCAGCGCACTTCAACTCCCGCTCCCGCGTGCCTGCAGTGAAGCCGGTGGCGAGGATATTGTTGGCGTCGGTCGAATTTTGCTCGATGCAGGTGGCGACGCAGTGATGGTTGGTAAGGATCAATCCGTCGGGCGAGACGAAGCTGGCCGAGCAGCCACCGGTCAGCCGCACGGAGGCCTGCCGTACCTTGTCGAGCCACGCCTGGTCGGGTGCCCAACCATAAGCCGCCCTCATTTTCGCGGTCGGGAAGGCATCGATCGTCCACATGCCCTCGTCGGCGCGGGCGGCGCTGAGCGGCAGGGCAATGACGGCGGCGGTGGCGGCAAGGCGCGCGAAAAGCTTCATGTCGGGGGATTCTCCAAAGGTCGCCGCACTGACTGCCCGAAAAAAAGGGCCCGGCGCAACGCCGAGCCCCAATTTTTCTGCCAATGGCGGAGACTTAGCCGGCGCGTTGTGCGCGCAACGCCCTGCGTTGTTCGCGCTGTTGCTTGCGCTCGTCCGGGGTAATCCGGCCGTCACGATTGGCATCCACGCGGTCGAACCGCTGAAGCGCGCTGGTCGTGGCCTCCTGTAAAGAGACACGGCCGTCACGGTCGAGATCGGCCAGCCGCATCATGCGGCCACCGCCCTTGCCACCCATGCGGTTCATCTTGCGCCCGGCCTGGCGTTCCATGCGAATTTCGCGAGCCTGGCCGAATTCCTCGCGGCTGATCATTCCATCACGGTTGGAGTCGAGGCGATCGAATGCCGCCGCGGGATTGGCAGCGCGGTTGCGCATCGCCCGCCGTTCTCCGCCGCCACGTCGCTCGCCCATCTGCTGACCACGCATCGAACGCATTTCGTCGGTCGCAACAAAACCATCGCGGTTGGCATCCATCCGCGCGAAATGCTCGCGGACCTTGGCGACCGCCTGATCGCGAGTCTGAGCAATCTCCCCGCGCGGCATCACAGGCGGTGCGGCAGGTGCCTGTACCTGCGCCATCGCCGGTACGGCCAGTGCAAGAACGGTCGCCCCAAGTAAAATCCGGTTCATGTTCAATCTCCCTCCAACCAATGATTGACCGAGGTTAAGCGCGCGAATCTGTATCGCGCTTGAATGGCGGTGGGCGTGGTGGCAAGCGCCGAAGCCATGAATCAGACTGAAAACCAAGTCCGCCGCGTTGTCCTCGCTTATTCGGGCGGGCTCGACACCAGCGTGATCCTGAAATGGCTCCAGCAGACCTATGCCTGCGAAGTCGTGACCTTTACCGCCGACCTCGGCCAAGGGGAGGAGATCGAGCTGGCGCGCGCCAAGGCCGAGATGATGGGGGTCAAGCCCGAGCATATCTTCATCGACGACCTGCGCGAGGAATTCGTCGGCGATTACGTCTATCCGATGATGCGCGCCAATGCGCTGTATGAGGGGCTGTATCTGCTCGGCACTTCGATCGCACGGCCGCTGATCGCCAAGCGTCAGGTCGAGATTGCGCGTGCGGTGGGTGCCGATGCGGTCAGCCATGGCGCGACCGGCAAGGGCAACGACCAGGTGCGGTTCGAGCTCGGCTATTATGCGCTCGCGCCCGACATCAAGGTCATCGCCCCGTGGCGCGAATGGGATCTGACCAGCCGCACCGCGCTGATCGATTTCGCCGAGAAGAACCAAATTCAGGTGCCGAAGGACAAGCGCGGGGAATCGCCTTTCTCGACCGATGCCAACTTGCTCCACACCTCAAGCGAAGGGAAAGTGCTCGAGGATCCATGGGACGAAGTGCCGGACTATGTCTATTCGCGGACCGACGATCTTGTCGCCGCGCCGGACGCGCCCGAAGAAGTCACGATTCAGTTCAAGAGCGGGGACGCGGTTGCGGTCAACGGCACGGCGCTGTCGCCGGCATTGCTGCTCGCCAAGCTCAACGAACTCGGCAAGCGCCATGGCGTCGGTCGCCTGGATCTGGTCGAAAATCGCTTCGTCGGGATGAAGAGCCGCGGCATGTACGAAACGCCGGGCGGAACCATCTATCACGCCGCGCATCGCGCGATCGAACAGCTCACGCTCGACCGCGGCGCGGCGCATCTGAAAGACGAGTTGATGC
>JAZKHF010000226.1:0-7213 GCA_040385545.1 Pseudomonadota bacterium
GGACGGTGACGATGCCGGCGAGGTTGGCGTGGGCCGCCAGCTCGGGTTTGATCAGATTCTCGTCGCCGTACAGCTCAAAGCGTAACGATGCCTGCTTGCGGCGCGCGCGGGACATGCCAGCGACGATGACCGCCGGCCCGATGTCGCCGCCCATCGCGTCGATCGCGATGCGCGGATTTGCCGTGGCAGACTTGGCCATAGCGTCGATTGCGATGCGGGGGTTGGCGGTCACGGCCTTCGGCCTATCGCCCACCAACCGCTCAGGCGTCCGTCGAGATGATCTCGCGGCCGTTATAGTGGCCGCAGGCGCTGCACAGATTGTGCGGGCGCTTGAGTTCGCCGCAGTTCGAGCATTCCTGGAACGCCGCCGGGGTCAGCGCATGATGGCTGCGACGCATGTTGCGCTTCGAAGGCGAGGTTTTTCTTTTGGGGACGGCCATTGCGGCACCTGTGCTGTGTGTTTGCCAAAAAAATTGGCGACTCTCCTCGCCCAGCTCATAGGACAAGTCCCAAGGCGGCGGCCGGATCGTCGCGAACGAGCGTGCCCTATAGCGAAAAGAAGCGGGGAAGCAAGCGCTTCACTGTGCTGCCAGCACCCGATCGGCGACGAAGGGGTTGGTGGCGCGTTCGTGGGCGAAGGTCGACATCTGGCCGTGGCCGGGGATGAAGGCGGTGTCGCCTCCCATCGGCCACAGGCGCCCAGTGATGGCGTCGAGCAGATCCTGATGATTGCCGCGCGGGAAATCGGTCCGGCCGATCGAGCCCTGGAACAAGACGTCGCCGACGATCGCCAGCTTCGATTCGGGATGGTGGAAGACGACATGGCCGGGGGTGTGGCCGGGGCAGTGGCGGACGTTGAGGGTCAGATTGCCGACAGTCACCGTGTCACCGTCGACCAGCCAGCGGTCGGACACGAATGGTTGGCCGGGGACGCCGTACTTGGCGCCATCCTCGGCCAGGCGGTCGATCCAGAACAGGTCGTCGATGTGCGGCCCCTCGATCTTGAGGCCAAGCTCGGCCGCGAGGATTCCGGCCGATCCGCAATGGTCGATATGGCCATGGGTGAGCAGGATCTTCGCGAGGGTCACGCCAGCTTGCGCGACCGCGGCCTTTAACTTGTGGAGGTCGCCCCCGGGATCGATCAGCGCGCCCTTCATCGTCGCGGTGCACCAGATCAGGCTGCAATTCTGCTGCAGCGGGGTCACGGGGATGATCGAGGCGCGAAGGGGTGGAATGGTGTCGCTCATGGGCGAGCGCCTATGGCGCAGCGGGCAATTTGTCGAGCGCGGGCGGTTGATCCTTGAGCGACGCCGCGACTGCCTCCGCCCCACGCAGCGCGTGCAACACATTGCCGCCGGCCAGCTTGGCGAGATTGGAATCGGACCAGCCGCGGCGGATCAATTCGGCGAAGATGCGGGGGTAGGCGTCGACTCCTTCCAGCCCGCTCGGCGTATAGGGGATGCCGTCATAATCGCCGCCGAGCCCGACATGGTCGTGCCCCGCTATTCTGGCGACATGATCGATATGGTCGGCGACCAGCCGAACATCGGTGGCGGGACGAGGATTGGCGCCTTCCCACGCCTTGAGACCCTCGGCGACCGCCGCCTTGCTGGCGCGGTGCATCTGGCCGAGCCGGGCTTCCACACCCGCGCGTGCCGCCGACCAGTCCCATACTGGCTTCGAGATGAAGCCGGGAACGATCGTGACCATCACCACGCCGCCATTCGCAGGCAGCAGGCGAAGCACGTCGTCGGGCACGTTGCGCGGATGAGGCGAGATCCCCCCGGCCGAGCTGTGCGAGAAAATCACCGGTGCGCGGCTGGCCGCAATCGCCTGACGCATGACGTCGGGCGAGACGTGGCTGAGATCGACCAGCATGCCAAGTCGGTTCATCTCGCTAACGACCGCCAGCCCGAACGGTGAGAGACCTTTATGCTTCGCCTCGTCAGTGGCGCTGTCGGCCCATTCGGTGGACTGGTTGTGGGTCAGCGTCATGTAGCGCACACCGAGATCGTGAAAGCGGCGAAGCGCGGCCATTGACCCACCGATCTGGCGACCGCCCTCGATGCCGAACAAGGACGCGATCCGCCCGCCGCGGTGGATCCGGACGATATCGTCGGCAGTCCGCGCCTGCTCCAGGTGGCGTGGGTAAGCGGCGATGATCCGCTGCGCGGTGTCAATCTGTTCGATGGTCGTGCGGATCGCCGCATCGCCCAATATGGTGCCGCTGATATAGACCGACCAGAATTGCCCGCCGACGCGGCCGGCACGAAGCCGTGCCATGTCGGTCATCAGCGGCGGAGTGCGCTCGGCGCCGCCCGATTCGAGTCCATCGACCTTGGATGCAAAATCTTCGCGCAGCGCCCAGGGAAGATCGTTGTGCCCGTCGATCAACGGCGTCCGTTTGAGGATCCGGTCGATCCGCGTCTGCACCTTCGGGTCGATGGTCTGGGCGGAGGCGGGGACGGCGAGCGCCAGTGCGGCGAGGATGAGGAGGGTACGCATCGCCTGACTTTACGGGGGGCTGCGGTGCGGTCAATGCAGGGACGATGATCGTGCCGTTTATCCTGTTCGACGACGCTCGCGACGGCGGTGCGCCGTGCCGCCTGTACGAGGCGGCCGTGGGGGAGATTGTGGCTCGAACGCATGACGAAGTGCAACCGGCATTGGCGCGCTTGCGAGCGGCGGTCGTGTCTGGAAAGCATGTCGCGGGGTGGATTGGTTATGATGCCGGATATGCGCTTGAGGAAAAGCTTCGGCCAATGGCGCGCCGGCTCGGCGAGACGCCATTGCTGTGGTTCGGGATATTCGACCGCTACCGTATCCTCGATGCCGCTGAACGTGGCGCTTTCCTCGGCGATCATGGTGCTGCCTTTCTCGGCAAACCCCGCCCGCGGATCGCGCGGGACGCCTATCTTGCAGCCGCGACCCGAGTGCGAGAGCATCTGTTCGCTGGGGATTATTACCAGGCCAATCTCACTTTCGGCTGCGATGTCGCGCTGACCGGCCCGCCGCTTGCCGCTTATGCTCAGATGCGGGGGCGCTCGAATGCCGGTTGGGGCGGGGTGGTTCGGCATCCCGACGGCTGGCTGCTTAGCCTCAGCCCCGAGCAATTCTTCACCCTCCGCGATGGCATTCTCGAAGCCAAGCCGATGAAGGGCACCGCGCCGCGCCGCGCCGATCCCGCCGCTGATCGTACCCAAGCTGAAGCGCTGGCCTCCGACCCCAAGCAGCGCGCGGAAAACCTCATGATCGTCGATTTGCTCCGCAATGACCTTGCCCGCGTTGCCGAACCCGGCAGCGTCGCGGTGCCCGACCTGTTCGCGGTTGAGAGTTTTCCCACCGTCCACCAGATGGTCAGCCGGGTGACCGCGCGGCTCGCCCCCAGCATGGACGCGGTCGGCGTGCTGGAGACATTGTTCCCGTGCGGGTCGATTACCGGCGCGCCCAAGATCGCCGCCATGGCGAGCCTGCGCGATCTCGAGCCGGAGGCACGCGGGGCCTACACCGGTTCGATGGGCTGGATCGATCCGAATGGAGACGCCGCCTTCAACGTGCTCATCCGGACGCTTGAAATTAAGGAAAATGCGCCAATAATTCGCCTTGGACTGGGGTCAGGGCTTGTTGTCGATAGCGTCGTCGAGGATGAATGGGTGGAGTGCTTGCTAAAGGGGAAATTCGTGGGCTCGGACAGCAGTGAATTCGATTTGATCGAAACGATGCGCTTCGACCCAGAAATCGGGATATCCGATCTCGACCGCCACCTCGACCGGCTCGCCGCTTCGGCCATTAAATTCGATTTCCCGTTCAACCGCCATTCGGCGCGCAACGAACTGCAGGCCGCGACCTTCCGACGGGCAGAACCGGCGATGCTCCGCCTGCTGCTGTCGCCACGGGGGACGATGGCGATCGAACTAAAGCCGATCCCCGACTGCCCGAATCAGCCGGTCACGGTCGCCGTCCGACCCTTGCCGGTCGCGCCCGACGACGTCCGCCTTGGCCACAAGACCACCGCCCGCGCCTTCATGGAGCAGGCGCGGCGAGAAGGCGGGCAGTATGAGACGATCTTCGTCGATCCCGAAGGCCGCCTGACCGAGGGAAGCTATACCAGCATCTTTGTCGAGCGCGACGGCCACTACCTGACGCCGCCGCTCGCGCGGGGTCTGCTCCCCGGCTTGCTCCGTGCGCGAATGATCGCGGAAGGCAAGGCTACCGAGGCCGATCTGACGGTCGACGATCTGGCCGACGGTTTCTTCATTGGCAACATGATCCGCGGACTGATCCGGGCCAGACTGGCTTAGGCCGCGATCGGGAAGCGTAGCAGGCGGTCGGTCACCGGCACCAGCGCCGCCGCGCCGGGGCCGACTTTCTTGATGATCTCGGGATGGTGCGCGTCGAGGCCGCCGGTGAGCGATCCGAAGGCGGGCAGGATCAGTTTGGTGGCTGTGGCGACGAAGCAGCGGCGGGCAACGTGGCGGCCCTTCAGGTTGATCCTGAGTTTGGGATGGAAATGGCCCGACATTTCGGGGCGCAGGTCGGCCGGGTCGGCTTCGTGGCGGAGGACGATCCGGTCGATGACCAATTCCTCCTCGATTCGCCCGCCGCAGTGATCGACGAAGCCGGAGTCGTGATTGCCGGTGATCCACACCCAATCGAGCCGCGCGGTCAGGCCGGTGAGCAGGGCGCGGGCATCGTCGGGCAGGCGGTCGCAGCCGAAACGGTCGTGGAAGCTGTCGCCCAGGCAGTAGAGGGTCGTCGCGCCGCACTTCTCGACCTGCCGCTCGAGTGCCTGCAGCGTGGCGAGCGAATCATAGGGTGGGAGCATCTGACCGATCCGCGCGAACCAGCTGGCCTTTTCGAGGTGCAGGTCGGCCACCAGCATCGCTCCGAGCGACGGCCAGTAAAGCGCACCATCGGGGCTAGCGAAGAAATCGTGACCGGCGAACGAAAAGGGAACCATTCCCCGGCTTTAGCGGCCGCTGCGCGTTTTGGAAGCGGTTAGGGCTCCAGCCCAAGCAAATGCGTCCTGAGCGCGCGTGCGTCGTGCAGAGCGTTGTGCGGCACCTCGCTATTGGCGGCGCAGGAGAAGCCGCCGAGGCGCACCATTCGAAAGGTGATCGCGCCGATGTCGACCATGTCGCCGGGGCCAGTGATCAGCAGCATCGAGAATTGGGCGATATCCTCGGGCCAGTCGGCGACGATCTCGATCCGGTCGTCATGGGCTAGCCAGCGCGCGACTTCCTGGGCGACTTCGGCGCGGGGCATGTGCGGAGCCTTGAGCGGTTCTGGTACCATGTCGAGATAGGGCATGACGTGGCGCTGGACCCACGGCACTTCGGCGGCGCCCGCGATCACCGCGTACAATTCCTCGCCGCCATCTTCGGGCACCAGCGCCAGGCTGATCAGTCGCCCGCCGACGCCATCGAATTCGGTATCCAGGAAATAACGCATCGCGGCGGAGACTGGACGTTCGCATCTGCGCCGTCCAGTCTCCGCCCTTCGACTCGTCGGCAACAGGGGACAGATGATGGCGTTGAGCAGCAGGTTTCTGGTTGGCGGGATGACCGCCTTGGTATTGGCGGTGACCAATGTCCCCGCATCTGCCGCACCCAACGATCCGGGCCGCGCCAAGGTCGCTGCGGCAATCAAGGCCGATCATGATGCGGCGGTCGAGCGGTTGCGGGCATGGATCAAGCTGCCGACCATCGCCAACATGAACATGAATCATGCCGAAGGTGCCAAGCATATGCGCGAGCTGGCGCTCGATGCAGGATTTCAGCAGGCCAGGATTATCACGACGAAGGGTGTGCCGGGCGTATTCGCGACGTTCGATTCCGGGGCCAAAGAAACGCTGGCCGTCTACTTCATGTACGACGTCAAACATTACGAGCCGACCGAGTGGAATTCTCCGCCGCTGGAAGGACGGATGGTCGATCGCCCGGGAATGGGCAAGACCATGGTCGGGCGCGGCGCGATCAACCAGAAGGGCCCCGAGACGGCCTTCCTGTCGGCCGTGCGCGCGTTCAAGGCTTCGGGCGCCAAACTTCCGGTCAATCTGGTGCTCGTCGCCGAGGGTGAGGAAGAAATCGGCTCACCCAATTTCGGCGAGATTACCGCGGATCCGGAGGTTCGGGCTGCGCTGAACAAGTCGGTCGGGATCATCATTCCCTTTGCGGCACAAAGCTCGACCGGTGCCGTCACGGTCGGATTGGGCGCGAAAGGCGTGATCGAGGTCCAGTTGATCTCGAGCGGCGAGAAATCCGGACGGGGCCCTGCCAAGGACATTCATTCCAGCCTGATGGCCAGCGTCGACAATCCGGCGTGGCGGCTGGTCAAGGCGCTCGATACGTTGGTCAAGGATGACGGCTATACGCCGGCGATCGACGGCTGGTTCGACAATGTGAAGCCGCTGACCGAGCGCCAGAAGGAAATCATTCGCGCGGAAGTCGCCGGCAGCGACGAACAGGAAGAAATGAAGGCGCTCGGCTTGAAGCGCTGGATCGCGGACGAGGATTTTACGACCAGCAGCTACCGCCTCGCGTCGCAACCGACGGTCAACATCCAGGGTCTCGTCAGCGGCTATACCGGACCGGGCGGGAAAACCATCCTGCCGGGGCGGGCGGAGGCGAAACTGGACCTGCGCCTTGTCCCCGACATGACGTTCGACGAAGCGGTCGCGAAATTGAAGACCCATCTCGCCAAGCGAGGTTTTGGCGACATCGAAGTGCAGGTCAGCGGCGGATATGGTCCTAACCAGACCGCTGAAAATGCGGCCTTGATCCGCGCGCAACAGGCGACGTTGAAAGCCGCCGCTATCGAGCAAAGCCTGGCCGCGCGGATGGCGGGAAGCTGGCCAGGCGTGCTGTTCACCGGCGAGCCGCTGAAAATGGCGGCGGGGATGTTCGGCGGCGGCATCGGTGGCGGCGCCCACGCCCCCAACGAGTGGATGCTGATCGACAGCAGCAACCCCAAATTGCTGGGCTTCGACGGACAGGCGTTGCTCTACGCCGACTTCCTTTATGAAGTGGCGCGGTCGGGCAAGCGCTAGCGGTCGGGATCGGGGCGCGGCGGGCAGGGCTCGCCGCGGGCTTCGGCCTTCTTGCAGGCTTTCTCCCATTCGCGCTGGCGCTTGCCGGCCGCTTCCTCGGCCTTGCGCAATTCGCGGCCGCGTTTTTCGTCGGCTTCGGACTGGCTGGTGGTGGCGGCATCGATG
>JAZKHF010000227.1:0-2941 GCA_040385545.1 Pseudomonadota bacterium
GACGCGACTTCAGCGACTTCAGGGAATTGCGAATCTTCATGGCCGGGACGCCTGCTTTGCTATGCTGGAATTGATCGGAAGGTCGGTTAGGACCGGCGGCTCCACTAGAGGGGGAGGCGTGCTTAGTCAAGGCACGGCGGTCGGGGCTTTGCAGCCGCGGTGGAGGCCACTATCAGGCTGGCCAACCCAAAGGCAGCGACAAAGGTTTCCATGTCCATTTCGATTTCCAGCGCGTTCGACGCCGGCAATATCCGCGTCACTTCGATCAACGGCGACACCGTCGACCTGGAGATCGTCACCGATCACCTCAGCGATTTCTATCAGTGGTTTCACTTCAAGCTGGCGGGCGCTGGCGGGCGCGAAGTGACACTGCGGATCACCAATTGCGGCAAGGCGGCCTATCCCGACGGCTGGCCGGGCTATCAGGCGTGCCTGTCGCTCGACCGCGAGGACTGGGTGCGGGTGCCGGGCACGTCGTACGACGATGGCGTGCTGACGATCAAATTCACGCCGGAGACCGACTGCGTGTGGCTGGCCTATTTCGCGCCTTATTCGATGGAGCGGCATCACGATCTCGTCTCGACCGTCGCGGCACTTCCCGGCGTCGATTATCGAGTGCTGGGCAAGACGCTGGACGGGCAGGATATCGACTGCCTGACGATCGGCGAGGGGCCACTGACCGTGTGGCTCTACGCGCGCCAGCATCCGGGCGAGAGCATGGCCGAATGGTGGATGGAAGGCGCGCTCGAGAAACTGGTCGACAGCGACGATCCGGTGGCGCGGGTGCTGCGCCGCGACTGCACCTTCCACATCGTGCCCAACATGAACCCCGACGGGTCGCGCCGCGGCCATTTGCGGACCAATGCGGCGGGCACCAACCTCAACCGCGAATGGCACAACCCGACCGCGGAAAAGAGCCCCGAAGTGCTGTGCGTCCGCAATGCGATGGATGCCGAACCGCCCGACTTCGCGATGGACATCCATGGCGACGAGGCGATCCCGGCCAATTTCCTGGCCGGCTTTGAAGGCATTCCGTCGCTGACCGCTCGCCAATCTGAGCTGTTCAGATTGTTTTCCGCCACGCTGGACCGGGTATCGCCCGACTTCCAGACCCGCCAGGGCTATGAGATTCCGCCGCCGGGCCAGGCGAACATGTCGATGTCGACCACGCAATTGGCCGAGCGCTTTGGTTGTGTCTCGATGACCTTGGAAATGCCGTTCAAGGACAATGCCGACCTTCCCGACGAGATTTACGGATGGTCGCCTGAGCGCTCGAAATATCTTGCCGCCTCGTGCCTGGATGCGCTGCACGCGATCCTGCCGGAGCTTGGCGCGACCCGGCCGCTCAAGATCGGTCAAGAAGAGGTGGTCGCCTGATGCCAAGCCTCGTCCTTCTGCGCCACGGGCAGTCGCAGTGGAATCTGGAGAATCGGTTCACTGGATGGTGGGATGTCGGGCTGACTGACAAAGGCGTGGATGAAGCGCGGGCGGCAGGCACGTTGCTGGCCGCGAGCGGCTTCGACTTCGATCATTGCTTTACCTCGCTTCAGTCTCGGGCGATCCGGACTTTGCACCTGGTATTGATGGAGATGGATCGCCTGTGGCTGCCGGTAACCAAGGACTGGCGGCTGAACGAGCGTCATTATGGCGGGCTGACCGGGCTCAACAAGGCCGAGACGATCGCCCGCGTGGGCGAGGAACAGGTCAAGATCTGGCGCCGCAGCTTCGACATTCCGCCACCGCCGCTTGAGGCCGACAGTCCGTACGATGTGGGGGCTGATCGTCGTTATGACGGGATTACGGTGCCGTCGTCGGAAAGCTTGAAGGACACGATCGCGCGGGTGCTGCCTTATTATCAGGCAGTGATCGAACCGCGCCTGCGCGACGGCCAGCGGGTCATCGTTGCGGCGCATGGCAACAGCCTGCGGGCGCTCGAGAAGTATCTGTCGAACATTGCCGATGACCAGATCGTCAGTCTCGAGATTCCGACCGGCAAGCCGATCGTCTACGAGTTGGGCGACGATTTGTCGGTGCGGGAGCGCTACTATCTGGGTGAGCGCTAGGCCGCGGCCATCGTATTACGGACGTCTCCCGGACGCTGGGCCGCAGCCTTGCGTAACGGACGTCCCCCGGACGTCCTACGCTGCGGCTTTGCCGCGATACATTTCCTGATCGGCGCGATCGAGCACGTCTTCCGCCGTGTCACCGTCTTCGATGACGGTAAAGCCGACCGCGACGCTTAGCGGCAGGGGCCGTCCCTGATGGATGAAATCGCTGCCTGCGACCGCATCGACGAGCCGCTTCGCGGTCAGGTTGGCGGCCACGCCGTCAGCATGGTCGAGCAATATTCCGAACTCGTCGCCGCCAAGCCGCGCCACCAGATCGGTCTGGCGAACGGTTCCCGACATCAGTTCTGCCAGGTGGATCAGCGCGGCGTCGCCGGCGGCATGGCCGAAGCTGTCGTTGAGCCACTTCAACCCGTCGACATCGATGAACAGCAAAGCGGCGGGGGCGGTATGACGCGCCTGCCGCGCGATCAGCATCTCCAGCTGGCGGACCAGTCCCCGGCGATTGGCGACCGGCACTAGCACGTCATGGCAAGCGAGGCTGTCCAGCTCCTCGCAGCGCGACTGGAGCTGTGCCACCTCACCACGTAGGCGCGCAATCTCTTCCATCAGCGCCTCGGTATCGACGCTGTGCACGACTCGATCCATGTTCCGCACGCCCACAGTTGATGCCAAAATCATAACTTGCATCAAGGATAAAGGGAAATCGCTTTCTCGAAGCTGTACCAATTGCGCACAGCCTCGACACTTTCTACACCGCTTTCCTGTCGGGTTTTAAGGAAATTTTTGGATGGCGGGCGGGTCGATGGTGGACGGGGCGATTGTCGGGATCATCATGGGCAGCCGCTCCGACTGGGAGACGATGCGCCATGCCG
>JAZKHF010000228.1:0-8703 GCA_040385545.1 Pseudomonadota bacterium
TCGCCACCGACCCCGTGCCGCCGAGCGTCGCCGACACCTTCATCATCATGAAGCCCCGCGACCAATGGCCCGACCCGCGCAAGCCCAAGGCCAAGCTGGTCGAAGAGATGAACACGGCCATCCAGCGCGACGTGCCCGGATCGCGCTACGAATTCATTCAGCCGATCCAGATGCGCTTCAACGAGCTCATTGCCGGAGTGCGCTCCGACGTCGCGATCAAGATCATCGGCGACGATCTGGAAGAACTCGCCGACGCAGCCGAGCGCGTGGTCGGAATCGTGACCCCGATCGCGGGGGCCGAAGATGTTCAGGCCGAACAGGTCACTGGTCTGCCATTTGTTGAGATTGTCCCCGATCGCCTTCGACTGAGCCAGCTCGGGCTCAACGTCGAGGATGTCCAGAAGGTTGTGTCGGCCGCTACGGCGGGCGCCGACGCGGGCCAGGTGTTCGAGGGGGACCGGCGCTTCGACATCGTCGTCCGCCTGCCAGAATCGATCCGCCAGGATCGTTCGGTCCTTGATCGCTTGCCAGTCCCGCTGCCCGATGCTGGTGGCGGCATTCGCGGCAGCGTGCCCTTGTCCGAAGTCGCGACAATCAGCGAGACCACCGGCCCCAACCAAATTAGCCGCGAGGATGGCAAAAGGCGCGCGGTGGTCACCGTCAACGTGCGCGGCCGCGACCTCGGCTCGTTCATCGGGGAAGTGCAAGAGAAAGTCGCTGCTGGCGCCGACCTGCCAGAAGGCTATTGGGTTGATTACGGCGGCACGTTCGAGCAATTGCAGTCGGCTTCCGCCCGGTTGCAGATCGTCGTGCCGCTGACCCTGCTCCTGATCTTCGCCCTGCTGTTCATGCTGTTCGGCTCAATGCGCGATGCGGCAATTGTCTTTTCCGGCGTCCCGCTAGCGCTCACCGGCGGGGTGGCGGCGCTGCTCCTTCGCGGCATCCCTTTCTCGATCTCGGCAGGCGTTGGTTTCATCGCCTTGTCCGGCGTCGCCGTGCTCAACGGGGTGGTGATGCTGAGCTTCATCCGACAGCTTCGAGAAGAAGGGATGGAGCTCGAGCCGGCTATCAAAGAAGGCGCACTAACCCGCCTCCGACCCGTATTGATGACGGCGCTGGTCGCGTCACTTGGGTTCGTCCCGATGGCGCTCAACGTCGGCATCGGCTCGGAAGTGCAACGGCCACTTGCTTCAGTGGTGATTGGCGGAATTGTTTCGTCGACCTTGCTGACCCTGGTCGTCCTTCCGGCACTTTATCGGATTGTTCACGGCCGGAAATCGAAGCTGACCCTCGCCGCTGCGCCCGCCTGATGGGACCGCCGGCATTCAATATTCGACCAAGGAGACGTTCGTGTTTTTTTCGATGACCATGATCCGACCGATTGGCACCCGGCGACACTGGCTGGCGCTGCTGTTCATCCTTGCCTGGACGTTCTGCTTTGGCGTCGAAGCCTGGGCGCATAATGTCGCGGAAGGCGACAAAGGCTATATCCAGGAAAGCAGCGGCGTCCTGATCCTGCCGTTCGTCTATCTCGGTGCCAAGCATATGGTGACCGGATACGATCACCTGCTGTTCCTGTTCGGCGTGATCTTCTTCCTTTACCGGCTGAAGGACATCGGCCTGTATGTGACCCTGTTCGCAGTCGGCCACTCCACCACCTTGCTATTTGGCGTGCTGACCGGGATTAGCGCCAATGCCTTCGTGATCGACGCCATCATCGGCCTGTCGGTTGTCTACAAGGCACTCGACAATCTTGGCGCTTTCCAGCGCTGGTTCGGAGTCCAGCCCAACACCAAGGTCGCGACCCTGGTCTTCGGTTTCTTCCACGGCTTCGGTCTGGCCACCAAGATCATCGAGTTCGAGATTTCGAAGGACGGGCTCATCCCCAACCTCATCGCCTTCAATGTCGGGGTCGAGATCGGCCAGTTGCTGGCGCTCGGCGCGATCCTCATCCTGATGAGTTTCTGGCGCAAGACGGGCAGTTTCATGCGCCATGCCTTCGCCGCCAATACCATCCTCATGGCCGCGGGCTTCGTCCTCGTCGGTTACCAGATGGCCGGTTACCTCTCGGCCTGACGCTTCAAGGAGTCTAATAATGTTCAACGCCCAACGTCCCGAAGTCGACGATCTGCCAACCTCGCGCCAGCTCGTCAAAGCCACCGCGGTCGCGCTAGGCGTAGCCGGCGCCTTGTTGATCGCGGTGATCCTACCCGCCGAATATGCCATCGACCCCACCGGAGTGGGCCGAGCGCTCGGCCTGACCCAGATGGGCGAGGTCAAGGCGCAGCTTGCCCAGGAAGCCACCGCCGACGAGGCCGCGACTGCGCTTGCCGCCAATGCCGCGCCCGCCGTGACTACCGCGCCCGCCGCGGCGCCACCGGCGGCGCCCGCCGCGGCACCACAGGCAGCAACCGCCGGCATCCGCTCCGACGTCACCAGCGTCACCCTCAATCCCGGCCAAGGCGCGGAAATCAAGGCGACGATGGGTAAGGGTTTGCGACTGACCTATGATTGGAAGGTGACTGGCGGCGCGGTCAATTACGACACCCACGCCGATGCACCGGGCATCGACTACCACGGCTACGATAAGGGTCAGAACTCGGTCGGCGAGCGAGGCCAATTGGTGGCGTCCTTCGACGGCAAGCACGGCTGGTTCTGGCGTAATCGCGGCGATGCACCGGTGACGGTCACCCTTCGCACCGAAGGAACATATACCGAAATCATGCGCGTCGTTTGACCCGTCGCGGCGATGACCAACCATGATCCCCTTGACCCTATTTGCCGAATACGCCGGACTGTTCGCCGCAGCCTTCGTCGCGGCAACAATCCTGCCCGCGCAGTCCGAGCTCTTGCTCGGCGCGATGCTGGTTTCGGGGCGTTTCGACACCATTTTGCTGCTGGCAGTGGCAATTGCCGGCAACGTGCTCGGCTCGGTCGTCAACTGGGTGTTGGGACGCCATTTCGCGCATTATCGCGAGAGGCGCTGGTTCCCGGCGTCGCCTGCGGCGATGGACCGAGCCAAGGCGTGGTTCGCGCGCTTCGGCCCAGCGGTGTTGCTGCTGTCGTGGGTGCCGGTGATTGGCGACCCGCTGACCGTGTTTGCCGGTGCGATGAGGATGCGATTCGCCATCTTTCTGCTCGTCGTTACCCTCGCCAAGGGCGGCCGTTACCTGTTCCTGACATTTGCGGTCACGAATTGGCTGGCGTGAGATGGACTTAGGAAGATCGCCATGCTGAAGGTCCTTGCCAACCGAACCTATCGCCACCTCTTCCTGGCGCAGGTGATCGCGCTCGTTGGGACCGGCCTTGCAACGGTCGCGATTGGCTTGCTGGCGTATCAGATCGCGGGCAAGAATGCCGGCGCGGTGCTCGGGACCGCATTAGCGATCAAGATGGTTGCCTACGTCGTCGTGTCGCCGATCGCCGGGGCCTTCGCCGAAATCTTGCCGCGCAGGAAGATGCTGGTGCTGCTCGATCTGCTTCGGGCAGCTGTTGCTTGCGCGCTGCCCTTTGTCAGCGAAGCGTGGCAAATCTATGTGCTGATCTTCCTGTTGCAGTCGGCATCGGCGGCCTTCACGCCAACCTTCCAGGCAACGATCCCCGAAATCTTGCCCGACGAGGCGCAATATACCCGTGCCCTGTCGCTCTCGAGGCTCGCCTACGACCTTGAGAATCTACTTAGCCCGGTACTTGCCGCATTGTTGCTGACGATCGTGTCGTTTCATGTGTTGTTTGCCGGGACCATCATAGGCTTTCTGGTATCGGCACTACTTGTGGTTTCCGTGACGTTGCCGAAGCCAGCGCCGAAAGCCAGGCGCAGCTTTTTCGAGCGCACCACGCGCGGCATCCGCTCCTACTTCGCCACGCCTCGGCTCCGCGCGCTGTTCGCTATCTCACTGGCCGTTTCCGCCGCCGGTTCGATGGTGATCGTCAACACCGTGGTATTCGTGCAGGCTCGCTTCGGCCTCGGTCAACAGGAAGTGGCTTGGGCGATGGCAGCGTTCGGCGGAGGGTCGGTGATCGCCGCGCTTCTGCTCCCGCGTATCTTGGATCGCGTGCCCGATCGGCCGGTCATGCTGGTCGGCGCGGCCTTCCTTCCCCTTGGCCTGGTCGGAACGGCGTTGCTGTCAGGTTACGGGGCGTTGGTCAGTCTTTGGCTGGTGACCGGCCTAACCTATGCGGTTGCACAAACCCCTTCAGGACGCCTGCTTCGCCGATCATCCAATGCCGACAACCGCCCCGCTTTGTTCGCCGCCCATTTCGCAATTTCGCACAGCTGCTGGTTGCTGACCTATCCGTTGGCCGGCTGGGTCGGGGCCAGTTTCGGCCTCCCGGTTGCCGCCATCGTCCTCGCTATCATCGCCGCCGTTGGCGTGGTTGCCGCCTTCCTGATTTGGCCGAGCGCGGATGCAGGTGTTTTGCTTCACAGCCACGTCGGCCTCGCTGACGATGATCCGCATTGGGCGGAGGCCGCTGATGCCGGCAGCGGGCGACATCGTCACGATTTCGTGATCGACGCCCTCCACACCCGCTGGCCAGAGGAACCCAGTGAAGCCGAGCGAGAGCCCTGATGTCGCTGCGGAAATCGCGACGACGTCTGTTACATGCGGGTTCGATATACAGACTGAACCGAAGGCCAGTTCTGGTTTCTATCGGAGACCGTCGGCCGCTAGGCCGACTACATCGCGACCTCCTTCGAACGCGAATTAGCGTCGCCGATCCGGGGACGGGTACAATCCGTATTGAAGATGCCGTGCGGTTCAGGTGGCGCACATTCGATTAGCAGACTGGTTCGCGCAGCCAATCCATCACCTCGGACTCGCGCCAGCCGACGCATCTCGTGGCGATCTGGACCTGCTTGGGGAACGAGCCGGTGTCGACCTTGCGATACAAGGTCGAACGGCTCAATCCGGTACGCTCGAGTACCGCTTTCAATCGAAGGATACGATCGGGTGTCTCGAAGGTCATGGGCTGTCCTGCGTCGCTTTGGTCCTAGTGAACCGTTACCGGACAACTGAACCATTATCCCGAGGCCAACAAGATTGTGCGCCGCGAGCTGCCGTGAGTTGCGTCCACCTGCGTCAACCAGCGCAAGACGAGAAGTGCGCGACCATCTTGGACCATCTTTCGCCGGATATCCCGCGCCGGCCGATTCCCGATCGGTCACCGCGCGCATTTCTGAAGAAGGAGGAGACGCCAATCTCCAAATCAAGGCGATTGTCATTCTTTCTTGGGCGGTCGCCGCGCTGGCGCGCGACGGCGTCGTTGAAGTCGCGCCGGCTTGGCGGGGTGGGCGTCGCTACCCTCTAGGCCCGCCGCGGCGCGCCGCAACCCCGACAAGCGCCGGGGTCCTCCACTGCGTTTCGGCCCTTACGGGTGCGGCCCACCTCTGACGGCGAGCCTGCCGGTCCGCTTCTTACCGCCCACCCCGCCATTCCGGCGCCGGTGCGGGAGGTGAAGGAGAAGCATCGTGGAACTCAAACATATCGATCTCGCCAACCTGTCGCTGTCATCCGCCAATATGCGCGGCAAGGGCAGGGCGTGCGACCTTACCAACATATTGGCGTCCGTTCGGACGCGCGGAGTGCTCGTACCGCTGATCGTCCGGCCCAATGGTCAGGACGGCCACTATGAGATCGTCGCGGGCAAACGGCGCTATCGCGCCGCGCTCGCCGTTGCCGAGGAGAGCGGCGAGAACGAGGCCTTGCCCTGCGCGATCATGGCGGCGGGCGACGATGCAGCGGCGCTCGAAGTCTCGCTGATCGAGAATGTCGCCCGACTCGATCCAGATGAGGTCACCCGCTGGGAAAGTTTCACCCGCCTCGTCCGCGAAGGCCGGTCGCCTGAACAGATCGCGCTGACCTTTGGCCTTACCGACCTGCAGGTGAAAAGGACGCTGGCGCTCGGCAATCTATGCCCCCGCATCCGTAACCTCTATCGGCGCGGCGAGATCGACACCGCCACCGTCCGGCACCTGACCCTCGCGCCCAAGGCGCGCCAGACCGATTGGCTCGCCTTGCGCGATGATGAAAATGCTTACTGCCCGACCGGCTATCATTTGAAAGCGTGGCTGTTCGGCGGGGCGTCGATCCCGGTGTCGGCGGCGCTGTTCGACCTCGATACTTACGCGGGCGAGATCGTCTCCGACCTGTTCGGCGACGACCGCTTTTTCGCCGACACGGCCACGTTCTGGACCGCGCAGATGGCGGCGGTCGAGGCCAAGGCGGCGGGCTACCGCGAGGCCGGATGGAGCGAGGTAATCATTCTTGAGGCGGGCCACTATTTCCACAGCTGGGAATATGAAAAGCGTGCCCGCACCAAAAGCGGCAAGGTCTATATCGTCATCGGCCAGCGAGGCGATGTGACATTCCACGAAGGCTATATCTCGCTCAAAGAAGCACGGCGTCTGGCGGAACCGGACGCGCCGCCCAAGCCCAACCGGCCCGAACTGACCGCGCCGCTCGCCAATTACATCGACCTCCACCGCCACGCGGCGGTGCGCGCGAAGGTTGCAAGCGAGCCGGGCATCGCGCTTCGCCTGATGCTGGCCCATGCGATTGTCGGCTCCGGCCTGTGGAATGTCCGCGTCGAACCGCAACGGGCGGCAAGCGATGCCATCGCCGAAAGCCTCGAGAATTGCGCCAGCGAAGCGGCGTTCGATGAGCGCCGCCGGAGCATATTGGCCACGCTCGGGTCCGATGCCGAGACCCCGAATGTGACGGGCGGCTATGACGGCGCGACCGGCGTGTCGGGCCTGTTCATGGCGCTGCTGGACCAGCCCGACGAGGCGGTGTTGAACGCGCTGGCGGTCGTCATGGCCGAGACGCTCGACGTCGGAACGGCGGTCATCGAGACGCTTGGACGTCACTTGCAGGTCGATCTGGCCGACCTGTTCGCGGTCGATCAGGCGATGCTCGACCTAATCAAGGATCGCGAAATACTCGATGCAATGGTCGCCGAATTGGCGGGGCAGGTCGCTGCCGATGGCAACGCCAAGGCGACCGGCAAGGTGAAGCGGCAGATCGTCGCCGATTGTCTCACGGGTAGCAACGGACGGACCAAGGTCGAGCGGTTCGTGCCGCGCTGGATGACCTTCGCGCCTTCGGCCTATACGGCAAGGGGAGGAGTTCCGACCGTCAATCGAGCCGCCAGTATCGCGCAATTGTTCGATGGCCAGACCGACGCGGAAACCCCAGACTTGGAGGCGACTAGCGAGCATGTTGGTTCCGATCCGGTAGCCGAAGAGCCAATGGCCGAGGCCGCCTGACCCACGGTGCGGGCGGCGCGCCGCGCCGCCCGCACTCCTATTTGGAAGGACAGAAGGCATGTCCGATTTCGATCCCGAAGCGCGCCGCCGGCTACGGGACGCACTCGCCAGCCTGCCCTGGGTCCAGCGCGAGGTGTTCAAACTTCATGCGGTCGATCTCTATACCTACGCCGAGATCGCCTGGCTGCTGCGCATCGACGAGCGAGTGGTCGAGCGGCAGATGGCGAGGGCGATCTACAAAATGTGCAAGCAGATGGACGGCCACGCCCTTAGCTGGTGGGAGCGATGGTTCTGATGCGAAAATTCGCGGCCGGTCGGCGGTGCCGACCGGCCGAACACCCGCCTTGCGGCAAGCGTTTTAGACTCTAGGATCGAACCCGATGCGTACCGACCTCGATCATCTGCCGCCGCCCAAGCAGCGCGAACTCGAACGCGTGGTCCAGATCTTGTTCGAGGAATTCGGCGAGGCGACCGCACTCGCGACCCAGGATTGGAAGAAGAAGGGGCGCATTCTCAAGATCATTCTCTACGGCTCCTACGCGCGTGGCGGCTGGGTCGACGAGCCACATACCGCCAAGGGCTACCGATCCGATTTCGACCTTTTGATCATCGTCAACGACCAGCGCCTGACCGATCGCGTCGATTACTGGATCAAGGCAGAGGAGCGGCTCAACCGCGAGCTTTCGATCACCAAGACGCTGAAGACGCCGGTCAATTTCATCGTCCATTCGCTTCACGAAGTGAATGACGGCCTCGCCCATGGCCGCTTCTTTTTCATGGACGTCGCGCGCGACGGGATCGCCATTTATCAGAGCGACGACAAGGAACTGGCCGAGCCGAAGCCGAAAACGCCCGATCAGGCGGTGGCGATGGCGAAGGAATATTACGAAGAATGGCTTGGGAGCGCGTTAGGTTTCTATGAGCAGGCCGCCCACGCTCGCGAAAAGGGCCGTAATAAAATCGCGGCGTTTGAACTGCATCAAGCCACTGAGCGGTTGTATCACTGCGTCTTATTGGTCGTGACTTTTTACACCCCGCACGTTCACAACATTGGCTTCCTGCGCACCCAGGCTGAGCGTCTCGACCGCCGCCTTACCCATGTCTGGCCAATGGACTTGCGTATAGATCGAGCCATGTTCGAGAAGCTCAAGGAAGCCTATGTGAAGGCTCGCTACTCAAAGCATTATCGCATTTCTGCCGGCGAGCTGGTCTGGCTTTCCGCGCACATCGAGGAGCTTGGCCGCGTGGTTCAGGAGGTCTGCCTCGAGCGGATCGCCATGCTGGAACGCAACGCCGCGGCTTAAGTCTGGGGTCTGCGGCGATTGCCGGTGCTTCGGATTATTGGATCATCGAGCATCATTCTTGGCGGTCGCCGGGCCAACCCGATCTGTGTCTCCAGCCCTTTTGTCTCGGCAGCGTCGGTTCGCAACCCGCTT
>JAZKHF010000229.1:0-16339 GCA_040385545.1 Pseudomonadota bacterium
GTCGGCAAAGCCTGAGCCCGAATGATTCCGTTCCCCGTCTAGGCCGCAGATTAAGTCCCTGAGCGTTCAGGGGCAGCGACTGTCTCGGACGAGTGCGAACCGGCAAGCCGATCCGCGTGGAGGCGCCTATAGCGGACGGGGCGGGGAGGTCAAGGCGGGGGCTATCGGTCTTGGGCGACCACAATTTTGCCATTCGTCCTGTGCAGCACAAAGTCACTGTCGTCGGTAATCACTTGAAGAGCGGTTTCTGACGTATGGACTGTAAACGCATGGATTTCGGTCGGCACCGGGTCGAGTATGTGCGTAATCGACATCATTTGGAGCTTTTCGCCCTTCTTCACGCCGCCACCCAGGCTGATGCAAGATTTGGTGAAGGCGCGCTGGCCCACGATCTTGCCGTCTTTCACGTCGACGCGGTTATGCCCACCGAGGGGCCACACGCCATGGTCCTTCTGCGGGGTCATCAGATAAATGGAAATGAGGTCCGCGGCCGTCGCGCCGGGGATAACGGTGATGTTCGGCATAGCCTCGCTGCAAAAGCCAAGCTTGTCGATCACCCCGTTGCCAAGGGCAATCTGGCGAGCCGCGATCAGGCGGCGCTCCTCCGCAGACACCTGTGGCCTTGGTTCCGTGCCGTAAAGAACAGGGCGGATGATCGCGTTGCCGTCCCACGTCGCGGCATAGACGACGAATTCTTTTCCCGGTTCGCCGCCATAATAGGTTGCCCGCAAGTTCTCGCCATCGGGCGTGATAATATAGCCGCGCATCACCTTCATCAGCTCGGCTGAAACCGCGACTTGCATCGCGTCGGTGGTGTGCCAAGCGGTCTGATCGTAGCCGTAGAGCAGGTCGCCGCGCGCGAGGTTGGCGGTCATCTGGGCCTTCAGTTCCGCTGACAGCGGCTTGGCCATAGCCACAGAGCCGCTTGCCAAGAGCAGCGCGGCGAACAGGCCCGAGTTCAGCAAACGCATGACAGTCCTTTCGTTCGGCAGCACCAGCCTAACGGGAAATGCGGGCACCGCTACTGATTTTGCGCAATGCCCTGCTTGACAAAAGGGGCCACCAAGGCCTCCATCGGCGGTGCTTCGCGGAGGGGTGGATGGTCCGGCGCTGGTTGTTGTTGATTGCGATGCTGTTCGCTGCCGCGCCCTTGCTTGCGCAAGCTCCGCCGCAGCGGATCGTGGCGGTCGGCGATTTGCACGGCGATTATGCGGCGTGGATCGATATCGCCCGCGATGCTGGGCTGATCGACGCGAAGAACAAGTGGATCGGCGGGCGGACGGTGCTGGTGCAGACCGGCGACATCACCGATCGCGGGCCCGACAGTCTGAAGATCATCCGCCATCTGATGGCGCTCGACGGTGAGGCCAAGCGCGCCGGGGGGCGGGTGATCGTCCTTGCCGGCAATCACGAAGCGATGCAGGTGACCGGCGATTATCGCTACGTAACGCCGGGCGAATATGCCGCCTTCGCCGACCGGGGTAGCAAGGCACGGCGCGACGCGGCGTTCTACGCCAACGCCAAGGCGATCATCGCTTTCTATCACCAGCGCGATCCCACGCTCAGCCCCAAGGCGATCCGCGACGAATGGTATGCCACCAATCCGCTGGGCAAGGTGGAATATGTCGCGGCCTGGGCGCCATCGGGTGAACTTGGCCGCTGGGCAGCGACACTTCCCGCCGCCGCGAAGGTCGGTGATACCCTGTTCGTTCACGGTGGTATCAGCGCCAAATATGCGCTTGTGCCGCTTACCGAGATCAACCGCCGCGCCCGCGCCGCCATGCTGGCCGGGGATGCCAGCGACGAGGCGATCATCAACGATTCGATGGGGCCGCTGTGGTATCGCGGGCTCGTGACGCGCGCCGGGGAGCCTGCCGCTGGCCGACCGACGATGGAAACGGAACTTGACGGGTCGCTGCTCGGCCACGGGGCGAAAAGGATGGTGATCGGCCACACCCCGGACATCAAGGGGGTCAATTTCCTCTACGGCGGAAAGCTGATCCAGATCGATACCGGTATCTCGCGTTATTATGGCGGCAAGCTCGGATGGCTTGAGATCATCGGCGACCGCGCCATTCCTCATGCAGCAGCAAGGAGCGTCAAATGATCAGACCGTTCATGCTTGCGTTCGCGGCCCTGTGGCTGGCCGCTCCTCTTGCGGCAGCGGAACCGGCCAAGCCATTGTTCGCCGCCGACGAGCCAATCCGCATCACGATTAGGGGACCCGTCGACACGATCGCCAGGGCGCCTGAGGAATCGCGGCAGTCTTATCCCGGAACGGTGACCGTCGGGGGAACAGCCGAAGCGCTGCCGGTCCAGCTTGCCCAGCGCGGAATTACGCGGCGCAAGAGTGACGTTTGCCAATTTCCACCGTTGCGCGTGACCTTCACTTCCCCTCCGCCGGCAGGATCGCTGTTTGCCGGACAGCGGCGACTGAAACTCGTGACGCATTGCCGCGCTTCGGAAGCGTTTCAGCAATATGTGTTGATGGAATATGCCACCTATCGTCTCTACAACCAGCTGACGCCGATGAGCGTCCGGGCGCGTCTCGCCAAGATCGACTATGTCAGCGACGGCGGCGCGCCGATCGTGTCGCGGATCGGTTTTTTCCTGGAAGATATTGGCGATGTTGCGCGACGCAACGGCCTGCGCGAAGCGAAGATGGGGCAACGATTTCCAGTGGCGAACCTGAGCGCGGTGGATTCGGGGCGGGTCGGCGTATTTCAATATATGATCGGCAATCTGGACTGGGCGATGCAGGCCGGACCGCCGGGGGACAATTGCTGCCATAACACTATGCCGATCGGTCCTGCGGCGGGCGGGCTTGTGCCGGTGCCCTACGACTGGGACTTTTCCGGGCTGGTCGATGCGCCTTATGCAACGCCGCCCGATGGCGTGAATGTGTCCAGCGTTCGCCAGCGCCGCTATCGCGGTTTCTGCCGCCACAACAACGAGGCGAGGGCGGCGATCGCGGCGGTCCGGGCGCAGCAGGGGCCGTTGCTAGCGACCTTTGCGGCGGTGCCGGGGCTCGATCCGAAGACCGCGAAAAAGGCGACGGCCTATCTTGGTAACTTCTTCGCGGACATTGCGTCGGACTCGTCGGTCGAGACGAAGCTGATCAAAACCTGCCTTTAGACGGTTGGCGGTTTTAACGTCGGATCGGGGGCCGGCTCGACCGGCGGCGGAACCAGTGCGCTGGCAATTGGCGGCGCGGTGCTTGCGGGCCCTTTCGACGGGTCGAAGTCGGTCATGTAGCGCTTCATGCCTTCGCGCTCGCCATATTCGGTAATCCAAAGGATGACGAAGCACAGATTGAATGCGAGGCTCATGACGAACGCCAGCTCGACCGCGCCGATCCCGGAGGCGAGGCCGATGCCGACCGAAAGCAGGATGTACAGCGCGTCGCCCGAGCTTTTCAGGCTGTTCTTGAAGCGAACCGCACCGGCGATCCCGCCGAGCGCGAAGGCCAGCGCCAGGCTGCCCTGGACGACGATGACGATCGAGGTCACGACGACCGGCAGGATCAGGATCGAGCTGATCAAAGACTGGTCATATTCTTCCGAGGTGCGGGTCGCCATATAAACCCAGCTGACCGGCAATGCGGTGACCAGAGCGCCAAGGATCGCGACCCCCATCCAGCCGAGACTTGCGCCAAGATTCTTGACGCTGGCCGCGGTCTGGGCGGCCTCCAGCGTGGCGGTCTTGCCGGCACCCTTGATCAGTGCCTCCGCGCCGCCAACGGGAAGGTAGCCGCGAAGCTCGGGATAAAGAGTCAGCAACGCCCATGTGCCGAGCACAATGACGAGATAGTAAATGACGAGCTGGATGATCAATCTGGTCGCGTTCATCGCCGTCCCCCTGGCAAATCGCAAATGTCGATAAAGGCTAGGCGAATCTTGCGCTGGCGCAAGAGCCGCGATCAGTCTTGCGGCGGAAGCGGATAATTGCCGATCGGCTGGAGCACGCCAAAGGATTCCTGGCGGGCCGGGTGGTTCAGCGAGGGCCAGTCGATATCGGGATGCGGCAATTCGGTATCGGGCAACCGGTCGAGCAGGTCGCGGAGCAGGGTGAGACGGCCGACCGACTGGTCATTGTAATCGACCAAAGTCCAAGGTGCCCAGTCGGTGTGGGTCGCGGCCAGCATGGCTTCGCGCGCCTCCGTATATTCATCGTAGCGGGTGCGCGATTCTATATCGATCGGCGACAATTTCCAGCGGCGGCGGGGGTTTTTCAGGCGGTTGGCGAAGCGCTCCTCCTGCTTGTCCTGATCGACGCACAGCCAATATTTGAACAACAGCATGCCGTCCTCGACCAGGTGCCGCTCGAAGTCGGGCGTAGCGCGCAGAAAGGCCTCGGTCTGCTGCGGGGTGCAATAGCCCATCACTTTTTCGACCCCGGCGCGGTTGTACCAGCTGCGGTCGAACAGGGTGATTTCGCCCTTGGCCGGGAAATGCTCGGCGTAGCGCTGGAAATACCACTGGCCCTGCTCGCGCCGCGACGGCGCAGTCAGCGCGACGATGCGGCACTGGCGGGGATTGAGGGTGCGGGCGAACATGTCGATCGACCCGCCCTTGCCGGCGGTGTCGCGGCCTTCGAACAGGATCACGACGCGCTGGCCCGTCTCCTGGATCCAGCGCGCCGCGTCGCTCAATTCCTTGGTCAGGGGATCGAGCGCCTGCTCATATTGCTGCCAGCTGAGGATCGATTTTCCGCTCATGGTGTGGGGCTTTCGGCAAAGATGAGATTGACCGGCTTGGGGTCGCCTTTGCTGCGCAATTTCTTCGACGCAGGTTGCGGTTGGGGGGTAATGGGGCCGGGCGGCAGGTCGGCCCGAAGACGCGCCATCAGTGCTCGCGCCACGCCGCGGGGAACCATGCCCCTGGTCAAGGCATAGCCGTCCCGCTGGTAATCCCCCTCGATTTCCATCGACGCAGCCTAAGCGGGGGAAGGGGCGGGGGGCAAGTCGGCTTGATCTTCGAGTTCCGCCTGAATGTCCGCAAGCCATTGATCGCGGCGAAACTCGGCGCGCCCGCGCTCCGCCGCCGTGTCGAGGTCGTCGGCGCGGTCGAGCAAGGCCACTTCAGCCGGGGTGCAATCGCGGCTGTAGGCATAATCGCCCCATGCACCGGACTCGATACCGTCGAAGTCGGGAGGGGGCGGGAAGTCGGTCATCCAGGTGCCGTCGCCATCCTTCCAAAATTCGAGTTCTTCCAGTTCGCGATCTTCGACGTCTGTTGGATTTTCCCCGAGGGGAAGTTGATGAAGTTGATGGTCTGGCGCGATTTTCCTATCCGCGTTTTCAAGCAGCGCCAGTGCGGCGTCATCCTCGCCCCGGCCGACATGGCCGAGCCACTCGTCCCAGCGGGCAACCAGCGGCAAATAATGCGCGCCCTGCTCCTCGGCCCGGTCGCAGCGCTTGTCGAGGCGGTGGAGGACGGCGATCGACAGGCGGGTATCGTGGCGATGGCGCTCGGCGACGATCTCGCCATCGCGGCGGATGGTTTCGGTGAGGCCATCGATCGCCTGCTCGCGAAGCGCATCCGCCAGTGGAGCGCGCGCCAGGGCGCAGGCGGCATCCCAGCCGGCGGCGAACATCGCGTCGCGGTTGCGCAGGGCGTAAGCCGACTGGGGCGACATGCGCGCATACTCGCACGCCCGACTAACCCGCCCGGTTTCCGACAGCACTTCCAGGAACAGGCGTCGGGCAAAGTCGGTCCAGCCATCGCGGCGGCACGGGGCAGGTAGGGAGGGGTCGTTGTTGGCGGTGATGGCAGTGGTGAGATCGTCGTCCATGGTTCGCTCCCGCTCAGTCGAGTCGGAGACGATAACCTATATGGTTTTAAATAGGACAGGGGTTTTTGGAGATTGGCGGAAACTTGCCAATGTCTGCTTTCGACCCATTGCGGACATTGGCGCGGTTCGGCAGGCTGTCCGCATGGCACAGACCGAGCAACAGCCGGATGAAACCGATGAAGAGTTCTGGGCCCGAGTGGACCCTTACGACGACCGCCTCTCCCGCGAGTTGCCCCGCTGGAGTTGCGTCGTCTTCGTAGCGGTGCTGCTGGCCCTTGTGGTGGCTGCCTACCTTTTTCTCACCTAGCAGTGCGCTAACGTCAGCTTTCGACCCATTGCGGACATTGGGGCCACTGGCCATGATGGCCGGATGATCGAAGTTATGCAGCTGCTCTTCCTCGGCATGGCCGCAAAGGGTCTAATCGTCGAGTCAGAGACATTTGACCTCTTCCCCGAGCGACCTGAATACTGCCGCACCAGCGAGGGCCGTGACATCGACCTACTTACCGTGACCCTGCTCAAGAACGACCGACTCGATCTTAGCGTTTATTCTATCCCTGCGATCGTGATAATCGATGACGATTGGATCGACGTCAGGTCGAAAGCCGCCTCAGTCCAGTCATTCAAGCAGGACATCGGCTATGCCGCCAGTCGCGGCGAAAGCCTCGACGTGGACCTGTCCATAGCCTTGTATCAGGGCCGCCCGCTATTGCATTGGAAAGAGACGTTCAAGCACCGAACTGCGAGGCTTGGTCTGATGACGTTCAAGTCCAATGGCCACGTCGAACCATTGTGCGTGGGGGGCCCGACCGTAACTGTTAGCCATTGAGCGGAGAGTCCGCTTTCCACCCATGAATGCCAGTTACCGGCTGGTCGGCAATCGACCCGAAGCGGACATTGTTCCAAATCGCATCGGTTCATTCGGGTTCAAAAAAGGGCGCGACCTTTTACAGATCGCGCCCCAACCGTGCTTAAGCTGAGTTTATGCAGCTTGGAGCAGGTTTTGCGACCCACGACGACGACGACGGAGCGAAACGCCCATCGCTCCAAATCCGATCAACATCATTGCCCAGGTTGATGGCTCGGGAACCGCGCCCGTTACCGCAGCGGTCTGAAACCGCGTGACGTAGCCAAAGGTATTCGTAGCGCCGTTACCCCCGGTACCATTCTGAAGGAACAGGCTCGACGTGCCGTCACCGAGGACATTCTGTCCGTCCAGCGTCGTCCCTGAACGGTTGCTGCCGCCGAAGCTCGTTAGGTCGAGCAAAAGGTTGCCCATCGAAGGGTCGTAAAAGAACGCATTCACGAAATTGAAGGTGACATCGAAATCGCGCGTCGTGCCATTGGAGCTCATCGCTGCCGATGAGTAGGTCACGTCGCTACGGGGAATGACGCTGATGACGTTCGATCCCGTATTGGCGGAGAAGCTGGTGCTAAGATTGTCGGCGCTCGCGGACGTTGTCGACAGTTGGACCTCGAACCCCTGCGTCGTGCGCGTGAAGGCTGTGCCGGGACTACCGAAGATACCGGGAAACGTCTCGCCGTTGGCACGGAAGGAAACACCGGTAATGGTGATGGGCCCCTGCAAGAACTGATCGGCATCATAGACCTGCTGCAGGCGCGCGACGTTGATGAAGCCAAGGACGTTGCGGCTGCCACTATTCCCCTCGACGCTCTCCAGGCCGGTCGGAACGACAACAGTCTGCGCTGTGGCAGGAACGCCAAGGAGGGCGGTAGCGGCAGAAGCTGCGCCGATCAGGCGAAGTCGTTTGACTGAGGACAATGGCATTTTTTACTCTCCCTGGATGCGCAACATCGCGGCCCATTGAGACGCTACGAACCGCCAAGAGCAAAAGATGCTTAATGACGCTTAAGTTTTTCTGTTACGTGTCCTTCAGCGGGGATTACGCTTTCAGGTCAACGCCCCGCTGACACCTTGCAAGCTGCCAGATCAATCGAGCGCCGCAGGCCAAGTGCGCACATTGGAGGCGCGTCACGGCTGTGACAAGTTGATACCCTTGGTCGTGATGGTGGGTGAGGCGCGCCCTTGATGGCTGACGTCAGCCCTGATGAAATCGATCTGATTCGGGCGGCTTAGCGGGACCAAGAAAGATTCAACTTTTCAAATGCTTAATAAAGGGTTACCTGCTCGAAATTAACCTGGTTCTTTTGATTTGGGTTAAGTAGCGTCCGTCTTTCGTGAGGAGGGTCGGTAGCTTTCAATCACGAAAAATTCATTGGCCGCCCGAGGCGGCCCTGTCGGGAGTAGCCTTGTGAGAAAAGCGTTATTATGTGCGGCGGCGATTGCATTTGCCGGCGTGGCCAGCTCGGCTTCAGCCGACATTGTTCGAGTCGATGCAAGCACAATTCAGGGAGCAAACGTACTGTTCAATGACGGTACGCAGATTAACGCGACCGTGTTCGGCAACACGAACCTCGGAACCAACACGGTGGCCTTCACCGGCACGACCGTAGACGGCGGCACGACCCTGCGCGCCAGCGGTGGCCAAGCCGTCGTGGAAGGCGGCACCCTGAACGGCGCGACGAACGCTCCCAACGACGTGTTGAACCTAAGCTCTCTCCAGTTCGGGCTCATCGACGGGGCGACGTTCAATAATCTTGAATTCAACGTCTTCGGTGGCGATGCGACTTCGGTGAGCTTCCAGATCACGGACAACGGCGGTCAGGTATTCAACTTTGCTTCGGCGCTTACCGGGGGTTCAAACTTCTTCGGCTTCGTGGGCATCGACGGACAAACGATTGCGAACGTGAGCGCGACTCTAGTTGGTGGTGGCGTTGGTGACTTCCGGCAAATTCGTCTCGACGGCTTTGCGGCTACGCCAGCTGTTCCCGAGCCTGGCACCTGGGCAATGATGCTGATCGGCTTCGGCGGCATGGGCGTTGCGATGCGCCGTCGTCGGCGGACCGGCGCTCAGTTCGCTCAGGCGGCCTAACAACCGTTTAAATAGGGCAAACGATGGAGCCCGGCCAGGAATGGTCGGGCTTCTTCTATCGCGGTCAATGAATCGTAAGTCGACGCGAAGAGGTGTCGTTGGAGCCTTGAAGTCGGCTCCGCCTCCGCCGACGGGGGATGGGCGACAGGCAAAAAAAGGGCGCGGATTGCTCCGCGCCCTTTTGTTCTTGCGATGTCGCAGGCGTTACGCGCCGGCGACTTCGGCCGTGTCGAGGCGGACGCCGGGGCCCATGCTCGACGACAGTGCCGCCTTCTGCAGGTATTTACCTTTGGCGCCGGCCGGCTTGGCCTTGACGATGGCATCGACGAAGGCGTCGAAATTGGCCTTCAGGTCGGCTTCCGGGAAGCTGGCCTTGCCGATCCCGGCATGGATGATCCCGGCCTTTTCGACGCGGAATTCAACCTGGCCCGACTTGGCGTCGGTGACCGCCTGGCCGACGTTCGGTGTGACGGTGCCGAGCTTCGGGTTGGGCATCATGCCCTTGGGACCGAGCACCTTGCCGAGACGGCCGACGATGCCCATCATGTCGGGGGTGGCGATAACCCGGTCGAAGTCCGAACGGCCGCCCTGGATCTCTTCCATCAGATCTTCGGCGCCGACCACTTCGGCACCGGCCTTCTTGGCTTCCTCAGCCTTGTCGCCGCGGGCGAAAACGGCGACGCGAACGTCCTTGCCGGTGCCCTTGGGCAGGTTGACCACGCCGCGGACCATCTGGTCGGCGTGACGCGGATCGACACCCAGGTTGAGCGCCAGCTCGATCGTCTCGTCGAACTTGGCGGTGGCGAGGCTACGCACCAGAGCAATGGCCTCATCGACGCCGTAATTCTTTTCGCTGTCTACCTTGCCCTCGAGGGCCTTCATTTTCTTGGTCAGCTTGGCCATGTCCTTAACCCTCCACAACCTGGAGGCCCATTGCGCGGGCGGAGCCTTCGATGATGCGGGTTGCCGCTTCGATATCGTTGGCGTTCAAGTCCTTCATCTTCATCTCGGCAATCTCGGCGAGCTGCGAGCGCTTGATGTTGCCGGCGCTGATCTTGCCCGGCTCCTTCGAGCCCGACTTCAGCTTGGCGGCCTTCTTGATCAGGAACGACGCCGGCGGGGTCTTGGTGGTGAAGGAGAAGCTGCGGTCCGCATAGACGGTGATCACGGTCGGAATCGGCATCGCCTTTTCCATTTCCTGCGTCGCGGCGTTGAACGCCTTGCAGAATTCCATGATGTTGACGCCGCGCTGACCAAGCGCCGGGCCGATCGGCGGCGACGGATTGGCAGCGCCCGCGGGCACCTGCAGCTTGATGTAACCGGTAATTTTCTTTGCCATTCAAATCACTCTCGTTTGGTCCTCGCGGCGGACCCCGGACGAAGTCTCCGGGGTTCGACGGAAAACGTCGAAGTTTAGCGGTTCAAGCGACAGCAAGCTGCCTCCCGCGATGGTTTCCCTCAGCGATGCTGTGTGGAAGGAGCGGCCCCTAGCCCAAGCGGGCCGAAAAGGGAAGGGCGTCGGCCTGGCGCCGGCCAAGGAGGGGAATGGGAGCCAATTCGCGCGGTTGTCGTTGGATGGGGTATAAAGCGGCATCGCCGTGACCTATCAGGAGTGAATTCGATCGAGAATCTTGTGCTGGCCGAGGCCGACCTGGTGGCCACACGCAATGCGCTTCGCGATAGCGAATTGTCATTCCGGACCTTCGCCGACGCGCTTCCGCAGATGATCTGGTCGACCCTGCCCGACGGGTTCCACGATTATTACAACGCGCGCTGGTACGAATTCACCGGCGTGCCGGATGGGTCGACCGACGGTCAGGGGTGGAACGACATGTTTCATCCGGACGACCAGGAGCGCGCCCGCTCAGTGTGGGAAAAATCCCTGCAAACCGGCGACCCTTACGAGATCGAGTATCGGCTTCGGCATCGCAGCGGGGCCTATCGCTGGACGATCGGTCGCGCGGTGGCGGTATGCAACGCGCACGGCGAGATCGTCCGCTGGATCGGAACCTGCACCGACATTCACGAAACCAAGCGCGTGGCGGAGACGAACGAGATCCTCAGTCGCGAGCTGAGTCATCGGATCAAGAATATCTTCGCGGTGATTGGCGGACTGGTGTCCTTGTCGTCGCGCCAGCAGCCCGGGCATGAGACATTTGCCAAGAACCTGCAGCAGCGGATCGGCGCGCTCGGTCGGGCCCATGAGTTCGTTCGTCCGCACAGCGAGGAATCACGGTCTCCCGATTTGCCGGAAAGCCTGCACGGCATCATCCGCCAGATACTGGCCCCCTATCCGGCCTTGGCCGACGGCAGGATCCGGATCGAAGGAGACGATCTTCGCGTCGACGATCGCGGCGCGACGCCGATCGCCCTCGTGTTTCACGAACTGGCCACCAATGCCGCAAAGTATGGAGCGCTATCGACCCATGAAGGGGTGATCGCCATCCAGACGCGCTTCGTCGATGGTAGGTTGCAGATCGACTGGGACGAACAGGGCGGACCGGCGATCGCCGTCGAGCCCAACCATGAAGGGTTCGGGTCCAAGCTCATGCATTTGAGCGTCGTTGGTCAGCTGGGTGGGTCGTTCGAGCGGGAATGGCGCCGCGAAGGCCTGCTGGCGAAAATTGTCGTCAAGCAGGCGGCAATGGCCCGCTGATACCTAGCCGAACAGCCGTAGCGACTGCGGGGGCGCTGCCTGGCGGCCCTGGCGAATGCCAAGCGCATAATTGACCGCTTCGCGAACGATATGGCTGTCGGTCGGCTTGGTCAGGACGCCGACCGTGCCGGCAATGCCATCGCCGAGCAGGCGGGGATTGGCGGTGAGGAAGAGGACGGTGACGCCCTTCTGACCCAGCATCTTGCCAATTTCCGGGCCGGTCAGTCCGTCGCGCAGGTTCAGATCGACCAACGCGAGGTCGATCGATTGATCGAAATATTCCTCGGCCGTGTCAAGATCGGGAGCGATTCCAATGGGTTCGAACCCGCTGTCGGCGAGGATCGATTCCAGCTCCATGGCGACGAGCATCTCGTCTTCGACAATCAGAATCTTTGCAGTCATGGCCTTATCATTTGTTGTTATTTAAATCGTCTCAATTCAACACTGAAAGCCGCAATCGGTTCCCAAATTCGGCGATTCCGGGAGCCCGAAGAGTTCTTCGATGCAACCGACTTGCCGGGGGTACGTTGTGTCAACATGCTTACATATTCGGACGATCTACAGCACCCGCTCGCTGAGCGATTTCTCGACTTTATCGACGGGGATAAATTTCCCTGCGTAGGGGCCAAGGCGGCCGCCAATCGCGATGGCATCCGCTTTGTCGTCGCACGCGACTTCTGCTCCGCCTGGGACGATCTCAGGATTATGCCGGGCTTGCTTGAGATTGGTGCACGTTATCGTGCCGATCCCGTGCCATTCCAGTCGCTTGTCGTTCTGTTCGAAGGCGGCGCACCGGCCACGGAAGAGGGGTTCGAGCGACAATTGTGGGCTCGACTGCAATCTTTGAGCGAGAAGGACCAGTGGCTCGGACAGCGCGCCGATCCGCGGGTCGCGCACGATCCGCAAGATCCGCATTTCGCGATGAGCTTCGGCGGCGAGGCGTTCTTCGTGGTCGGGCTTCATCCGGGCGCCAGTCGGCCAGCCCGGCGGTTCGAGACACCGGCGATGGTCTTCAATCTCCACGACCAATTCGAACGGCTTCGGGCGAGCGGTCGTTACGACAAGTTGCGCGGAGCCATTCTGGCCCGCGACCTCAAGCTGGCGGGAACGCCCAATCCGATGCTCAGCCAGCACGGCAGCATCAGCGCGGCGCGGCAGTATAGCGGGCGCGCGGTGGGTGAGTCCTGGCAGTGCCCCTTCAGCGGCCGTTCGGATGCCAAACATGCCGCATGAAATCCCGCCGCGAAGCGGCGTCGCGTTCACGATCCAGGCGGGCCAGCGCTTGTCCGTGATCGATCCGCAGGGCGGGCAGGTCGCCGACCTGCTAGCGTTTGCCAAGGATGACATCGGCGAGGTGCTGAGCGCCGGACGGACGATCGATTATGCGAGCCGCATTTACCTGACGACCGGCGATCCGCTCTATTCCAACCGTTCCAACGTCATGCTCGACATCGTCGAGGATCAGGTCGGTCGGCACGATTTCCTACTCACCCCGTGCAGCAAGGAAATGTTCCGGATCCTCTATGGCGACAGGGAGCCGCATCGCGGATGCTTCGGCAATCTTGCCGCGGCGCTGGCACCCTATGGCGTGACCGAGGATATGATCCCGACCGCGTTCAACTGCTTCATGAACGTGCCGGTGGATGGTGAAACCGGGGTCGTGCGGGTGCTGCCGCCGCTGAGCAAGGCGGGGGATCGGATCGTGTTCGAAGCGAAGATGGATCTGATCATCGGTTTGACCGCCTGCTCCGCGCCATTGTCCAACGGCGGGTCGTTCAAGCCGATCGACTGGGAAATCTCCTGAATTCGATTGCGCTTGCGCCGCCACTGGCGGTTCCGGCGATCGCTCCGCCCTGGGCGCGGTGGCGAGTGGCACTGACGTATCGTTGGCGGCACGGGCGTTGGCCCGATCTCGCCGCGCCACGGCGATTCACCGAATGGGTGCAGTGGCGCAAATTGAATGATCGATGCCGCGCCCTCGCGCAACTGACCGACAAGGCGCATGCCAAGACCGTGGCGGCGACGCGCTTGCCAGCGGAACTGATCATCCCGACGCATTGGCTGGGCGCGAATTTGCCCGAGGTTCCGCAATGGCCGATGCCGTTCATCGTCAAGGCCAATCACGGCTGCGGGCAATTTATCGTGGTGCGCAATGGCGACGACTATGACCGTGCAAGGATCGTTGCGCCAACATGGCTGGCGCGGGCCTATGGCGGCTGGCTCGACGAATGGCATTATGGAGCAGCGCGGCGGTTGCTGCTGGTCGAACCTTTCATCGGTGGGGACGCGCTTCCGATCGACTATAAAGTCTATGTGTTCGGCGGTCGGGCTGCGGTGGTCCAAGTGCACGTCGGGCGCGGAGGACGGCATCGCTGGAGCCAGTTCGACCGCGAATGGACGGCCCTGTCCGACGACCCGATCCCGATCCCCGAGCCGACGCGACTGGCAGACATGCTCGACGCGGCCGAGAGCATGGCAGGACAATTGGATTTCCTGCGGGTCGATTTCTATTGCGAGGGCGGGGCGCTCAAGTTCGGCGAATGCTGCCTTTATCCGGGATCCGGACTCGACTCATTCACGCCCGACGGGCTGGATCTGGCGCTGGGCGAGCGCTGGTCGGCGGCTGTCCTAGCGGCGGGCGGCATCCGTCACGCCGGCTCCTTTGCCTGTTGCTGATCGGCGGCGGCGCGGTCCGCGCCGTGCGCGGCATCGAGTGCAGTCCAGATCGCCGAGACGACCACCGAGCCTTCGCCGACGGCCGAGGCGACTCGCTTGACCGATCCCGCGCGGACATCGCCGACGGCCCAGATGCGCGGATGCGAAGTGGCGAAGGTCGATGCGCCCTCGACATCTCGACCGGTGCGCACGAAACCCTTGTCGTCGAGCTCAACCATCCCTGAAAGCCAGTCGCTGTTCGGGGCGGCGCCGGCCATGATGAAAAGGGCTTGCGTGGGGATGTCGAGCGACTTGCTCCCTTCGACGATTGTCACCGAGGCAAGATGGTCGTCACCGCCAAGCGCCGTCACCTGCGCGCGATAATGAATTGTGATCCGCGGATCATTTTCGAGCCGGGTACGAAGGTAGTCGCTCATCGATTCGGCGAGGCTCGGCCCGCGTACGAGCAAATGAACATGGCTTGCGGTCCGCGAGAGATACATTGCCGCCTGGCCGGCCGAATTGCCACCGCCGACGATGACCGCATCGGTCTGGCGACAGAAGCGCAACTCCATCTCGGTTGCCGCATAGTAGATGCCGGCCCCCTCGAACCGCTCAATGTCCGGTAAGGGAAGGCGGCGATATTGCACGCCGGTGGCAACGAGGAGGGCGCGGGCGCAGATCGTCAGTTCACCATCCAACATCGCGCAGAGGCTGCCGTCATGGCGCTCTGTAAGGGCGGTGACCCGGCGTGGCATGGCGAAGTGCGTGCCGAACTTCATTGCCTGCATCTGGCCGCGAAATACCAGGTCGCCACCGGAGATTCCGGTCGGAAAACCCATGTAGTTCTCGATGCGGCTCGAGGTACCGGCCTGTCCGCCGATCGACAGATCCTCGACCACCAAAGCGCGTAATCCCTCCGCCCCGGCATAGACCGCCGCCGCTACGCCGGCCGGACCGCCGCCGACAATCAGCAGGTCGATGTCTTCGTCGTCGCCTGGCGAGAAATCGAGCCCGAGCTTCTGCGCCACTTTGAGCGGGGTCGGGTCGTCGATCTTTTCGCCCTTGCCGAAGATGACCGCCGGAGATTTGCCATCGACCTTACATTCGAGTGCCGCCTCGTCGCCGTCGTCGCTACCCAATTCGTGGCTTTGGAACGGGATCCGATTCCGGCTTGCGAAAACCGCGATCGTCTGGACGGCAGGGTCGGCCTCTGCGCCGATAAGCACCAGCGCGCTGTCGCCTTCCTCAACCTGCCTGCGGCGGCGGACGCTGTAGACGGTCAGAACGATATCCGACATTTCGGGGATGTTGGCCATCAGGCCGAGCATCGTCTTGCGCTCGACCTCGATCGTGCGGGTGGCGATGCGCGCGCGAAATGGCAGCGTATAACTTCCACCGGACAGAAAACTGATCTCGCCGAGAAATTGGGTCGGGCCGATCGAGCTTTCCAACCACCGCTCACCGGTGAAGGGGTCGAGCACTTCGACATCGCCTTCCTCGACATAGATAAAGCGGTCCATCGGAGTGCCCGCTTCGGCAACCATCTCCCCGGCAGCGTAGTGACGTTCATGACCCGCTTCGCGAAGCGCGGCTACGTGATCGGGCTCGAGCGGGGTACGGGTCATCACCCTCAGGTCGGCAGCGATCGATTCCATGCGTCCCTCCAGTTGCTGCTTATGTGGCACCGCGTGGAGGGAAAGAAAGCCCGAACCAAAAAAGGCGGCCCCGAAGGACCGCCCTAATTGTGAGTCGGTCTTGCAAGCGTCGCGTTACTTGGCGCGTTCGACCTGTTCGAACTCGAGTTCGACTGGGGTAGCGCGTCCGAAGATCGAAACGCTGACCTTCACGCGGCTGCGGTCGAAATCCAGTTCCTCGACCAGGCCGTTGAACGAGGCGAACGGGCCGTCGAGCACCTTGACGTTGTCGCCGATCTCGTAATCGACCTTGATCTTCTGCTTGGGCGCGGCGGAGGCGGCTTCCTCACGGGTCGAAAGGATGCGCGCGGCTTCCGCTTCGCTGATCGCCTGAGGCTTGCCGTTGGGCCCAAGGAAGCCGGTGACCTTGGGCGTGTTCTTGACCAGATGATAAACGTCATCGTTGAGCGCCAGCTTGGCGAGCACGTAGCCGGGGAAGAATTTGCGGTCGTTTGTGACCTTCTTGCCGCGGCGGATCTCGGTGACCTTTTCGGTCGGGACTTCGACCGATTCGACCAATTGGGTCAGACCCATGCGCTTGGCGTCGGCGAGGATCTGGTCCTTCACCTTGTTTTCGAAGCCGG
>JAZKHF010000230.1:0-2461 GCA_040385545.1 Pseudomonadota bacterium
CGAACACCGAGAATAATTTCATCACGAAATTCTGTTCCAGGCTGATCATGCCGAGCGCGGCGTCGAGCAGGAAATTGAGATTCTCGGCGACGAAATCGCTATGGTCGTTGAGCGCGCGGGCGTCGCCCAAGAGGCTTTTCAGATGGCGTGCATGGATACTGTCATGCGAGACCCGGTCGCTGGCCGCAAGAAAGCCGAGCAGTCGCGAAACGCTGACCGTGGATTCACGGATCTTGGCAAGCAAACGCTGGGTCGCGCCAATCCGCAGCATCAGCCGCTCGTAATGCCGTTCGGGCTTGCGCCTGGTCTTGACCATCTCGCGATCGAAGATCCGTTCGGAAAGGCTTTCCAGGTCGGCGGTTGCCGATTCCAGCGTGTCGGCCAGCCGGTCGACCACCGCGTCCATCAACCGCACGGTCACCGTCAGCGGATCCTCTGCCACGTCGGGTTCGGCCCCTAGGTGGCCGGCGAAATTCACGAACGAAGTCGGATCGACATAGCGAATGGTGACCAGATGCTGATCCGTAAGCATCAGGCTGACGGGATCGATGCCGGGCTTTTTCTCGGTCGTGCCGTATAGCGCCCAGAAGGTCATCACCGTGACGCCACCCCGTTCGTACAGCCGGCTCGACGGCTCGATCTCCATCATGTCCTCGCGGGTCGGGATGTTGAAGCCGATGATCCGCTCGGCGATCTTTTCCTCGTCCTTGGTCGGATTGAGCAAATCGACCCAGATCGCGGCGCTCGGCAACGTTCCGGGCGCGGCCGGGTCGATGGGCACGGGCGAGCAATCGGGTCCGAACAGGCGCAGCATGGCTGGGTGGTGCCGCGCGGGCGGCGGCTTGGCAAGTCGGGCGCGCGCCCTTACCCATGCGGCCATGGGGGAAACTGCTTCGCGGCACCGGCCGCTAGTCATTCTTGCAGGGCTATTGCTGGTCGCCATCGTCATCCTGCTGGCGATGGGCCGACCGCCGATCTGCACCTGCGGCACGATCGACCTGTGGGGCCAGGTCGGGCCGCAACAGAGCCAGATGCTGGCCGACTGGTATTCGCCCAGCCACTTCATTCACGGACTGATTTTCTACGCGATCCTGTTGAAGGCCGCGCCGGGCTGGTCGCTGGAGCGCCGCTTCACCATCGCCCTGCTGGTCGAGGCGGCGTGGGAGATCGCCGAGAACACGCCAATGATCATCGACCGCTATCGCGAGGCGACGATGGCGCTCGGCTACAGCGGCGATTCGATCCTCAATTCAGTCAGCGACATATTGATGATGGCGCTCGGCTTCCTTGCCGCGCGGCGACTGCCGGTCTGGCTGAGCGTGGCGCTGGTGATCGGGCTGGAATTGCTCACCCTGCTCGTCATCCGCGACAATCTGACGCTCAACGTGTGGATGCTGCTATGGCCGACCGACTTCATCCGCAGCTGGCAGGCCGGCACCTGACAAGCTGTTGGCAAACCAGCACTTTTCAGGCATCGACAAGACAAATGCTCAAGGAAACCTGATGAAAAGATCAATTCTGACCGCCCTCCTCGTCGCCGCCGCCGCAACTCCGGCGCAGGCGGGCGAACTGTTCGGCGGCCTGTTCGTCCATGGCGTCGACACGCCGCTTTCGTTGGGCGGATCGCCGGAGGGCGGGATCGATCTCCAGCTAGGCTATCGCGGCGAACCGACGACCGGATGGAAGCTGCAGCCCTATATCTTCGCCTCGGCCAACTCCAAAGGTGACACGCATTTCGCGGCGATCGGCCTCTCGCGCAAATTCGGCGACAAGGTCTATGTCCGCCCGGGTCTCGGGATCGCAGTCCACACCGGATCGTCGGCCAATCGCGATAATCCGTTCAACGACAAGATCGAGTTCGGCAGCCGCATATTGTTCGAGCCCGAGCTTGCCATCGGCGCACGCGTGAACGAGCGGATGAGCATCGAGGCAAGCTGGGTCCACCTCAGCCACGGCACCCTGCTCAGCAAGCACAACCCCGGCATCGACAATATCGGCGCGCGGCTGAACTACAGGTTCTAGCGGCCGAGCATTGCCTCGGGTTTGACGACACGATCGAACGTTTCACCGTCGACTAAGCCGAGATCGAGCCCGGCCTCTCGCAACGTCATGTCCTTCTTGTGGGCATGCTTGGCGATGGCGGCGGCATTGTCGTAGCCGATCTCGGGCGCGAGCGCGGTCACCAGCATCAGCGATCGGTCGACCAGCGCCTTGATCTGCGCCTCATTGGCCTCGATCCCGTCGACGCAGCGCGTTGCGAAGCTGGTCATGCCGATCGACATTAACTCGATCGAGCGCAGCACGTTGGCGCCGATCAGCGGCATGAACACGTTCAGTTCGAAATGCCCCTGCATCCCGCCGACCGTGACGGCCTGTTGATTGCCGATGACCTGGGCGCAGACCATCGTCAGCGATTCGCACTGGGTCGGGTTGACCTTGCCCGGCATGATCGAGCTGCCCG
>JAZKHF010000231.1:0-3153 GCA_040385545.1 Pseudomonadota bacterium
CGCCGCAGTCGAAGATGTGATTGATTTCCTGCAGCTTGAAAGCGTGCGCGACGAAATGGTCGATGGGATTCCGATCGGCCTTAAGAAAAGGGTCGAATTGGCGCGCGCGCTGGCTGCCGAGCCAAGCTTCCTCGTTCTCGACGAGCCGATGGCGGGAATGAACCAGGAGGAGAAGGAATACATGGCGCGTTTCATCCTCGATGCACGCGACGAGCGTGGAGTGACCGTGCTGCTGATCGAACACCACATGGACGTCATCACCGGCATTTGCGATCGCATGCTGGCGCTGAATTACGGCGCCATGATCGGCAGCGGTATTCCGGCCGACGTCGTCGCCGATCCCAAGGTCGTCGAGGCCTATATCGGGGGGACGCATGCCGTCCGCTGAGCCGACCTCGGCCTGGAATTTCGAAACCGATACCACGCTGATCCGCGTGCTGGCGCGGAACGCCGAAGTGTTCCCCGACCGCGTGGCGATGCGGGAGAAGAGCAAGGGCATCTGGAAAGAAACCACCTGGCGGCAACTGCTGGACAGCGTGATGTGCTGCTCCGCGGGCCTCGAAGCGTTGGGCTTCAAGGCGGGCGAAGTCATGCTGGTGCTAGGCGACAACCGGCCGCGGCTTTATGCGGGGATGCTGGCCGCCGGTGCACTCGGTGGATACGCGATGCCGGCCTATCCGGATGCGACGCTCGATGAAATCAGGCACTTCGTTCATGAGGCGGGTGCGCGCTTCATGTTGGCCGAAGACCAGGAGCAGGTCGACAAGATGCTTGAGTTGCGTGAGCAGGGCGCGGTGATCGACCACATCATCTACGACGATCCGCGCGGATTGGCGGCCTACGGCAGTCCCGGACAGATTTCATGGGACGCGCTTCAGGCCAAGGGTGCCCAATCCTTTGCCACAGACAACGCGGCACGGCAGCGTTTGATCGACCGCGCCCAGCCCGAAGGGCCGGCGGTGTTCGTGCATTCATCCGGCAGTACCGGGAAACCCAAGGGGGTGGTGCTTTCGCACAGCAATCTGTTGGCTGGCGTGCGCAACGCCTATCAGGGCGACGCGTTTCGGTTCGGCGAAAGCATTCTGGCCTATTTGCCGATGGCCTGGGTCGGCGACTTCGCTGTGACGATGGGTGCGGCAATAGCCCTGCACTTCACCATCAATATTCCCGAACGCCAGGAGACCGTCCTGCAAAACCTGCGCGAGATCGCGCCAACATTCTATCTCGCTGCGCCGCGCAGCTGGGACAATCTCCTAACAACTATACAGGTGCGGATCGAAGACTCCTCCTGGCTGAAAAAACTGACCTACCGCTTTTTCATGGCGTCGGCCATTGCCGCCGAGAAACGAAAGCTCGAAGGCAAGCCGCCCACTCTCAAGCAGCGGCTGTTGAGCCCGCTCGGCGAGTGGCTTGTTTACGGGCCGATTAAGGACCAGCTCGGCCTGACCCGATTGTACGGCGCTTTCACCGGCGGCGAAGCGATGGGCGAGGATACCTTCGTGTTCTACCGCGCGCTCGGAATCAAACTGCGCCAACTCTACGGCCAGACCGAAAGCAGCGCTTATAACGCGATCCAGAGCCTCGACGAGGTGCGGCTGCACACAGTCGGTCGCCCACTGCCAGGCGTAGAGCTCAGTATCAGCGACGCCGGCGAAATCCTGGTTCGCTCCGGCAGCGTGTTCAGCGGATACTTCAACCAGGAAGAGGCGACGCGCGAGAGTCTCGAAGACGGCTGGTTGCATACTGGCGACGCCGGTTACGTCGAACCCGACGGTCATCTGGTGGTGCTGGGGCGCCTGTCCGATGTCGTGCACACCGCCAAGGGGGAGCGCTATATCCCCAACTACATCGAGAACCGCCTAAAGTTCAGCCCGTATGTCAAGGACGCTGCGGTGCTCGGACGCGAGCGCGATACGCTGGCGGCCATCGTCTGCATCGACAAGGAGGCGGTGGGCCTGTGGGCCGAGCTGCGCGGCATCTCTTACATTTCCTATGCCGATCTATCGCAGAAGCGAGAAGTTATCGACCTTGTGACCGAGGCGGTGAAACACGTCAACACAACGCTTCCCGATGGATTGCAATTGCGACAATTTGTTTGCTTGCACAAGGAATTCGATGCCGACGACGGCGAGATCACGCGCACGCGCAAGATTCGACGCAACGTGGTCGAGGAGCGCTACAAGCCGATCATCGACGCCATCTACGATCGCCAGAGCACGGTGCTGATGAAAGCGCAGATCAGTTACGAGTCGGGTGAAGTCGGCGTGATCGAGCGTACTCTGTCGGTACAGGAGACCTGACCGATGGATTGGGAGTTGCTGTCCGAATCCGCCGTCAATGGCGCCCTCGTCGGCCTAATGTATTCGCTGGTCGCGATGGGCATCGTGCTGATCTACAAATCCTCCTCGGTGCCCAATCTGGCGCAGGGCGCTATGACGATGGTGGGTGCCTATGTGGTGTTGGCATTTGCCAACAATGCCGGCGCGCCGATTTGGCTTGCGATCGCGCTCGGGGTCGTGACGATGTTCGGCGTCGGCATGGGGATCGAGCGGATCGCGCTGCGCCGGCTTGCCGGCCGACCAATCGTCATGATCCTCATGATGACGCTGGGTCTGGAAATATTCCTCCGTGCCGGCTCCATGACCATCTCGGGCGGTACCGGACGGCCGATGCCACTCGGCATCAGCGATGCTCCGCTGTTCATAGGCCCAATGCTGATCAATCGGGCCTATGCGATCGGTGCCGCCGTTGCGGTCGTCATGTTCGGCCTGTTCGTGCTTTTCTTTCGCACCCGGATGGGCGTGGTGTTGCGCGCCATTTCCGACGACTACACCGCAGCATGGTCGGTCGGAATTTCCGTCGAACGCGGCGTGGCGTTGTCTTGGGCGATGGCTGCAGTGGTGGCAACTGTCGCCGGCGTGCTGTGGGGATCGGTGCAGGGCGTCGACCAGTCGCTGGCGCAATTGCTTCTTAAGGGAGTGACCGTCGCCGTTCTTGGCGGACTAGACAGCATCGGCGGTGCATTGCTCGCCGGCATACTGCTCGGTGTGGTGGAAGGCGTCGCATCCAGCTATCTCGATCCGCTGCTGGGCGGAGCCAGCCGCGAACTCGTCGACGCCGCGATGTTGATACTGACCATTCTGGTTCGACCGC
>JAZKHF010000232.1:0-1727 GCA_040385545.1 Pseudomonadota bacterium
GGTAATCCCGGCGCTATCCTCGCCAGTGCCGGGATGGGGTGCCACGGTCGGGGGGGTGACCGGCGAGGTGGCGGGAAGGGTGCCGGGGCGGACGTATGGATCAGCCGCCCATTCAGCGAGCTTGGCGATGGTCTCGGTCGCGTCCCTGTCGAGGTGTTCGGAAATGGCGCAGCACTGCTGACACCATCCCGCACCCGACCAAGTTTTCGCCGCTTGCCCGACGTAGGAGAAAAAACGCGCCTGCTGCTGGCTGTCCATATCGCAGAACAGCGCGGCCAGTTCATCCGGCGTCAGGTCGTCGATTTCGAGAGTGCGGGTAACACCCATCACAGTTCCCCCGCCAGCACGGGCGAGACACGCGCATCGGTCGGCATGAAGTCGGCGAGGCTTTGGCCCGTGTAGTCCAGACATTCGTCCAGATTCCACGTTCCGTCCGCATAGCGCCGGTGCCAGCGCGCCCGTTCGTCGGCGAGTTCACGCGCGGCCTCGATCCGCTCGGCGCGCTCGTCCTCGGCCAGCAGTTCGGCCAGCTCGTCGTCGTCCAGAATGAATGGCGCGGCGGTGATATGGGCAGGGGCGCTCACTTGCCGGTCGCCTTGGCAATGGCGGCTTCGATGGCTTGCACGGCCTCGTCGGGCGCGGCGGGGAGTAAGCGGAATGACAGCGGACCATTGCGCCTGTCGCCAGTCAGTGTGGCGTGCGTCTCGCGCCGCTCGTCATGATTGAGGTTGCGCCACTTGCTGACGGTATAGTCGCCGAACATGCACGCCGTCGGCGCACCGCGCCGACTACTCCCGAGCGAAAACCCCGCCTCTTTGAGGAACACTTCAGCTTGGTCTGACGCAGCGAAATCGCCCGCCGCGTAGAACGTGATGCCGAATGTGCCCCAGCGGATCATCGCCTCGCTCGGCGCGGCACGGTGAAGGGTGGCGGTCATGCGGGCGTTCACTTCCACAGCCCTTCAGCTTTGTGCAGGGCGTCGCGCGAACGATCCAGCCAACCGCCGGGGTCGCTCGGCACATTCCACGGCCCGCCGGGTTTGCCGTAAGTCTCGACCGCTTGCTTGAGCGCGCCATACAGGTCGCCGCTGGCCGCCCACAGGTTTGCAGTCTCATCCTGCCAATCGACCTGCTCGACGTGACCCAGCAACTTCCCGGCTTCATCCTCAATCCGCAGCGCACCGCCGCGATGATGGGCGGCAACCTTGAACCTGAGCGCAAGACGCGGGTTCTCGCGCAGATCGTCGAAAATGTTGTCGAACATCCCGCCCATCACGCGACTCCCTGCTTGGCGATCAAGTCGCGCAAGTCGGTGCGGTGCGGAAAGCGAGCGAACGTCGCCTTGGCCCATGCGAGCGTGTCGCGGTTGGTGATCGAGGCCACGCGAGCGGCGTCACGGCGCTGTGTGGGGGTGAGGTCGAAGCGCATCACACCGCCTCCACGTCGAGAACGTCCAGCGTGCCGATCAGCGCCTTGGCGACGATCTCCGCCGCCCAATCGAGCGCGCTGGCGTAGGCATCGCTCGCGGCGAAACCGAACGCATCGACGCACGCATCGAACAGGCGGTTGCTGGTGGCGATGTAACCGCGCGGGTCGGCGCAGGTCTCGAACTCGCCCATGCGCAGGAGCGAGGACATAAGCCCGTCGATCCGCTCGAACTGTGAAAGGGTGATTTGCATCGTCTCATCCCCGGCGCTCCATGCGCCTTGGGGAGAGTGTTCGCATGAT
>JAZKHF010000233.1:0-2706 GCA_040385545.1 Pseudomonadota bacterium
GGCGCATCTGTCGGTGATCGACTATCTCGGCGCGCTCGACTGGCGCGGGCACAAGCCGACCAAGGACTGGTATGCGGTGATGAAGAGCCGCCCCTGCTTCCGGCCGTTGCTGGGCGAGCGGATGGAGGTCATCGTGCCACCGGCGCATTACGACAAGGTGGACTTTTAGGGCGGCTCGTCGCCGTTGAGGGGGGCTCCAATGGCGTTCGACGAACCAGAAGTTCGGGTGTTGTTTCCCGTGCCGTTGGTTACCGTCAGGCTGCGCAAGGCCGAGGCGCTGAATGCGCGGCTGATCGAGGAGATTGCGGCGCGGCGGACGGTGGAGCCGGGGGTCGGGCGATCCAACCTCTATGGCTGGCATTCGGCCAACGATCTGTTCGACCGGCCCGAGCCGGGGCATGCCGCGCTGGCGGCCGAGCTGAAGGCGATCGTCGAGGCGAGCGGTGTCAAGCTGATGCCCGGCCGACCCGCCGACCTGGTCCCGAGCCAGGATGGCTGGGTCAACGTCAACCCGACGGGCGCGATGAACGCGCCGCACGACCACCCCGGTGCCTTCTGGTCCGGCGTCTATTATGTCCGCGTGCCGCCGCCCGCCGACCCGAGCGATGCAACATCGGGCGCGATCGAATTCATCGATCCGCGCGGCGCGATCGGCACCAACGCGCGGTTCGAGACGCCATTCACGCGGAGCAAGTTCACCATCCGGCCGACGGCGGGGACGTGCCTGTTATGGCCGAGCTATCTGAAGCATTGGGTGCACCCCAACCAGTCGGCGGACGACCGGGTGACGGTGGCGTTCAACAGCTGGTTCAATCGGGTGGAACGGTGAGATACGGCACATTACCATTTTCCGTCATTCCCGCGAACGCGGGAATCCCGCTAACGTCAGGCGTTTATGTATTCGAAAAGATCGATCCAGTTCGGATTGCCCCCTTCGACCAACTCAATTTTCCAGGCGCGATTCCATTTTTTAAGCGCTTTCTCGCGTGCGATCGCTTCGATGATCGTCGGAGCTTCCTCGACATGAACCAGCCGCGACAGGCCGTAGCGAGCACAGAATTTAGAGCCCCGACCCTCCCGATTAGCGGTGATCCGGGCTGGAAGATCGCTGGTCACACCAATGTACATGGCACCGCGATACCGGTCAGCCATGATGTAAATCCAGCCTCCCTTCATGCACGCGTCCTCCCGCATCGAGACGTCGTCTCGTGGCGATTCGACCGAGAAGGGTTAGCGGGATTCCCGCGTTCGCGGGAATGACGAATTAAGAGGAGCTTTTCGCACTCACCAAATAGTTGAGCCGCACGTCCTCGCTCAAATGCAGCCCGCGCACCGGGCTCATCGCAATGCCTTCGACGTCGTCGACCGCCAGCCCCGCCTCGGCCAGCATTGCGGTCATCTGGTCGGGGGTGATGAAGGCGTCATAATCGTGGGTGCCGCGGGGGATCTTGCCGAAGCCTTCGGCCAACGTGATCGTCATCAACCGCGACCAGGCGGTGCGGTTGGGGGTGGAGAGGATCAACAGGCCGCCGGGGGCTAGCCGTGCGGCGAGGCTAAAGATGAAGGCGCGGGGATCGGCGACATGCTCGATCACCTCCATTGCGGTGACCAGATCGAAGTGCCCTTCGAGCGCCTCGACGCCGGTGGCGCGATAGTCGATCGCGAGGCCCGCGCCGGACGCATGCGCCTTCGCTGCGGCGATCAGCTCCGGCGCGGCGTCAATCGCGGTGACGGTGGCGCCCATGCGGGCGAGCGGCTCGGCCAGCAGGCCGGCGCCGCAGCCGACGTCCAACGCCGACTTGCCGGTAAGCGGTCGGAGCGTGCATTCGTCGAGATGCCAATGCTGGTCGATCCGGTCGCGGATGTAGGCGAGGCGAACCGGATTAAGTTTGTGAAGCATCGCCGACGCGCCATCGGGATCCCACCAGTCGCCAGCCATGGCGCCGAAGTGGGCGGCTTCGCGGTCGATGATTGAAGTGGGACTTGCCATACACACATCCGTTCGGGCTGATGCTCGAAACCAGCATAGTCTGGGGGACTATGCGTTTCGAGCATTGTCGAAGCCCTGTATTCCTTTATTGCGCGCTGACGAAGAAGGACAGTCCTTCGACAAGCTCAGGACGAACGGGTTTGTGGGGACCAAGCTCAGGACCAACGGATCTTTGTCTAGAATTGTCATGAAATTCGGTGGCACGTCGATGGCCGGGATCGAGCGGATCCGGTCTGTCGCCGCACGAGTGCGACGCGAAGTCGAGGCGGGCCATGAGGTGCTGGTCGTCGTCTCCGCGATGGCGGGCGAGACCGACCGGCTCGTTCAATTGTGCCGCGAGGCCGCCGCGATCCACGATAATCAGGAATATGACGTGGTGGTGGCATCGGGCGAGCAGGTCACTGCCGGGCTGCTGGCGATGACGCTGCAGAACATGGGCCTCAACGCGCGCAGTTTCATGGGCTGGCAATTGCTCCGCGCCACAGGGGTCCACGGCAATGCCCGCGTCGACAAGATCGAATCCGCGACGCTCGACGAGGCGCTCAAGGCGGGGACGGTTGCAGTCATTCCGGGCTTCCAGGGTGTGAGCGAAGACGGCCGCGTCGCCACCTTGGGCCGCGGCGGATCGGACACGTCGGCGGTTGCCATCGCCGCGGGGCTGAAGGCCGACCGCTGCGACATCTACACCGACGTCGACGGCGTCTACACCACCGATC
>JAZKHF010000234.1:0-1644 GCA_040385545.1 Pseudomonadota bacterium
AGGAAGGATAGCCAGAACCAGGCGGGCGTGCCGAGCCAGTCGGCGGTGAGAAATTCCATTGTTCATCCTCTCGAAAAGCAGTGGCTTTCGATCGGACGTTTCCGGCAGGGCTGAGGGCTTGAAAGGGCCGCTCGAATCGCACCGGAAACATCCGATGCGGTCCGACATCACGAGGCTGTTGAAGCCATCGCCAGAGGGGCCCGGTCCGCCCCGCCTCAATGACCCAAGCCGCAAAAGGTTGCAAGCCGGACCGGCTGCGAACGGAAGCATTGCCCTGTGCCAAGGGTGAGACCATGCTGCCCCTCATGCTTCGTGCACTCTTGCTCGCTGTGCCTCTCGCCGCATGCACCACGCTACCCCAGCGACCTGGGAACGACGGGGCGCGGGTCGGACTGTCCTTCGATGCGCACGGGCAAGGCGCGTCGTTTGTGGAGGGGCTTGCCGATCCTGCCACCCGACGTGCCGTGACCCTCGACGATCCGGTGCGGATCGCGTCGATCAGCAAGCTGGTCGTGGCGATCGGCGTCATGCGGCTGGTCGAACAGGGCAGGCTGGATCTGGACGCCGACGTTTCGACCTATTTGGGCTGGCGGCTGCGTAACCCCTCATTCCCCGACCAGCCGGTGACGCTGCGCCGATTATTGAGTCACACCTCATCGCTTCGCGACCATGACGATCAATATGCCATTCCGCTGGGCGGCACCGTGCGCGCCGTGCTTGCCGATCCGGCCAGCTGGGACGCCTCCTATGGCCCGGGCAGCGGCTACTTCGCTTATGCCAACCTCAACTTCCCGCTGATTGGATCGATCGTCGAACGCGTGACCGGCGAGCGCTTCGATCATGCGATGATGCGGCTGGTGCTGGCACCGATGCGACTTCAAGCCTGCTTCAACTGGCCGACGTGCAGCGATGCCGCCGTGGCGCGCGCGGTCCAGCTCGATCAGGATGGCGCACCGGTCAAGGACGACCTCCACGGCCGGCGCCCGGACTGCCCGGTGCAGCGCGCCCGCGACGGCGGTTGCGACCTCGATCATCTGGTCCTTGGGGAAAATGGATCGACCTTCGCCCCACAGGGCGGCCTGCGCATTTCGGCGCGCGATCTCGCCAGGATCGGACGCCTGTTGCTCGGCCGGGGAACGATCGACGGAACACGCATTCTGTCGCCCGCCTCGGTCGACACGATGACGACGCCCGTGTGGACCTACAATGGGCGCAACGGGCAGACTGAAAATGGCATCTATTGCCGGTTCGGTCTCTCGATTCATCTGATCGCGACGCGCGCGACCGGCTGCGCCGACAATCCCGGCCTGCCCCCCGGCGATTGGCTCGGTCACTCGGGCGAAGCCTATGGCTTGCGGTCCGGTCTGTGGATCGATCGTGGTAGCGGGAGGGGCATCGCCTACTTCGTGACCGGCCTGATCGCCTCCCCACCGAAAGGGCGAAGCGCCTTCGCGATGCCCGAGGAGGCGATGGTCGCCAAAGCCGTGGCGCAATCGCCACAGCGCCCTTCGCAGCGCTGAATTTTTTCATCCGATATTAATTTTGTCTCTTGTGTTCCAAACGCGTTTGGACACAATATGCGGTGTTCGGGTGGGGGCCGCTCTCAATCTATTGTGGTTGGGGCCGAAGATGATTATCTTCGGC
>JAZKHF010000235.1:0-1686 GCA_040385545.1 Pseudomonadota bacterium
ATTCGCCCGAGCTGCAACGATTCTTCGGCTTCGAATGGAAGTTGATCGGCAATCTCGGGGTCGATCTGCTGATCATCCCCTTATCCAAGATTTTCGGGCTGGAGTTTTCGGTCAAGCTGATCGCGATGAGCATCCCGCCGATGACCGTGGCCGGTTTCCTGTGGGTTGCACGCGAAGTGCATCACCGGCTTCCGCCGACCGCGGCGCTGGCCCTGCCCTTCGCTTTTTCGCACCCGTTCCTGTTCGGCTTCCTCAATTATACCTTGTCGATGGCGCTCGCCTTCCTTGCCTTCGGCCTGTGGCTCAGGCTCGGGCGGCTGGGAAAGTTGCGGCTGCGGGCGTCGCTGTTCGTGCCGATCAGCTTCGTCATCTTCATCTGCCACACCTTCGGCTGGGGCACGCTGGGGCTGCTCTGCTTCTCGGCCGAGGCGGTGCGCCAGCATGACAAGGGGATCAGTTGGTGGATGGCGGGCCTGAAGGCGGCAATGCACGCGATCGTGCTGGCCGCGCCGGCCCTGATCATGCTGACGTGGCGTAGCGAGATTAGCGGAGCGCCGACGTTCGGCTGGTTCAACTGGCCGATCAAATGGTTGTGGCTGGTATGGGCATTGCGCGATCAATGGCAGTCGATCGACACGTCGATCCTGCTGCTGATCGGGATCACCGCTGCGTTCGCCTTGATCAGTCGTTTCTTCACCTTGTCGCGCAACCTGGCATTTTCGGCCTTGGTCCTTGCAATCGCATTCGTCATCTTGCCGTGGACGGTGTTCGGGTCGGCCTATGCCGACATGCGTCTGGCGCCCTATGCGATGGCCGTGATCGCGCTTGCAATTCGCGTCCGGCGGGAGCCACCGCCGGGCCTGTCGCAAGTCCTGGCAGTCGCGGCGGTCGGGCTGTTCGTCGCCAAGGTGGCGGTCACCACGGTCAGCCTTGGTATCGCATCCGACCGCCAGCAACGTCAGCTCGCGGCGCTCGACCATGTCCGGCGCGGTGCGCCCCTCGTCTATCTTGTCGGCCAAAGCTGCGATTCGCTGTGGCCGATGTTCCGCCAGTCGCATCTCGGCGCGATGGCGATCGTTCGCCGCCACGCCTTCGCCAACGATCAATGGGGGATCGAAGGGGCGAATTTGTTGACCATCCGCTACGACCCGGCCGGCCCGTTCCGCGCCGATCCGTCGCAAATGGTCAGCGCCGCCGGATGCAGGAAAGCCAAGTCACCGAACGTCGACCAGGCGATGCGGGCCATTCCCCGAAATGCCTTCGACTATGTCTGGCTGATCGACGTACCGGCCTATGACGAGGCATCGCTGCGTGGCTATCGTCGGGTGTGGAGCGGCGCCGGCAGCAGCCTCTATGCAAGGGAAGGCGTGCAAGCCAATAAGGTGCCATGACCGCGCTTTCGATCGTCATTCCCTGTTTCAACGAGCAGGAATGCCTGCCCACCCTGCACCAGCGCCTGTCCGCGGCGGCGAATGCGGCGGTCGGCGCGGATTATGAGCTGGTGCTGGTCAACGACGGATCGCGCGACGGCACCTGGGACATGATGCGCGATCTTGCGGCCAACGATCCGCGGGTGGTGGCGATCGACTTGTCGCGCAACCACGGCCACCAACTGGCGCTGACCGCCGGGCTCGACCTGGCGCGCGGCGACACCATCCTGATCATCGATGCCGATCTGCAGGATCC
>JAZKHF010000236.1:0-33996 GCA_040385545.1 Pseudomonadota bacterium
GAGTGCCCAGGTGGCGGAATTGGTAGACGCACCAGCTTCAGGTGCTGGCGATCGCAAGGTCGTGGAGGTTCGAGTCCTCTCCTGGGCACCATTTCTCACGATTGCGGAATGCTGCAAATTATTCGCGACCGCATAGAGGACGAGTGAGAACCAATTACGCGCGGCGGGGGCTGACGGTCTGCCTTGCGCCCAACTCGGTCGCACCACGCGCTATCGTAGTGGTCCGGAACGGACGTTTGTCCTTGGTCTGAACGGCAGGCGGATGCAGGTGAGCGAACCCGTTGCTGCCAGAAGGGCACCGGAAGCTCAGCGAAGAGTTCGTTCAAGAGCCTCCGTATCCTGGGCGGCGCGGGCCCTGACGAAAGCCCTTGTCGAAAGCCGATGAAAACAATGAATTCGACCCTCCCCGAGCTCGGGTGGAAGCCGTTCTTCAGCGATCAAGTGTCTGCCGAGGAGGGGCGCGCGTGCCAGCCTGTTCGCGTGATGTCCGTTCATCGCGGGATGGTGACCGTCTTGGGCGAAGGCGTTGAAGAATCGATTTCGTCCAGCCTCCCCGAGCCAAAGGGACCCGAGGACCGGCCCACCGTTGGTGACTGGCTGCTGATTGACCGGGATGATCGGACCCTCGTTCGCTTGCTCGATCGGACAAGCCTGTTCAAGCGGCCAGCCCCCAGCGACGAACGCCGGCTTCAGCTCATCGCGGCAAACGTCGACACGCTGTTCATCGTCACGTCCTGCAACCAGGATTTCAATGTTGCGCGCCTCGAACGCTACCTTGTCCTCGCCCGCGAGGCTGGCGTGCGCCCGGTCGTCGTGCTTACCAAGGCCGACCTTTGGTCTGGTCCCGGGCAATTCCTAGAAGCAGCGAGCGCGCTCCAGGCGCACTTGCAGGTCGAGTTGGTCAACGGGCGCGATCCCGAGAGTGTCGCTCGGCTCGCTGCTTATTGTGGCATGGGAGCAACGGTGGCGTTGGTGGGGTCATCGGGTGTCGGCAAGTCAACGCTCGTCAACACGTTGAAGGGGTCCGACAGCATCGCCACGCAGGCCGTGCGCGAGAGTGACGGCAAAGGCCTGCACACGACGACCGTCCGCGAGATGCATCGTCTGGGCGGCGGTCCGGGGGGAGGCGGCTGGCTCGTGGACACGCCGGGCATGCGCGAGCTTCAGATGTCCGAAGTCACCTCCGGCGTCGCCGAGGTGTTCGACGACATTGTGGCGATAACGCTCCAGTGCCGCTTCACCAACTGCACCCACGCCGACGAGCCGGGCTGCGCGGTCCGTGCCGCGATCGAGCAAAAGACACTCGATTCCGCCCGCTTCGCCCGGTGGCGCAAGCTGGCCGACGAGGATGGGGTAAATAGTGGTATGGCGGCGGTTCGGCGCGCGCGCCGGGGAACGAAGGGCAGAAGGAAATGACAGGTGGCTGATCTCTACCTCAAAGCGCTGGAGGCCGAACGCAGGAAGCTGTGGGCCGAATGCCGCCTGAAAGGTCTCGCCAAGGGCACAGCCGAACGGCTCCGCATACAGGAAATCGACCGGCGGCTGGCCGCGCACCGAGCGAAGCCGGCTGGCCCAACGGTGCAACCCTAGGAGCGCTTCCATTCGCCGGGGCGCAGTCCATCGATCGCCCATTCCCCAATACTCCAGCGTATCAGCCGCAGCGTCGGGTGACCGATGGCGGCGGTCATGCGGCGCACCTGGCGGTTTCGTCCTTCGCGGATCGTCAGCCTGATCCAGCAGTCGGGGATGCTCTTGCGGACCCGGATCGGCGGATCGCGCGGCCATATCCGCGGGTCGGGGATCCGTTCGACTTCGGCGGGGCGGGTGGGTCCGTCCTTCAAATCCACGCCCCGTCGAAGCGCCTCCAGGGCACTCTCGGCCGCGTCGCCTTCGACCTGCACCAGATAAGTCTTGGCCATCTTGAATTTCGGGTCGGCGATCCGCGCTTGCAGTCGGCCGTCGTCGGTAAGCAACAGCAGGCCCTCGCTGTCGAGATCGAGCCGCCCTGCCGGATACACGCCCGGCAGGTCGATGAAATCCGACAGCGTGCGGCGCGCCGAGGCGGAAGCGGCGCGATCGGTAAACTGGCTCATTACATCGTACGGCTTGTTGAACAGGATCAGCGTCACGGTGCCGAGCGCCCGGTGACACTGTGCGCGAGGGCTTCGGCGACCTTGATGCCGTCGACCGCAGCGGACAGGATGCCGCCAGCATAGCCCGCCCCCTCGCCGGCCGGGAACAGGCCCGCGGTGTTAAGGCTCTGGAAGTCGTCGCCGCGGGTGAAGCGCACGGGGGACGAGGTTCGCGTCTCGACCCCGGTCATGACGACGTCGGGGTGGTCATAGCCGGCGATCTGGCGCCCGAAGACCGGGATTGCCTCGCGCATCGCCTCCACGGCGAACGCAGGCAGACATTGCGAAAGGTCGGTCGGAGTCACGCCCGGGCGATAGGATGGGACGACGCTTCCCAGGGTTTCTGATGGCCGGCCCGCGAGGAAGTCGCCGACGCGCTGGGCCGGCGCCTTGTAACTCGAACCGCCGGCGACAAACGCCAAAGATTCCCAGTGTCGCTGGAATGCGATGCCCGCGAGCGGATCGCCGGGATAGTCGCGGCTCGGGTCGATGCCGACGACAAAGCCCGAATTGGCGTTGCGCTCGTTGCGCGAATATTGGCTCATCCCATTGGTGGCGACGCGTCCTTCCTCGGAGGTCGCTGCGACCACCGTTCCCCCCGGGCACATGCAGAAACTGTAGACCGTGCGGCCATTCCGGCAGTGGTGCGACAAATGATATTCGGCCGCGCCCAGGATCGGATTGCCGGCGTCGACTCCGAACCGCGACTTGTCGATCCACGATTGCGGATGCTCGATGCGGACGCCGATCGAGAACGGCTTCGGCTCGACATGCACGCCGGCTGCATGGAGCATTTCGAAGGTGTCGCGTGCGCTGTGCCCGATCGCCAGCACGACATGATCGGCCACAAGGGTGTCGCCGCCGTGGAGGTGCAGGCCGCGCACGTGCCGCATGCCCTTGGCGTCGGTCGAGATATCAAGCCCGTCGACGCGCGTTCCGAAGCGGTATTCGCCGCCCAGGCTTTCAATGGTTTCGCGCAGGCTTTCGACCATCGTCACCAGCCGGAAGGTGCCGATATGCGGGTGCGCCTCGGTCAGGATTTCGGGCGGAGCACCGGCGCGCACGAATTCGGTCAGCACCTTGCGGTCGAGATGACGCGAGTCCTTGATCCGGCTGTACAACTTGCCGTCGGAGAAAGTGCCGGCGCCGCCCTCGCCGAACTGGACGTTGGATTCGGGGTCGAGCACGCCGCGACGCCACAGGCCCCACGTATCCTTGGTCCGCTCGCGAACCACTTTGCCACGGTCGAGGATGATCGGTCGAAAGCCCATCTGCGCCAGGATCAGTCCGGCGAACAGGCCGCACGGTCCTGCGCCGACCACGACGGGGCGCTTGATCCCCGCCGGTGCCTGCGCGACGAACTTGTAGCTGGTGTTCGGGGTTGGCTGGACGTTACGGTCCTTGCGAAACCGCGTCAGCACCGCGCCCTCGTCCTTCACGTTCACGTCGACCGAATAGACCAACTGGATATTGGCATTGTCGCGCGCATCGTGCGCACGACGCGCAACGACGTGGCGCACGAGGTCGCGCGGGCTGAGCCGCAACCGCTTGCAGATCGCGGCGGGCAATGCCTCGGGTGGATGATGCAGTGGCAGGCTAAGTTCGGTCAGTCGGAGCATTCGCGCCCTGTAGCCTGCAGCCGGCGGTTCGCCAAAGGAGGATCGAGGATCGAGAACGGCCAATGTGCTCAAAGGGCACTCAGACCGGCTGGCCGACCCGCGTTGGGGGACGTCCATGCAAGCGCGCGGAGCGGCAGTATGGATTTACTCGCGCGGGCGCTGATCGAATGGCCTTAATTTCACTTGGTTGCCCGTAATTGCTCGACCAGATTTTCTACGCCATCTCGTCGGATGTATCAGTAACACGCATCATGGCCAGCGCGGCGACGGCCAACGTCGCAGACGCGAAGGCCATAGTGTAGATCGGGTCGGTCGGGAAAAAGGCCTTCATGATCGACCCCATAATCGTCGCGACGAGTAGTTGCGGGACGACGACGAAGACGTTGAACAGTCCCATATAGATGCCGAGCTTGGCCTGCGGCAGGCTCGACGCGAGGATCGCGTAGGGCATGGCGAGGATTGACGCCCAGGCGATGCCGATCCCGATCTCGGCGAAGATAAGCTGCTGTGGATTGGAGAAGGCGAAGAAGCTGGCATAGCCAAGCGCGCCGCACAGCAGGCCGACGATATGCGTCTTCACCTTGCCGAAATGCCGCGCGAGCAGGGGCAACAGCGTCAGCGCGGCGATCGCGGCGACGCCGTTATAAGTGGCGAATAACACTCCGACCCAATTGCCGGCTTCCTGATAAGCAGCGCTGCTCGCGTCGGCCGATCCGAAGAAGTTTTGCGCCACAACCGGGGTGGTGTTGATCCACATGATGAACAATGCCGACCAGCTGAAGAACTGGACCAAGGCGAGCTTTTTCATGAGCGGCGGCATGCCCTTGAAGTCGCCGACGATGCTCGACAGCATCGTCGAGCGCTGGCCGCCGCGCGCGCTGACGATCGCGATAATCGAGGCGAGGCCGTAGGTGATGAGCAGCCCACCGAGCAGATAGACTTCCTTTTCTAACGCGAAGCGCTCGACCGCGACAACGACGAGGAGCCCGGCGACAATCCAGGCCGCGCTGCTGCCGAAGCCGCGCGCGGCGAGCGCGCGCAGGGTCAGCGCATTGGCTTCCTCGGCGCTGTCCTCGCCGAAGCCGCGCATATCGTCGGGGCTATATTCCTTGGTCGAGATCACGGTCCACAGAACGGCGAGGAACATGGCGATCGCACCAAACCAGAAACTGTAGCGGACAGTATCGGGGATGATCCCGGGGGGCGCCTCGTTGGCGACGCCGAAGTAATCGAGCAGATACGGGACAATCGAGCCGACCACGGCGCCCGCCCCAATGAAGGCGGTCTGCACCGCATAGCCGGCGGTGTGCTGGTCCTTGCGCAGCATGTCGCCGACAAAGGCGCGGAACGGCTCCATCGAGATATTGAGGCTGGCGTCGAGCAGCCACAGCAAAAGCGCGGCGACGAGCAGCATCGGCGCTAGCGGCATTGCCACCAGCGACAAGGCCGCGAGTATTGCGCCGGCGAGGAAATAAGGCCGGCGGCGCCCGAGCCGGCCAAGCCATGTGCGGTCGCTCATGTAGCCAACGATCGGCTGGACGAGGAGCCCGGTCAAAGGCGCCGCGATCCACAAGGCGGGAAGGTCATCGAGGCTTGATCCGAGCGTCTGGAAAATCCGGCTCATGTTGGAATTCTGGAGCGCGAAGCCGATCTGGATGCCGAAGAAGCCGAACGAGATGTTCCACAACCCGGCAAACGACTGCCGCGGTTTTTCGATGACTGACATGACCTCTCCCCCCGGGTCGAAACACGCCCGGATTTGCCGCGAGGCTGACAGACGCGCGGACGATGCACAACCGCGCTGCATTCGTATGCATGCCGCAAGTTTGACGGTGACGTCGCGGCGCGCAGCCGATAGCTTCGTCACTTCAGAGGGGGGTAACGAACAATGGTGACGGCGACCGCAGCGATCCAAGGCGAGGCCAATTCTTCGCCGCTCGGCAATCCCGACGGCGCGATCGATGCGCCCGACCTGCGTTATTTCGTGTTCGCCTTATTCTTCATCTTCGGCGGCATCACCAGCCTCAACGACGTGATCATTCCCAAGCTCAAGGAGCTGTTCACGCTGAATTACACCCAGGCGATGCTGGTCCAATTCTGTTTCTTCACGGCTTACCTGGTGATCGGCATTCCGGGCGCGCAGCTGGTCAAGAAGATCGGCTACATGCGCGGCGCGATGGTCGGACTGCTGACGATGATGGTCGGCTGCCTGCTGTTCATTCCCGCCTCGCAGACCGCGACGTACGGCCTGTTCCTGTTTGCGCTGTTCGTGCTCGCCAGTGGCGTGGTGGTGGTCCAGGTCGTCGCCAACCCGCTGATCAGCCTGCTCGGCCCATCGCGAACAGTGCATAGCCGGCTGACCTTTGCGCAGGCATTCAACAGCCTCGGCACGACCGTTTTCCCGTGGGTCGGTTCGGCGCTGATCCTGGGCAGCCTCGCTGGCGTGACTGCGGCCCAGCTGTCGGGCGCCGAGCTCGACGCCTATCGCACCGCCGAGACACGCATGATCGTACTGACCTACATCGGGCTTGCCATTGCGCTGCTGGTGATTGCAGGGACGGTGTTCGTGTTCCGCAATCGGCTCAAGGGCGAGGTGCATGAGCAGGGCTCCCCGCTGGCCGGTTTCGCATTGCTCAAGCGGCCGCGGTTCGGCCTGGGTGCCTTGTCGATCTTTCTTTATGTCGGGGCGGAGGTCGCGATCGGCTCGCTCCTCGTCAATTATTTGATGCAGCCGCGCGTGATGGGGCTCGAAGAGGGCGCAGCGGGAGCGCTGATCGCCTTATATTGGGGCGGGGCAATGGTCGGGCGGTTCATCGGCTCGGCCATCCTGCGCGTTGTCAGCCCGGGCAAAGTCCTCGCGGCTGCGGCAGTCGGCGCGATCGCCCTGCTGCTGTTCTCGATCAACGGCGGCGGGACGCTTTCCGGCTACAGCCTGCTGGCGGTCGGCCTCATGAACTCGATCATGTTTCCCACGATCTTCAGCCTGGCGTGCGAGGGGCTTGGCGGACGTGCCGCCGACGGATCGGGGATCATCAACATCGCCATCTTCGGCGGTGCGGTCGTGCCGTTGTTGACCGGCGTGCTTGCGGATGTCTCGGGGAGCCTCGGGGTCGCGCTGCTACTCCCCGCCGCTTGCTATTTGCTGATCGCAGGATTTGGGATCTATTGCTGGCAGCGCGGGCGCGCCGTGCCGCAATGAGCTCTTCGGTCCACGCGACCGAGGACTTGCTCTTTTCGGTGCTCGTCCAGCTGATCGTGATGATCGGCGCGGCGCGGGCAATGCACCTCGTCGCGCGGCGGCTCGGGCAGCCCGGGGCGATTGGCGAGATCGTGGCCGGACTGATGCTGGGCCCGTCGCTCCTCGGCAGCATCGCGCCCGATCTTTCGGTGACGCTGTTCGGGGCCAAGCCCGCCGAATCGGTCACCGTGCTGAGCCAGATCGGGCTGACCCTGCTGATGTTCCAGATCGGCGCGAGCTTCGAATTCGGGCATCTCAAGGACCGCCGATATCGCCGCGCGGCAAGCGCGATCGCGGCGACCTCGCTGCTTGTCCCGCTCGCGCTGGGATTCGCCATCGGGCTGGCGAGCGCCAATCGCCTCGCACCCGACATCGACCGCATCACCTACAGCCTGTTCGTCGCGGTCGCGTTGGCGATCACCGCGCTGCCAATCCTTGGCCGCATCCTCGTCCAGTTCGGGCTCGAGCGGCACCCGGTGGGGGTGGTCGCGATCGCCGCCGCGGCGGTCAACGACCTCATCGGCTGGGTCCTGCTAGCGATGGTCTCGGCTTATGCGGCGGCGCTCCTGTCGATCAACGGTGCCGTGCTCCAGCTTGGCGGCCTTGTCGTACTCGCGCTGGTGGCGCGTTATGCCCTCGTCCCACTGGCCGACCGGCTTGTCCGGCGTTGGCCGGTCGTGGGCGGCGACTTGTCGCCAACCCTGATCGCCCTCGTGCTCGCCATCATCTTCGCGCTCGCCATCGCGACCTTCAAGCTGGGGGTATTCGCGATCTTCGGCGGGTTCCTCGCAGGGACGCTGTTCCATCGCCATGCCGCCTTCGTCGAGGCGTGGCGGCGGCAGATCGGCGTGTTCGTGCTGGTGTTCTTCCTGCCGATCTTCTTCACCTTCACCGGGCTCAGGACTGACGTCTTCGCGCTGAGCGGCGATCTCGACTGGCTGGCAATCGTGCTGGCCGCGGCGATCCTCGGCAAGGTTGTCCCGGTGTATGTCGCGGCACGCGCGACGGGGTTCTCAGGCGCCGAGGCGTCGACCCTTGGCGCGCTGATGAACACCCGCGCGCTGATGGAGTTAATCGTCCTCAATGTCGGCTATGAACTCGGTTTCCTTCCGCCTTCGATGTTCGCGATGCTGGTGGTGATGGCGGTGGTCACGACGTTGATGACGGGGCCGTTGCTGCGTCTGCTGTTGCCGCGCATGGGGCACCACGCGACATCGGTCGCCGAAGCCTAGCTCGTCTGGCGGACGACCAGCCGGACCGGGAGCAGGACGCTGTCGGGCGCGCGCTCTTCGATCTTGGCGATCAGCGTGGCGACGAGCGCTTCGCCAGCCTGGCGCGCATCCTGCGCGATGGTAGTTAGCGGAGGTTCGGACAGCCGCGCCGCGGCGAGGTCGTCGAAGCCGACGATCGACACGTCGCCGGGGACATCGATCCGAGCGTCGTGAAGCGCGCGCATCGCGCCCAAGGCCGCGAGATCGCTGGTCGCGAAGATGGCATCGAAGTCGACGTCGCGATCAAGCAGTTTCAGCGCCGCCTGCCGCCCCGATTCCTCGCTCGGCGCGGCGTCGACGATCAGGCGCGGGTCGTGGACGATGGCGGCTTCGTCGAGCGCGCGCCGGAACCCCGTCCAGCGGGCAACGAATTCGGGCGAACCAGCGCCAACCGTGCCGAGGAAGGCGATCGCGCGCCGCCCGCGTTCGACGAGATGTTTTCCGGCGAGATAGCCGCCCGCTTCATTGTCGGACCCGACGGTGGTCCCAACCTGGTCGGCATGCGCCGCGCCCCAGCGCACGAAATGCGTGCCTTGGCGTACCAGTTGCTCGAGCCGCGGGCGCGCGGTGATGTAATCGCCATAACCAAGCAGGAGGATGCCGTCGGCCTTGCGGCTGTCCTCATAATCGACGTGCCAGTCGCCCGAGAGCTGCTGGAACGAGATCAGCAAGTCATAAGCTTCGCGCGCGCAGGCCCGCGTGAGTGCGCCGAGCATCGAGAGATAAAAGGGATTGATGAGCGTGTCGTCGGGGGTTGGATCCTCGAAGAAAAGCAATGCGATGGTGCGCGAATGCTGGCGCCGCAGTCCTGAGGCATTCTTGTCGACGATGTAGTTGAGCTCCTTCGCGGCGGCGAGCACGCGGGCCCGGGTTTCGGCGCTGACCGAGGGGCTGCCCGAGAGCGCGCGCGACACCGTTGGCTGTGACACGCCGGCGCGCGCGGCGATGTCGAACGACGTGGGACGGCGGGGCGAGGACATGACGGCAGTCCGCTCGTTGCAAATAGGCCACTCGGCGACGGCCAACTGCTTCGTATCGCGCTTGAATACGTATGTATAGCGAGAGCACCCGATAGCCACGGCGCGCGGTCTGCGACACACAGTCATGCAATTGCAACGATCGGCGAGCGCTGACCTTCGGACAAGGAGGCGGCGCAAGGGGAGAGACAGACATGATCAAGAATTCCACGCGTGCGCTATTTGCGACGACGTCGAGCCCGCTGGTGCTCGGATTGGCGCTCGCCATGCTTGGCGCGACCCCGGCGTTCGCGCAGGAAGCTTCGCCCGCCCCGACAGACGCCGAGCAGGCCGCTGTTGTCGCCGCGGAAGCCCAGGTCGCCGCTGATCGCGCCGCCGCCGACGCAGTCGCCGCAGGCCAGGCTGCCGACAGCAGTACGATCGTCGTGACCGGCTTTCGCGCTTCGTTGCAAAGCGCGGTCGGGACCAAGAAGCGCCAGGAACAGATCGTCGAATCGGTCTCGGCCGAAGACATTGGCAAGCTGCCCGATTCGTCGATCGGCGAGTCGATCGCGCGCTTGCCCGGTATCGCGTCGCAGCGCACCAACGGCCGCGCCAACGTGATCTCGATCCGCGGCTTCGGCCCCGATTTCTCGCAAACGCTCCTCAACGGTCGCGAACAGACCTCGACCAACGACAATCGCGGGGTCGAGTTCGACCAATATCCGTCGGAAGTCGTCAGCCAGGTGGTGGTCTACAAGTCGCCCAGCGCCAGCCTCGTCGGGCAGGGCTTGGTCGGGACGGTCGACATCCGCACCGTGCGCCCGCTCGAATATGGCCGCCGCGTCCTCGCGATCGGCGCGCGCGGCTCGCTCGCCGACCTGGGCAAGCTCAACGCCGGGTCGAAGGACAAGGGCTATCGCGTCAGCGCGACCTTCGTCGACCAGTTCGACGATGATCGCCTCGGCGTCGCGGTCGCGGCATCCTATGTCGACGAGCCTTACCAGAGCCAGGAATTCAATGCCTGGGGCTATGCCAACGTCAACGGCAACGCGCTGATCGGCGGATCGAAGTCGTTCGTCACCTCGACCCAGCTCAAGCGGTTCGGGATCAACGGCACGATCCAGGCCAAGCCGACCGACGAAGTGACCTTTACCTTCGACGGCTTCTACAGCAACTTCAAGGACGACCAGTCCAAGCGCGGGATCGAGTTCCCGCTTGGCTTCGATCTGTGCTGTGGCACCGGCTTCAGCCCGACCAGCGCGACCGTCGAAGAGGGCCAATATGTCGCGGGCACCTTCACCAATGTAGAGGGTGTGGTCCGCAATGACATCTTCGAGAAACAGGCCGACCTTTACTCGGTCGGCGGTAATGTCGCCTGGAACCCCGGCAATGGCTGGAAGGCGTTCGCCGATGTGGGCTGGTCGCGAACCACGCGCAACGAGCTGAGCCTCGAAAGCTATTCGGGCACCGGTTACGGCAACGGCGTCGGCGCCAGCGACACGCTCGCCTTTCAATCGGGGTCGACCGGGACTTCGTTCACTCCCACGCTCAACTATAGCGACGCAAACCTCATTCGCCTGACGGATCCGCTTGGCTGGGGCGGTTCGCGCGTCCAGGCGGGCTATTACAACGATCGCCAGATCGAGGATGAGCTGGTTCAATTCCGCGGCGAACTCGAGCGCGAATTCGAAACCAGCTTCCTCAGCTCGGTCAAGGTCGGGCTCAACTACACCGACCGCGACAAGTCGCTCAATCCCGACGAATTCTTCGTCGGGCTTCCGGGCGGCGCGACTGAAGCGCCGATCCCTACGCAATATCTGCTGCGGCCGACCAACCTGTCCTATCTCGGGCTTGGTCCGATGGTCAGCTATGACGCGCGCGACCTCATTGCCGACGGCATTCTCGTGCTCGATCGCAACACTTCGAACGACATTCCCGCCAAGGCCTATGAGGTGAGCGAGAAATTGCTGACGGGCTACGTCCAGGCAAACATCCGCGCCGAGCTGGGTGCTGCCGATGTGACGGGCAATGTCGGGGTCCAGGTCATCCGCACCGACCAGTCCTCGCGCGGAATCGCTTTTGCCGCCGGCACGCAGGTGCCGGTCGAGGCAGGCGACGATTATTGGCACGTCCTGCCGAGCCTCAGCCTCAACGCGCGCTTGCCGAGTGACTTCGTCGTGCGCTTCGCCGCCTCCAAACAAATTCAGCGCCCGCGGCTCGACCAGATGCGGGTCGCGATCGGCTATGGCATCAACACGACGGTCGATCCGCGCGGGCCAATCATTACCGGAGGCGGCGGCAATCCGCGGCTTCGGCCGTATGAAGCGCGCGCGTTTGACCTCAACGTCGAGAAATATTTCGCGAGCAACGGCTATGTCGCGCTCCAGCTGTTCCACAAGAAGATCACCAAATATATCGACAACGGCCGGACCGAATTCGACTTCACGGGCTTCCCGCTGCCTGCTGGCCTGCCGCCCGTCGATCTAAACGGTTTCATCGATGCGCCGGTCAACACCGACGGCGGCAAGATGTACGGCGCCGAAGTCGCCGCGACCTTGCCGTTCAGCATCATCACGCCGATGCTTGACGGCTTCGGGATGACTGGCGGCGCGGGCTACACGAAGACCAAGGTCAAGGATTTCAACGGCAACGAAAGCCAGATCCCGGGCTATTCGAAGTGGGTCGCCAACGCGACGCTCTTCTATGAAAAGTATGGCTTCAACGCGCGCGGCAGCGTGCGCTACCGCTCGCCGTTCCTGGGTGATTTCACCGGTTTCGGCGGATCGCCGACGCGGCGTGAGGCGCTGCGGGAAACAATCATCGACGCACAGCTGGGTTACGACTTCCAGCCGACCAGTTCACTCGCCGGCCTCTCGCTATACCTGCAGGGCCAGAATTTGACCGATGAGCGCTTCGCGTCGGTCACCGATCCGTCGACCAAGCTGCAGGTCCTCGACTACCAGATCTACGGGCGTCGGTTCCTCGCGGGCTTCACCTACAAGTTCTAAGCTGCCATTCGCTCCTCCGCCGGCACGACGCCGGTGGAGGAGCGGCGCACGAACCGCGTCGGGAGGTCATGGCCACATCACGCATCAGTGAGATCGTCATCGCCGGCGGCGGGAGCGCGGGATGGATGACGGCGGCGGCGCTGTCCCGCTTCCTCGAGCGGGGCTATCGCATCACCTTGGTCGAATCGGACGCGATCGGGACGGTCGGGGTCGGCGAAGCGACGATCCCGCAAATCCATCTGTTCAACGCCAGCCTCGGGATCGACGAGCGCGACTTCCTTGCCGCCACGCAAGCGACGATCAAGCTCGGGATCGAATTCGTCGACTGGCTTCGTCCCGACCATCGTTACATGCACGCCTTCGGCACCGTCGGGCGCGGTCTGGGGCTCGTCCCGTTCCACCATTATTGGGCACGGGCGCGCGCCGCGGGGCAGGCCGAGGAGTATGGCGCCTACAGCTATAACGAAACCGCCGCGCGCTCGGGGCGCTTCGCCAAGAGCGATGGCCGCCCGAGCGCGATCCCCGACCTCGCTTACGCTTACCACTTCGACGCTGGGCTCTATGCGGCGATGCTGCGCCGCTTCGCGGAGGCGCGCGGCGTGGTGCGGGTCGAGGGTGAGATCAAGGGCTATGACAAGGACGGCGAAAGCGGCGACCTCAAGGCGCTGGTGATGGCCGACGGGCGCCGCGTCGAGGGCCAATTGTTCATCGATTGCACCGGGTTTCGCGGGTTTCTGATCGGCGATGCGATGGGCTCGGCCTATCTTGACTGGTCGAACTTCCTGCCGTGCGATCGCGCGCTGGCGGTGCCGTGCGAACGCAGCGCAGCCTTTCGCCCGTTCACCCAGTCGATGGCGCGCCCGGCGGGGTGGCAGTGGCGCATCCCGCTTCAGCACCGCACCGGCAACGGCCATGTCTATTGCAGCAGCTTCATGGCCGACGACGATGCCGCCGATGTGCTCATGGCGAATCTCGACGGCAAGGCGCTGGCCGAGCCGCGGCCGTTGCGCTTCACGACCGGGAGGCGCGACCGCTTCTGGGCCGGGAACGTGGTGGCTCTGGGGCTGGCGGCGGGCTTCATGGAGCCACTCGAATCAACCTCGATCCATCTCGTCCAGTCGGGAATTGCGCGGCTGCTCGATTATTTCCCCGGCGCGGCAATAGAGCCCGCCGCGCGCGACCAATTCAACCGCTTGTCGGTGTTCGAATGGGAAAGCATCCGCGATTTCCTGGTGCTTCACTATCGCGCCAATGGCCGCGCGGGCGATGCCTTCTGGGACGCGTGCCGCGCGATGCCGATCCCGCCGACGCTGGCCGAGCGGATCGCCTTGTTCGAAGCCACCGGAGCGATCCACCGCGAACATGAGGAACTGTTTACCGAGGAAGCCTGGGCGCAGGTGATGATCGGGCAGGGCGTGGTGCCGCGCGCCTGGCATCCCCTTGCCGACCTGTTGTCGGGTGCGGACCTCGGTGCGTTCCTCATGACGCTGCGCGACGGTTATCGGCGCAAGAGCGCGTCGTTGCCGACGCATGACGAGTTTCTTGGCCGGATGATGGCCGCGTGAAGGAAGTGCAATGAATCGAGCGATCCGAAGCATGGCGCTGGGCGCAATGGCGGCGATGGCGCTGGCTGCGAGCGCTTCGGCGGCGGTCCCGCTGGCCGAGGTTCGCGCGCGGCTGCCCGAGGATGAAGTAATCTATTTCCTCCTTCCCGACCGCTTTGAGAATGGCGATGTCCGTAACGACCGGGGCGGACTGAAGGGTGACCGGCTGGCGACGGGGTTCGATCCCACCCACAAGGGCTACTACCACGGCGGCGACCTCAAGGGCCTGACCGCGCGGCTCGATTATCTGCAGACCATGGGGATCACCGCGGTGTGGCTCGCGCCGGTGTTCAAGAACAAGCCGGTTCAGGGTCCGCCCGGACAGGAGTCATCGGGCTATCACGGCTATTGGGTGACCGACTTCACCCAGGTCGATCCGCACTTGGGCACCAATGCCGATTTCAAGGCCTTCGTCGACGCCGCGCACGGGCGCGGGATGAAGGTCTATATGGACATCATCGCCAACCACACTGCCGACGTGATTCAGTATAAGGGCTGCCCGATCCAGGCGTGCGGCTATCGCTCGATCGCCGATTATCCGTACCAGCGGCGCGGCGGCGCCAAGGGCGCGGCGATCAACCCGGGTTACGCTGGCGACCTCGACCGATCGCCGGGCAATTTCGCGCGGCTCGTCAATCCCAATTTCGCTTATGAGGTCGAGGTCCCGGCGGCGGAGAAATCGGTCAAGGTCCCAGCCTGGCTCAACGACCCGATCTGGTACCACAATCGCGGCAACAGCGAATGGTTTGGCGAAAGCACCACCTACGGCGATTTTTCGGGGCTCGACGATCTGATGACCGAAAATCCCCGCGTCGTCGCGGGACTGATCGAGGTGTTCGGCAGCTGGATCGACCGCTTCGGGATCGACGGGTTCCGCATCGACACCGCCAAGCACGTCAATCCCGAATTCTGGCAGGCGTTCGTGCCCGCGATGCTGAGCCGGGCCAAAGCCCGCGGCATCCCTAACTTCCATATCTTCGGCGAAGTCTATCAGGACGCGATGGAGCCCGGCACGCTGGCGGTCCACACCCGCGTCGACAAATATCCGTCGGTCCTTGACTTCGCCTTCCGTGCCGCCGCGCTCAAGACCGTTGCCGGCGACGCGGGCAGCGAGACATGGGAGCGCTTGTTCTTCGGTGATCCGCTGTACGAAGGCGGCGCGGAGAAGGCGCGGCAATTGCCGACCTTTGTCAGCAATCACGATGCCGGGCGTTTCTCGATGTTCGTGAAACGCGCCTTTCCCAAGGCCGGCGATGCCGAGCTACTCGACCGCGTCGAGCTTGGCCATGCCATGCTGCTGCTGCTGCGCGGCGTCCCGACGATCTATTCGGGCGACGAACAAGGCTTCGTCAGCGACGAGGGCGACCAGGGCGCGCGAGAGGACATGTTCGCCAGCAAGGTCACAAGCTACAATGACAACACGCTACTTGGCACGGACCGCACCACCGCGCAGGCCAATTTCAACAGCGGCCATCCGCTCGTGCGACTGATCGCCACGCTGGCCAAGGTACGCCACGACACGCCGGCGCTGCGTCGCGGGCGGCAGCTGACTCGTGCCGCGTCGCAAAAGCCGGGACTGTTTGCCGCCTCGCGGTTCGATCCGGTCACGGGGAAAGAAGTCTTGTTGCTGTTCAACACGTCGAACGTAGCGATTAGGCAAAATGTCGTGGTCGATGTCAAAAGCCTGAAGTTCGTCGCGCTGGCCGGAAATTGCGCGACCGAGGCCGCGGCACCGGGCAGCGTCAAGGTTACCTTGCCGGCGCTCGGCTTTGCCGCATGCGCGGCGCAATGACGGACATGGTTTCGGTGCTCGAGTCGCCCAGCCAGGCGACCGACCACGCGTGGTGGCGCGGCGCGGTCGTCTATCAGATCTACCCGCGCAGTTTCGCCGATTCGAATGGCGACGGGATCGGCGACCTGAAAGGAGCAACTGCGCGGCTCGATCATATCGCGGATTTGGGTTGCGACGCGGTCTGGCTGTCGCCCTACTTCACCTCGCCGATGAAGGATTTCGGCTATGACGTTGCCGACTATTGTGCCGTCGACCCTATCTTTGGCACGCTCGACGACTTCGACGCGCTGATTGCCCGCGCCCACGCGCTCGGGCTCAAGGTGATGATCGACCAGGTCTATTCGCATTCCTCGGACGAGCATCGCTGGTTCGCCGAAAGCCGCACGTCGCGCGATAATGACAAGGCCGACTGGTACGTCTGGGCCGATCCGAAAGCCGACGGCTCGCCGCCCAACAATTGGCAATCGGTGTTCGGCGGTCCGTCATGGACGTGGGATGCGCGGCGCCAGCAATATTATCATCACAACTTCCTCAAAGAGCAGCCCCAACTCAATGTTCATCGAGCCGACGTGCAGCAGGCGCTGCTCGACGTGGCACGATTCTGGCTCGATCGCGGGGTCGATGGCTTCCGCCTCGACGCGCTCAACTTCACGATGCACGAACCCGCGCTGACCGATAATCCGCCGGTCGCGACATCGGGCAAGCGCACGCGCCCGTTCGACTTTCAGCATCATCTCTACAACCAGAGCCACCCCGACATTCCCGCCTTTATCGAGCGAATTCGCGCGTTGCTTAATGCATATGACGGCCGCTTCGCGCTCGCCGAAGTCGGTGGGGAGCAGGCACCGTGCGAGATGAAGCTGTACACCGAGGGCAGTGCCCGACTGCACAGCGCCTACGGCTTCGATTATCTTTACGCCGAAGCCCTCACCCCCGGGGTCGTCCGGCGCGCGATTGCCAATTGGCCGGGCGCTGCGGACGAGGGATGGCCGAGCTGGGCCTTTTCGAACCATGACGCACCGCGCTTCGCGTCGCGCTGGTCGGAGGAGGAGGAACGGCCCGGGTTCGTCCGCCTCGCTCTGATGCTGCTTGTCGCGCTGCGGGGGAACGTGATCCTGTACCAGGGCGAGGAATTGGGGCTGCCGCAGGCGCATGTCCCGTATGAGGCGCTGCAGGACCCCGAGGCGCTGGCCAACTGGCCGCAGACGCTGGGCCGCGATGGCGCGCGCACCCCGCTGCCGTGGACCGGCGATCCCGATGGCGGGTTCGGCAGCGACACGCCGTGGCTGCCGATCGATCCGCGCCACCTGAAGGACAATGTCGCGGCGCAGGTCGCTGACGAAGGGTCGGTGCTTCACTGGACACGGCGGATGATCGCACTTCGCCATGGGTCCGAGGCGTTGCGGCTCGGTACGATCGAATTGCTTGATCACCAATCGGACCAAATCGTCGCTTTCGTGCGCGCGCATCACGGCGAACGTCTGGTGTGCGTGTTTAACCTGTCCGACCGCGCCGCCACTTTCGAACCGACCACCGGCGCGGTCATCGCCAGCTGCGGCGGAGCCGACCCGTCGACCAATTCCCTCCCTCCCGCTTCAGGATATATCGCCCGATGCTGACCCGCTGGCTTGCCGCCGTCCTGCTCATCCTCGCCGCCGCGCCCGCCGTGGCGCAGGACGAATATACCGTGTCATCGCCCGACAAGGCGCTGACGGCGACGATCAACCTCAACGGCGAGGGGCGCGTCCAGTATCGCGTCGACCGCAATGGCCAGCCGGTGATCGGCGAATCGCAGCTGGGTTTCCTGTTCACCGACCAGCCGCAAATGCTGCGCAATTTCGCCGTCGTGGGGCAGCGCACGCGCGACCATGACGACACTTGGGAGCAGCCGTGGGGCGAGCAGCGCCGGGTGCGCGATCATTATCGTGAATTGGCGATCGATTTCGAGGAGAAGAGCAGTCTCAAGCGGCGCATGACACTCGAATTCCGGCTGTACGACGACGGCGTCGGCTTTCGCTATCGCCTGCCCGCGCGCGCCGGTGGCGCCGCGACCAACATTGCCGAGGAACTGACACAGTTCCGCGTCGCGAGCGACGGCCGCGCGTGGTGGGCGCCGGCGTTCGAGAGCAACCGAGAGGAATATCTCTATAATTCCACGCCCATCGCCGGGATCGCCACCGCGCAGACTCCGCTGACGATGGTGCTGGCCGATGGCACGCATCTGTCGATCCACGAGGCGGCGCTGGTCGATTATTCGGGGATGAACGTCGCGCGGGTCGAGGGGACGTTGCTCAAGGCGCTGCTGACCCCGTCGTCGAGTGGCGCGAAGGTCAGCCGGACGGGTGCGTTCACCACGCCGTGGCGAATGCTGACGATCGCCCCCGATGCGCCCTCGCTCTACGCCGCGCGCAACCTCATCCTCAACCTCAACGAACCCAACAAGCTGGGCGATGTCAGCTGGGTCACCCCGCGCAAATATGTCGGCATCTGGTGGGGGATGCATCTCGAGACGCAGAGCTGGGCGTCGGGCCCCAAGCATGGCGCGACCACCGTCAACGCCCTCAAGCTGATCGACTTCGCCGCCAAGAACAAGATCGACGGAATGCTCGTGGAGGGGTGGAACGTCGGCTGGGACGGCGACTGGTTCGCCAACGGGCAGGAGTTCAGCTTCACCAAGCCCTATCCCGACTTCGACCTGCCGCGCATCGCCGCTTATGCGAAGCGCAAGGGCGTCGCGCTCATCGGGCATCACGAGACCTCGGCCAACATCGCCCATTACGAAGCGCAGATGGGGGCCGGATTCGATTATTTCGCCAAGCACGGCATCGACGCGGTCAAGACGGGCTACGTGTCGGACGCGGGCGGGGTGCAGGCGCTCGGCCCCGACGGCAAGATCGCCTTCGAATGGCATGAAGGCCAGGTCATGGCGCGGCACCACGTCAAGGTCGTCGAGGAGGCCGCCAAACGGCGCATCGCGATCAACGCGCACGAACCGATCAAGGACAGCGGGCTGCGCCGGACCTACCCCAACATGGTCAGTCGCGAGGGCCAGCGCGGGATGGAATATAATGCTTGGGGCGCCCCCAAGAATCCGCCGGTCTATGACACGCAACTATTCTTCACGCGGATGCTCGCCGGGCCGATGGACTATACGCCGGGCATCGTCAGCTTGAAGGGTCGCGGCGACACCGACATCCTGTCGACGCTGGCACGGCAATTGGCGTTGTATGTGGTGATCTACTCGCCCGTCGCGATGGCGGCCGATTTGCAGGAGAATTACGAGGCGAGTCCGGTCGCGTTCGGCTTCATCCGCGACGTGCCCGTCGATTGGGACGAGACGCGCGTGCTGTCGGGAGCGATCGGCGAGGCGGTCGTCGTCGCGCGCAAGGATCGCAAGTCAGCCGACTGGTATGTCGGCGGGGTCACCAACGAGGCGGAACGTACCACCGACGTGAAGTTTGACTTCCTTCCTGCGGGCAAGCGCTTCACCGCGCATATATACCGCGACGGGCCGACCGCCGAAGCCGGCGCCAAGGGCAAGGACATGATCCACGAGAAACGCGTGGTGTCGCGCGGCGATGTCATCGCGCTGCGCATGGCGCCCGGCGGCGGCTTCGCCATCCGGTTGGCGGCGCCCAAACGCTGATGACCGACGTGCCGCCCGCGCGTCCGCGCTCGATTGTCGTCTTGGGCGGCGGGACCGCGGGGTGGATGGCGGCCATATTGTTCCATCACCGCTGGGGGGCGACGGGCACCACGGTGACGCTGGTCGAATCGAAAGACATCGGCATCATTGGGGTGGGCGAGGGCTCGACCCCGCAATTGAAGGCCTTCTTCGACGAATTGGGCATCGCCGAGCACGAATGGATGCCCCGCTGCAACGCGACCTATAAAAGCGGGATTGCCTTCTCCGGCTGGTCCGACCAGCCGGGGTTCGAGCATTATTTTCACCCCTTTCCGACCGCGGTCGACGCTTTCACCGCGCCCGCCTTCTTCCACCAGGCAGCGGTGCGCTGCGGCGGCCAGGCGGTCGAAGCGCGGCCCGATCCCTTCTTCGTCCCGGCGCGCCTCGCCGCCGAGCGCAAGGCGCCCGTCGCGCCGCCCAACTTCCCCTTCCTGACCACCTACGGCTACCATTTCGACGCTTACCTGGTCGGCGACTATTTGCGCGAGGTCGCGGTCGCGCGCGGGGTCGATCGGGTTGAAGCGACGATTGCTTCGGTCGAGGTCGACGCGGACGGCTTGGTCGCCGCGCTCATTGCCGGAGACGGTCGCCGCATTGAGGGCGAGCTGTTCGTCGACGCAAGCGGCTTCCGCGCGGCGATCATCGAAGGCGCGCTCGGCGAGCCGCATCGCTCCTTCGCGAACAATCTGTTCAATGACAGCGCCGTGGTGATGCCCACGCCCGTGCCAGCGAGCGGGCCCGAGGCGGCGACGCGTTCGAGCGCGCTGTCGGCGGGCTGGGCGTGGCACATCCCGCTGACCAATCGCTGCGGCAATGGCTATGTCTATTCCTCGCGGTTCATCGATCCCGACGCCGCCGAGGCCGAGCTACGCGCGCATGCCGGTGCGGGTCCCGAGGTCGAAGCGCGGTACCTCAAGATGAAGGTCGGTCGGATCGAGCGCAGCTGGGTCGGTAACTGCCTTGCCGTCGGGCTCGCCCAAGGCTTCGTCGAGCCGCTCGAGGCGACCGCGCTGCACGTCGTGATGGCGACGGTCGACCGCTTCGTCGCCACCGTCGATCGCGACGGCGCCGGCGAGCCCGCGCGCGCCGCCTTCAACGCCACAATGACACGGCGCATCGAGGGCATTCGCGACTATATCGTATGTCACTACCGAGCCGCGCGCCGTGCCGACACCGACTATTGGCGAGCCGCGACCCGCCATGACGAGCTGTCGGATAGCCTCAAGGCGATCTTCACCACCTGGTTCCGCGGCGGCGACCTCGAAGCCGAAATCCTGCGCCAGGGAATCGACGACATCTATGCGCCGATCAGCTGGTATTGTCTGCTTGGCGGCTACGGCAATTATCCCCCGGTCAAGGAGCGCGCAGCTGGCCCGGTCACCGCCGACATGGCCGACATCGAACGCTTCGTGGCGGGGTGCGCCGCCAATTTTCCCAGTCACCGCGAAGCGCTCCACGCGCTCGTCGCCCCTGTTCCGGAGTTGAGCCGATGAAAGCCCTTGCCGCGCTGGCGCTGTTCCTGGCCCCGCTTCCCGCACTCGCCCAGCCAGCCGATAATTATGCGCCCGACAGCTTTGAAGGGATCAAGCATCCCGACTGGTCGCGCAAGGCCGTGATCTACCAGGTCAACACGCGTCAGTTTACGCCGCAGGGCACGTTCAAGGCCGCCACGGCGCAGCTGCCGCGGCTGAAAGCGCTAGGGGTCGACATCCTGTGGGTCATGCCGATCCACCCGATCGGGGTTCAGAACCGCAAGGGCACGCTCGGCAGTCCCTACTCGATCCGCGATTATCGCAGCGTCAATCCCGAGCTCGGCACGCTTGCCGACTTCAAGGCGTTCGTCGCGACCGCCCACTCCAACGGCATGAAGGTCGTGATCGACTGGGTCGCCAACCACACCGCGTGGGACAATCCGATCAAGGCCCAGCATCCCGACTGGTACGAACATGACTGGAAGGGCGCCAACCATTCGACTCCGTGGTGGGACTGGACCGACATCGTCGACCTCGACTTCTCGAAGGTCGAACTGCGCCGCTACATGGCGGAAAGCATGCTTTACTGGGTGCGCGAGACCGATATCGACGGGTATCGCGCCGACGTCGCGGGCTATGTCCCGCCCGACTTCTGGACCGATGTCCGGCGTGAACTCGACAAGATCAAGCCGGTGTGGATGCTCGGCGAATTCAATCATCGCGATCTCCACATGACCTCGTTCGACGCGAGCTACGGCTGGGCGTGGGCCGAGGCGGTGATGAAAATCGCCAAGGGCGAGGCCGACACCGGCGCGCTCTACGGTTACTACAGCGAGACCGAGAGCGCCTGGCCGACCGGGGCGCAGCGGATGATTTTCACCTCGAACCATGACGAGAATGCCTGGGCTGGGACCGAGTTCGAACGGTTCGGCAAGGCGCTCCCCAATGCCTTCGCGCTGCTGTTCACCTCCGAGGGAATCCCGCTCGTCTACAACGGGCAGGAAGCGGGCAATGACAAGCGTCTCAAATTCTTCGAGCGCGACCCGATTGCATGGAAGGCGCATCCCAATGGCGCGCTGATCGCCGACTGGATCAAGTTCCGCGACGCGCACCCGGCGCTCGACAATGCCCCGTGGGGCGCGCGGATGGTGCAGGTAAAGAACAGCGACGCGCAAAAGATATTCAGCTTCGTCCGCGCCAAGGACGGTGACGCGGTATTTGTCGCACAGAATTACTCAGCCGAACTCCGCGCCGTGGCGCTCGAAGATATCCCGCACCCCGGCGTGTGGACTGAAAAAGGCGGTGTCCGGATGAGTCTCGCTCGGGGTACCCAGCTGGTAATCGCGCCATGGTCGACCCGAGTATTTACGCGCCGATATCAATCCTGACAGGAGCCCAATGGACCGCGCGCTTACAAGCAACACTCCAGCATCGCTTTTCCAGTTTGCACGCAGCCCAGTCGAAAAAGCCGCCTTTCCGCTCTTGGCCACTTTCCGCCTTAGTGTTCAAATGAGCCGGTGCCTCCCGGCGCACTTCTTCCAGCCGCTTGGATACGCTGGGCCTATTGGCGCCGGCGGGCGCGCTTGCCCCTCAGCCTCGCCCAAAAACTCCACATTGCGAGCGAGCCCAGGAGTGTGAGTGCAAAGCCCGAGGCAGTCATGGCAAGGCGCCACCCCAGCCCGCCTACCTTGGCCGAATGGGTGGGGTAGATTTTCTCGGTGAGTGACGCCGAACGATTTGCGACCACGGCATCCTCGATCGTTACGGCACCATTCGCCGCCACGCTGATCTGAGTTCTGCCATGGGGCGTCCACTCGAATGCTTGCCGCATTCGAACGGCGATCGGATCTCCAGGTCGTGCGGCCAGTGTCACCCGCCTGAGTTCGGCCCGTGGGAAGCGCGCCTTGGCCAAGCGCAGCACCTGGGCAGCGCTGGAGCGGGGCACAACATTGATGGTTTCCTTGGGACGCTGCTCGACGCCTAACAATGCAGTTCGCATTGGGGCAAAGAGCATCAGCAGGCCTGTGAGCATCGAAACGGCGAGCAGCGGCGCCGTCACTAGGCCAAGATCGCGATGATGGCTCACGATCGGACCCGGCGCCAGTCGGGTCGGCAATAGTCGCAATCGAAAGGCGCGGCGGCTTCGCCACCAAAGCGTAACGCCAGTGATAACGAAGAGCATCCCGGCGACGCCGGCGATGCCCGTCACCATCTCGCCTGTTTCACCTGCAAACAGGCGATGATGAAGCTCAAACAGCCACAGTTCGGGCCGCCCCCACATGCTGGCCCATTGGTCTACGATGACCCCATTTTGTCGTACGTAAGCGCCGCTCCCGTCGGCATAGATCAGCTGGTGGAGGCCAATCTCGTCGCTCGCGAACGTAATCCGGCTGAGTTTGCCTCCTGACGAAGCGGCCTCGGTGATCTCTGCGAGTTTCGCGACGTCCTCGACTACCGCATCGCTGCTTCCCGCAAGAGTGATCCATTCGCCTTCCCAAACCAGGATGACACCCGTGAGCCCGAGCAGTGCGAGCAGGAGGCCGATGAAACCTCCGGTCCAACGGTGGATGACCGAAAGGAGCCTCATTCACTCGCCATCGAGCGCCGACGTCGGGTCATGATCAGAAATTCCCCTGCCAACGCAAGGTGAACGCCCGCCCGCGCCCCGACGAATAATTGTTGTTGGTGATGAAATTCGCCGTCTGCGACGTGTAGTTGATGTATTGCTTGTCGAACAGGTTCGCGACGCCAAGCGTAAAACGCCCGACCGTGGCCGGGTCATAGGTCAGAATGGCGTCCACCAAGGTGTAGCCATTGAAGTCGAAGCGCGGAGCACCCCCGTCGAACTGTCTGTCAAAGAGGTGCGAGACTTGGGCCCGGGCCTTCAGTCCTCCGGCGATCGGCGCCTGGACGTACAGGTTGAGCCGGTTCGGCGCGATGTTGCGCCCGTCGAGGTCGCGATCGACCTTGTCGTCGCCATCGCCATCATAGCGACCCTCAAGCGCGGCAAAGGCGCCGCCGATCTTGATCCCGGTGCCCAAGCGGTAGCTCGCGGCGAGCTCCAGACCTTTGATTTCGGTGCGTTCGCGCTGGATTACGCCAGCCCCGCCAATCACCTGTATGCGTGACCCAAGATCGGAGTTGGACCAGAAATAGCTTGCTGAAAGCTCGAGCCGACCGCGTCTGAAAGTGGAGCCAATCTCTGTGTTGCCGGCAATCACGGGCTGGAGATCAACTAGGTCCGCAACGCTCTGCCCCGTCGTGCGGACGGCACGAAGGATCAGCCCCGCGTCGGGCATGTTGAAGCCCTGCGCATAAGAGGCAAAGAGCTGCAGTCCGTCGACTGGCTCAGCTACCACTCCGGCATTCTTCAACCAAGCGTCAAAGCTGGGCGAGCCGCCCTCGACGAAGGTCGAGTTGGCACTGGCGATGGTGGTGAAGTCCGGCACGTCGAGCGTTACATTCTCCCACCGCACGCCCCCCGACAGGCGCAGCCGATCACCGAGGAAGCGTTGCTCCATTTGCAGGAAGGGCGCCCAGCCGCGGTAGATCAAATTCGGCACCCACAAGCGACCGGTCTGGGCAAGTTCCTGGTTGGTGCGGTCGCGCAGATAGTCGGCGCCGGCAACCAGCTGCAGCCCTCGCCACAGCGCGTCCTCCCGCGAGAAGGTGGCTTTGGCGCCATATTTCCTCGAGCTTAGAGCCGACTGGTCGAACAATGTGCCGACAGGGGCGAAGGCCCGGTCTTGGAAAACCGGGAAGGTGTCTCCGCCGTAAAGGGCATAGAAATTGTAGGAAAAGCCCTGCAGCATTAGCGTGCCGCCGAGCAGGTCACGATTCCGATACGAAAGAGCAAAGTTCTTCGCATCGTTCTGCGTGGGGTCGCCGGCCGCATCGCCTTCGACGGAGGTCGCGGCAATGCCCAGGGCTGCATTGCCCGCTACAGGGCGGTAATCGCCGTCCCCTTCAAACCTGTAGATATTCGTCATGAGTTCGACGCGCTGCCCAGGCGTAATGTCGTAACCGAGCCGGGAGAACAGGCTCCAGCCACCGCCATCCATGATGTCGCCTTGGGTAGGGTCCACGACTACGGGCCGATCGTCACCGTCGTAATATAGATCATTACGCTCGTGCGCAGCGCCAACCACAAAATCGAAGGCTCCTGTCTTGCGCCCAACGACAGCGGAGCTGCGATAATGAAAACCATTCTCCTCGAAATCATCAGTGGTGATTTCGGCGCTCACTCGCCGCAGCCAATCCCCGTTTGCCGGCGGGCGGGCGGTAACATAATTGATGACCCCGCCGGTGGCTCCCAAGCCCTGGATGGCATTGGCGCCATAGATCACCTCCACCCGATCAACGAAGGCCGGGTCGATCGTGAAGCCGCTTCTTTTTCCGTCCCGCAGCGGTGTGGTCTGAGGAATGCCATCCACCATATAGAGTGGCGTGCGCCCGCGCAGGGATTCACCGGTGCTGGTCATGCGCTGCCGGCCTGGCGCCAAGCTCGGCACGGAGAAACTCAGGCTGTCGAGCAGGCTCGGGCTGACCGCCAGTTGCGTTTGCACCGTCTCGCGGTCGAGGACACGTACGGTGTTAGGAATGGCGGTGATCGGGGTGGGGACACGCGTTGCGGTGACGACGATGGCGTCATCCGCCGGTCTTATGCGATCACTTGGCGTGTCCCCTACATCGCGTGCCTCGGCTTGCCGGGCTGCGCTCCGCTGCGACATCTCCGCAGCCGAGGCCACGCCGGGGACGACGCACAGAATGGCCACGCCCATATACAATTCGAACTTCATGGGCCCGTCCTTTTAGGTCTCGCGGAGGCCTCAACCAGAGTTGCGAATGATTTTCAATAGCAATCTTGACTGAACTGTCTGCGAGGGTGAAGGCGTTGAAACTCCTCATACAAGGCGAGAGGTGGTCAGACCGCACCGTCGAGAACGGTGGCCGACGGTCGGCTGCCGCGACTCGCGCGTGAAGATCGATCGAGCACGGTTGGCGAAGTCGAGCGCACTTCCGCGCCAATCGATTAATGCAAAGTTTAGGAGAGGTCCCCATTGCTCCGTCGCCGGAGGAGCAACACCATGAAGTTTGATCCGATCGGATCGGCCGACACTAAACCGACCGTCGGACTCGCCGAACTAGTCGGCGCGTTCAGCTATGCCCTGGACATCACCGAGGGCCAGCCCGCGGGCCACGGCGTGCGCACTTGCTGGATCGGGAGTCATATCGGCCGGGAAATCGGGCTTTCGACGCAGGAACGCGATGACCTGTATTACTCGCTGTTGCTGAAAGATCTTGGCTGCTCCAGCAATGCGGCCCGTATTTGCGAGCTGTACCAGACGGACGATCGCGCCTTCAAGCAGGGGTACAAGACGGTTGGCACTGGGCTGGCGGCGACGATCCACTTCATCGCTTCGCGCACGGCGGCGACCGCGCCGCTTCACCGCCGCGCCGCAGCCATCGGCAATATTCTGCGTAATGGGGAGGCCATAGCGCAGGACCTGATCGTATCGCGCTGCACGCGTGGGGCCGACATCGCTCGGTCGCTCCGCTTCCCGGATGGTGTGATTGAGGGCATTTACCACCTCGACGAACATTGGGATGGCTCGGGCCGCCCGGGGCACTTGTCGGGCACAGCTATTCCATTGGCGGCGCGCATCGCACTTCTCTCCCAGATCGCCGATGTCTTTCACAGCCGCTTCGGGCGAGCCGCCGCAATCGACGAAGTCAATCGCCGCGCAGGGAGTTGGCTCGATCCGGCGCTCGTCACTGCATTTGGCCGCGTTGCGGCCGATCCGGCTTTTTGGAACACCTTGGCGTCGCCGACGCTCGACCGCCGCCTCCTGCGATTATCCCCGCCTGAGCATGCCCGTGCGGTTGATGACGATTATCTCGATGCCATCGCCGCTGCTTTCGGCTCGGTCATTGACAATAAAAGTCCCTATACGGCCGGGCATTCGCTGCGGGTTGCAAATCTTGCCGAGGCGATTGGTGCAAAGATGGGGTTGCCCCAGCCTCGCCGCCGTTGGTTGCACCGTGCCGCCTTGCTTCACGACGTCGGCAAACTCGGAGTGTCGAACACTATCCTCGACAAGCCGGGCAAGCTCGACGAGCGCGAGTGGGTCGCAATGCGCGATCATGCGATACACACCCAAGCAATTCTCGGCCGCATCGGCGTGCTGGCGGATCTCGCCCCCATCGCTGCCGCACATCACGAGCGGCTTGACGGTACTGGCTATCCGCTTGGCCTGATGGCGCATCAGATCCGGCGCGAAACGCGCATCATTACGGTTTGCGACTATTACGACGCCCTCACCAGCGACCGACCTTATCGCGCGGCGCTGACCACGGCCGATGCATTAGCCATTATCGACCGCGAAGTCGGCGCCGCGATCGATGGCAGTTGCCTCGAAGCACTGCGCAAAGCGTTGTGATCGTCATTTCAAATATCGGTGTGTAATCGCCAGAAAACGGCCGTTAATTGGCTAGGCCTTGTTGGCGCCGGGGCGCCCCCATGCGGAAGCACCGGATGCGCCCCCTTCCTTCGAGCGACGTGCTTGGTCTTGCCCTAAGCGCCTTAGCCGTTACCCGCGGCGATCAGAGCAATGGCGTCGATTTCCACCAGAAAACCGTGATGAAGTTCGGCGACCGGGACGACGGTTCGCGCCGGTCGCGCATTGGAAAGCTTGGCGGCGTAGATCGCGTTGAAGCTCGCCCAATTCTCCACGCCCACGATATAGGCCGTCACGCGCGCGAGACGCGCAGGGCTCCCTCCGGCGGCCGCCAGTATCTGGAGCATGTTGTCGATCGCCTGAGCCGCCTGAGCCTCGAAGCTCATGTCGGGCAACGGCGACCGATCGGGAAGGATGGGCAACTGGCCCGAAATATAAAGATGACCGCCAGCAGCGACGGCCTGGGAATAATGGCCCGCCGGAGCAGGGGCACGGTCGGTGGAAATGAAGCGGATATCGGTGTCGTGCATTACCACCCTCCAAAGCGTGGCCAAATCGCTTCCACGACGTCGCTTTCGTTCCGAACGACGTGATAGGCGCCGTGCTGCGCCGCAGTCGCGCAGGCGTGATTTGGCAGGATCCGAACCCGATCGCCGAGCGCGAGTTCGGGCAGGACCGCGTTCGAGCCGGGGCGGACCGTGATGATACCGTGCTCCTGATTTGCGCCGCTGAGGATCAGATCCGGATATGGCGTGCCGGCGGCATCGCAGACGAGTCCGTAGCCCTGATCGATGGCCAGGCGCGCCGTGCCCCGATCCTGTGACATGGCCATCCAGCCGGCATCGACCAGGATCCAGCCTTTCTCTCGTTGGTGGCCGATGACGGTGCCCATTACCGAGAGGGCGATGTCGTCTGTCGTGCAAACCCCGATGCCGGCCATGACGAGGTCGAAGAACAGGAACACGCCGGCGCGCACCTCGGTCACCCCGGAAAGATCAACCGCGAAGTGGGCCGTCGGGCTGGAGCCGACACTCACGACGGGACAGGGGAGGCCGGCCTCCCTCAGGCTGATCGCCGCAGTGACCACGGCCAGTCGCTCCTGTTCGGCCGCCCGTCGCAGGGCCTCGGGACCGCGAGCGGCATAACTGCCGCCGGCGTGGGTCAGAACGCCGCGCAGCTCGGCGCCGCCTTCGGTGATCGCGCGGCCGATCGCGCATAGCTGTGCCCGGTCGTCGGGCAGAACCCCCGATCGATGCCCGTCGCAATCAACCTCGATGAAGATCGGGATCGACGTTCCGGACTGGCGGGACGCCGCAGCGACGGCTTCGGCCTGAGTCACCGAGTCCAGAACAACCGCCAGGTCGACGCCCTGCTCGCGAATGGCGAGGACGCGGGGAAGCTTTGCGGGCGAAATGCCGACCGCGTAGATCATGTCCCTTACCCCGGCTTCGGCAAACCGCAGCGCCTCCTCCAGCGTTGAGACGGTCGCGGGGCCTTGCGCCGAGTCCATGACCATGCGCGCGATCTCGATGGACTTGCAGGTCTTGAGATGCGGCCTCAGTCGTACCCCGAGGCCGGCCAGCCTGCCGCGCAGGCGGTCGATATTTCGCTCCATCCGAGCAACGTCGATGACGAGGCACGGGGTCGTCAGGTCGCTGAGGGTCGCGCCGGTCGCTCCCGCGGTGACGTTCGCGCTGATCATCGAGGCACCATGGCCAGGATGGGTCGAGGACTCCACCCTAAAACAGCCTTTCGGGCCGGATCTGTTCGGGACGCAGGCCCTGCGCCGCCAGATGATCGGGCCACGGCAAATCGAACATGAGCGCTTCCGCCGCATCGGCCATGGCGGGCGACGTCTGGAGACCGTATCCGCCCTGGCCGGCAAGCCAGAAGAAATTGGGAGCGTCCGGGGCGAATCCGGCGGTCGGCACCTGGTCCGCGGCAAAGGTGCGCAGACCGGCCCATCGCGCGCTGATTCGAGCAACGTTCAAGGTCGTGGCCTGCTCCACCCGCCATGCCGCGAGGGCCATTTCGAACTCCTCCGGCTGGACGTCGCACGCAGGGGAGGGCGTGACATCCATGGGCGAGGCCAGCAGGCGCCCGGCATCGGGCAGCATGTAGAAGCCGTCATCATAAGCGGTCTTCACGAACGGCCACGCCGACACGTCCATGCCGTCGGGTGGTTCGAACCCGATGATCGTCCGGCGCAGCGGCCGCAGCCCGAGCGGTTTGACTCCCGCCATGGCGGCAACGGGATCGGCCCAAGCGCCGGCCGCATTGACGACGACCGCCGCCGAGAAAATTTCCTTTCCCGTCCTCACCAGCCAGCGCTGGCCGTCCCGGTCGATGCCAAGCACCTCGGTGTCGAACATGACCGAGCCGCCCGTGCTTTTGAGCGCGCGATAGTTCGCCTGGAGCAGGGCGTCGGCATCGAGCTTGCGCCCTGCCGTATCGAGCAGGCCAGCGGCGATCCCCCCGCCGCCAGTGCGAAGAACTGGAACGATCTCCAGCATTTCGTCTGGGCCGAGATGTTGAATGGTGTCGGTGAACCGCGCCATCTCGCGGGCCAGCGTCTCCAACTGGGGCATTCGCGCTTCGTCCGAAATGAACAAGGCGGCTTTGGCCTGCCACAATTGTTGAGCCGCATATTGCGCCGGTGGAGATTCGAAGAAGTGGCTGCTGGCCGCGGTCAGGCCGCGCACGGCATCGTTGCCAATTCCAAAGTGGTAGAAGGTCGCGCTGCGGCCGGACGAATGGTAGCCAAGTGCCGACTCCCGCTCCAGAACGACCGTGCCAACGCGCCCCGAAATCTTCGCTGCAAGGGACATGCCGGCAATGCCGCCACCGATCACGAGCACGTCAACCGCTCTGGTCATCAACTAGGCTTCCCCCAACCGGTCACGGCGCAGCGATCGCCTCCCGATGCATCATGCTGCACCCTGCATAGACGCATGATTCGGCGATTGCCGAACCTCCCTACATCTTTTCATGCCCGCCTTTGACAAAGACGGGAATGCACACAAGAGTGCGCCGTCCCGGCCCTTGTCGCTGGTCGATGCAGGAAGACGGATGGACCTGAAGCACCTGCAGGATTTCGTCAGCCTTTGCGGGACCCGAAGTTTTTCAAGATCCGCCATCGCCCGCAACGTCACGCAATCCGCCTTCAGCCGCCGGATCCAGGCCCTCGAGCTTTGGCTAGGCACCGCACTGGTCGATCGCAGTACGTTTCCGACAACCCTTACGGGCGATGGCAGGCTTTTCAGGGAAACCGCCGAAGAGGTGTTGGGTCTGCTGGAAGATGCGCGCGTCGACATGCAGGCCCGCGGGCGCAGGTCGCGAAAGACCGTGAGCTTCGCCGCCCTGCACACGCTCGCGCTGAGCATATTTCCGTCGTGGCTGAAGCAGATAGAGGAAAATCTCGGACCGCTCAAAACGGAAGTCCTGGCCGACAATTATCACAATTGCATGGAGGCCCTATTCTCCGGAAAGAGCGACTTCCTGCTGACCTTCCATCACGATGCCGTGCCCGTTTCCATGGACGCGGACAGGTTTCCCTTTGTCGTCCTAGGCCAGGATCGGCTGCTGGCCGTCTCCTCGGTATCCAATGGCAAGCCGCTGTTTCAACTCGAGGACAAGGCCTCACTGCTCGCTTACGGGCAAAATTCATTCCTTGGTCGGCTCGCGAACTATGCGGCGAGCCAAGCCAATCTGAAGCTCACGGCCAGTCACGTAAACGACAATGCGGTGGCGGAAATCCTCAAGGCCATGGTGATCGCCGGTCATGGCGTGGCATGGCTCCCGGAAAGCCTGATCCGCCGCGAGCTGGACGCCGGCTTGCTGTGCGATCTCGGCGTCCATGTCACCATGGACATTCGTCTTTATCGTTCGGAAGAAAAGACAAGGCAGGCGGTCATTGACGTGTGGGACGCCGCAAGGAGCCTGCGTGTTTGAACCCGCACCATTCCACGTTCGTGCACCCAATTCCATTGGGCCCTTGCCGGTCGCGGAGGAACTGGGACCATATTCAGTTTTCGTTTTTCAGGAGCAAGCCGGGCCATGTCGTATGATCGCCTCGTCCATGCAGTCGGAGTTTTGTTGATGATGTCGTGGGGCGGGATTGCAACGGGCGCAGCGGTGGCTGCCGATCGTCCACGAGCGAGGGACGCGGGCGTGGAAATCGGGATTTTGCGCCCGGGGCCGGCGAATGCGATCACCGATGTCGCGGGAGTGGCGGTTGGCCATGCCACCCTGGTCGAGGGCAAGCGCGTTCACACCGGGGTGACCGCTGTCTTGCCCCATGCTGGAAATCTCTTTCAGGACAAGGTGCCGGCGGGCTTCTTCGTCGGCAATGGTTTCGGCAAGTTCATGGGCAGCACCCAGGTCGAGGAATTGGGGGAAATCGAAACACCGATCCTCCTGACCAACACGCTTTCGGTGCCCGAGGCCGCGGCGGCATCGATCGAATGGACCCTGCGCCAGAAGGGCAATGAGAAAGTCCGCTCGGTCAACGCCATCGTCGGCGAGACCAATGACGGCTATCTCAATGACATTCGCGCGCGGCGCGTGACGGTGGCGCTGGCCAGCGACGCTATCGGCGCCGCGCGGGGAGGGGCGGTCGCGGAGGGAGCGGTCGGGGCCGGCACGGGCACGGTGGCGTTCGGCTTCAAGGGCGGGATCGGCACCAGCTCGCGCGTGCTGCCCCAGTCGCTTGGCGGCTATACGGTCGGCGTGCTCGTCCAATCCAATTATGGCGGGGTGCTGACCATCGCGGGCGCGCCGGTGGGGCGGATGCTGGGACAATATTTCCTGAAAGCTGAGCTCGACGAGAAGACAGCCGACGGGTCGGTGGTGATCGTCATCGCGACCGACGCGCCCTTGTCCGATCGCAACCTGAAGCGCCTCGCAAGCCGGGCCTTCATCGGGATCGGCCGCACCGGGTCTCCCATGACCAATGGGTCGGGCGACTATGCCATCGCATTTTCGGTGCATCCCCAGGTGCGCCGGACCGAGGCGGTCCGGGCCGGGGTCGCAACGACCCCGTCGCTTGGCAACGACCAGATGTCGCCGCTTTTCCAGGCGGTGACCGAGGCGACCGAGGAAGCCGTGGTCAATTCGCTCTTCGCGGCGCGGACCGTGACGGGGTTCCAGGGCATCATCCCCGAATTGCCGGTCGATCGCGTGACGAAGATCATCCGGGCGATGCCGAGGCCCTAGGCGGCGCTACCGCCCCGTCCGCGGCCCGGTCCGGATCACGCCGACGCCATGTTCGATCGCCACGGTGGTGCCGAGTGGCGCGGAGAGGCGGCGGACCCGTTCCAATATCGCGGTTGCATGGGCGCGACTGGCCATGCGCGGGACGCCCCGGTCGGCGCCGCTGACATCGACGCCGAGGTCGATCGGGTAGAGCCGAATCTCGGCGAGATTGCCATCGGCATAGCGCGAGATGGCGATGACCGATTCGTAGAGGACCGCATTGCCGAACGAGCGCTTGTTGCGCGCCTGGAGGATCTCGGGGACCGTCGCGCTGCCCGGGGCGATGCCATATTGGTCGTACATGTCGGCGGGCACGGCATCGAGCGAGTTGTTCATCATCGCGAAGTTGCCGAGCGAATAAAAAATCGGCTTTCCCTTGTAGATCTCGATCCCGCGAAGCTGGTGCGGGCCATGGCCCATGTACGCGTCGGCGCCCGCGTCGATCGCTTTCCGCGCAAGCTCGATCGCGAAGTCGGCGGGCTCCTGGAAGTCGTTTCCGGGCTCATGATTGTGCACCGAGTAGATAACGAAATTGCCATTCTGCCGGGCCTGGCGGATGGCGCGCATGTTCGCCGCCAAGTCGCCGTCGTTCATGCGATAGCGGAAATCGAGGTGGGCGCCCTTTGCCTCTCCGGCGGCGAAGCGATCGCCGAGCAGGGTCACCGCCTCGCCCGACCGGCCATCGCTGCGCAGGGGAGACTTGGCGGCAATCTGTTCGAGCACCTTGAGCTGGTCCGCCGTAACCAGCGTCGTGCGCACCGACCGGATGACGTTGGCGCCCGGCCGTCCGGCAACCTCGCCGACCGCGTCGCTGGCGCGCGACATCGGGGTGAAGGTGGTCGTGGCCGACACGATCGCGACCCGCCCCTTGGCGACGTCGAGATAGCGAGGTGCGCGCGCCGAGGTCATGGTCGGGCCGGTGCCCGACCACACGAGGTCCGCGTCGGTCAGGCGAACACCGGTTTCGGCCATGCCTTCGACGCCCCAGTCGGTGGAATGATTATTGGCGTGGCTGAGGACGTCGAAGCCAAGCTTCGCGACATCCTTTGGCACACGCGGGTCGGCGACCATCCACGTGCCGCCGGATTCGGCCTGCGCCACGGCCTTGGTGTTGGCCAGATCGAGCACCGTCGTTTCGAAATTGCCGAACGTCACGTCGGCGCCGCGCAGCAGGCGCAGCATGTCGGGGCTTCGCGCCTCGAGCGTGGCGGCCATCGGCCTGAGGTAGATGAGGTCGCCAACCGCGGCGAGGGTGAAGCCGCCGGCGATGGGCGTGATCGGCACGGGGGTAGTAGTCAGCACTTCCTGGGCGGCAGCGGGCACGGAGGGCAGGAGCGACGCCCCGCCGACGGCGAGCAGCAGCGCGGCGATCCGCGCCGACCGGCGGTTCACTGGATACCCGCCGTCGCCAGGAGGATGCCGAGCCCGACGGCCATGCCCTTCAAGCTGACTTCCTTTTCGACGTCGATCCATTCGTCCAGCGAATGCGACCGGCCGCCCTTGCC
>JAZKHF010000237.1:0-1519 GCA_040385545.1 Pseudomonadota bacterium
GACGGATCGACCAAGGAGGAATGGAAGATGGTGGTCGAGACCAAGAAGATCCTCGGATCGAAGATCAAGGTCAGCGCGACCTGCGTCCGCGTGCCGGTGTTCGTCGGCCATTCGGAAGCGATCAACATCGAGTTCGAGGACGAGATTTCGGCCAAGCAGGCGCAGTCGATCCTGCGCGAATCCCCCGGCATCATGCTGGTCGATAAGCGCGAGGACGGCGGCTACGTCACCCCGGTCGAATGCGTCGGCGAATATGCCACCTTCGTCAGCCGCGTGCGCGAGGATCCGACGGTCGATAACGGCCTCTCCATCTGGGTCGTCAGCGACAACCTCCGCAAGGGCGCGGCGCTCAATGCGGTGCAAATCGCCGAGCTGCTCGGTCGGCGGCATTTGCAGAAAGCGGCGTAATCGGTTGCACTGAGGTGGGTGGTGTTTAGTCTGTCCGCCGAACCTCAGGAGCAGACCGATGCGAAATCTCGTCCCGATCCTTGGCTTGGCTGCGCTCGCCGCCTGCCAGCAGCAGGCCGCCGAGGAGGCGAAACTCGATCCGGTCACGCAAAAGCAGGCCGAAACGATCGTCGGGGCAACGCAGAAGAGCTATAGCTCGGGCGATCCGGCCGCAATCATGGCCACCTATGCCGACGGCGCGGTGATGTTCGACATGGGGCTGCTAGCGCCCATTGCCGACCGCCAGTTGCAGACCAGGATTACGCAAGGGTTCGCCGCTACCCAGCCGCGCGATTTCACGGTCGATAATGGCGCGATCCAGATCCTCGACGCCGACACTTTCGTCAATTCGGGCGTCAACCGGTTCACCATCCAGCTCGGGCGGGCGCGCCAGCCGGTCCGCGCGCGCTTCACCCACGTCTACCAGCGCCAGCCGGACGGCAGCTTCAAAATCGCCCACGAACATATGTCCGCCCCGCCCGCGGGCTCACCGCTGTAAGCTGGGGCGAAGGCCATGAGCGAGAAAATGACCGGCGGCTGCGCCTGTGGGCGGATCCGGTTCGAGGCGGAGATCGACAGCGACGAGGCCTATCTGTGCCATTGCCGGATGTGCCAGCGGGCGAGCGGCAATGTGTCGCTGGCGATGAAGAATGTGCCACAGGCCGCGGTTCGCTGGGGCGTTGAGCCCGACTGGTACCGAAGCTCCCCCATCGCCCAGCGGCCCTATTGCGCGGCCTGCGGCACCTCGCTCGGCTTCCGCTACGACGAGGACACCGACAAGATGGACCTCACCGTCGCCGCGTTCGACGATCCGTCGCGGTTCGCGCCAAACAGCCATTTCGGCGCGGAGTCAGTGCACGAAGCGTGGATCGATACGGGCGGCCTGCCGCGCACGCGGACGGATGAATATCAGCGCCTGGTGGATCGATGGGTGAAGGCGGGGGCGAAGCCGCCGGCGTAGCGCCAGTGCAGACGTCCGCTTAGGACCCATGATCGTCATTAGCGGCCGGTCCGCTTTCGACCCATTGCGGACATTAGGCGGCCGGCATACGCTAGTAGCATGAGAAAAATA
>JAZKHF010000238.1:0-6867 GCA_040385545.1 Pseudomonadota bacterium
GCGCGCTCTTGCGGCGCATGCCCCAGTCGGTCCAGCGCCCGGCCTTGGGCTGCCAACGCTTGAACTCGACATAGCGGCGTCGCGCCCAGCGACTGGTGCGAAGGACCATTGCCAGGCCAAGGGCGAGGACGAAAACGCCACCCGGACCGGGCAAGACGCCGACGACCGGCGCCAGCAGGATCAGGATCACGCCGAGGACGAATATAGTCCAGTCGACCGCCGGATGGGTCAGCCAGCGTTTCCATGTGGCGCGGTCGATCATGGTTTGGGATGTGGGCGGTGCGAGCGATTTCGGCAAGTGCTTCCCGTTGCGCTTATCTGCCGCTAGCATCGGTTCGCCGAGCTAGGGGGATGTTTGCCTGAGTATCGAGTTGCGTTGCCTGCCACCGCTACCCGCGGGGGGCGACGCTAATGGTCGCGCTGGTTTCCACTGTTGCTTATCTGGGGCTCGAGGCGCGCGCCGTCGAAGTGCAGGTGCAATTGTCGTCCGGAGTTCCGCGATTCGTAATTGTCGGGCTGGCCGACAAGGCGGTCGCCGAAAGTCGCGAGCGGGTTCGCGGCGCCTTGTCCGCGATCGGCCTTGCGCTCCCGCCCAAGGTCATCACGGTCAACCTGTCGCCCGCCGATCTTCCCAAGGAAGGATCGCACTTCGACCTTCCGATTGCGCTTGGCCTGTTGGCCGCGATCGGTGCCGTCGATAAGGAAATGCTTTCGCATTATGTCGCGGTCGGCGAGCTTGGACTCGACGGGCGAATTGCGTCCTCGCCAGGTGTCCTGCTTGCCGCGCTGCATGCTTCCGGTCAGGCCAAGGGGCTGATCTGCCCCGAAGCGCAGGGGTCGGAAGCGGCCTGGGCGGGCGACGTCGAGGTGCTGGCCGCGCCGGACCTGCTGGCGTTGATCGCGCATCTCAAGGGAACGCGTCTCTTGTCGCCGCCGCTTCCGGGTGAAGTCGAACCTTCGGTCGGTGGCCCGGATTTGCTCCAGGTCAAAGGGCAGGAGGTTGCCAAGCGCGCGCTCGAGATCGCCGCGGCGGGCGGACATAATTTGCTGATGAGCGGGCCGCCCGGCGCGGGCAAGTCGCTGCTCGCCGCGTGCCTGCCGGGCATCTTGCCACCACTGGAGCCGGCAGAAGCGCTTGAAGTATCGATGGTTGCGTCGGTCGCGGGCGAGCTTTACGGCGGAAGAATGGTGCGTCGGCGGCCGTTCCGCAGCCCGCATCATTCCGCGTCGATGCCGGCACTCGTCGGCGGCGGCCTCAAAGTACGCCCGGGCGAGATCAGTCTCGCCCATCTTGGCGTGCTGTTTCTCGACGAATTGCCCGAGTTCCAGCGCGCCGTGCTCGATTCGCTTCGCCAACCGCTCGAAACCGGGCAGGTCAGTGTCGCGCGGGCCAATACGCACGTGACCTTCCCCGCCCGGGTGCAACTGATCGCGGCGATGAACCCGTGCCGCTGCGGCCATCTCGCCGATCCGGCGCTGGCGTGCAGCCGTGCGCCGCGCTGTGCCGCCGATTACCAAGCCAAGGTGTCTGGGCCGTTGCTCGACCGCATCGACCTGCATGTCGAGGTCGCCAGCGTCAGCGCCGCCGATCTGACCCTCCCGCCCCCGGCGGAGGGCAGCGCGCAGGTGGCAATGCGGGTGGCGGCGGCGCGGTCGGTGCAATCAGCGCGCTACGCCGCTCACAAGGTGCGCACCAATGCGGAGGCGGACGGTGAGTTGCTGGACGCGGTTGCGACGCCCAACGATCCGGGCCGCAAATTGCTGGCCGATGCGGCGGCGGCGATGCGGCTCAGCGCGCGCGGCTTTCACCGAGTGCTGCGCGTTTCGCGAACGATTGCCGATCTGGCGGGGAGTGAGGGGGTGGGGCGAATCCATGTCGCCGAAGCGCTCAGCTATCGTCATCACGCGCCGCGCAATTGATGGTGACGGGCGACTTGCCGAGCCGCCGCACTTTCGGCTAGCAGCGGCGCTTGCCCCGGGCCCCCGTGGCGGAATGGTAGACGCGCTCGACTCAAAATCGAGTTCTGCAAGGAGTGTCCGTTCGAGTCGGACCGGGGGCACCAGCGCGAAAGGCCTGGCAATCACGGATACGGCTGCCACCCTTTCCTCCATCCACATCGGCCGGATCGCCCCGCTCGGTCCGGAACAGGTGCCCAGCGGGTTCGTGAAATCGCGGGTCGATGGTCCGGTCGGGGTGACCTTCCTCGGCCTTGCCGGCGACGAGCAGGCGGATCTGACGGTCCATGGCGGACCCGAAAAGGCCGTCTATGCCTATCCCGCAATCCATTATGCGGCCTGGGAAGGCGATCTGCCCGGGCACGCCGAAAAGTTCGTCGCTGGTGGGCTGGGTGAGAATCTGACGATCCTCGGTTGGACCGAGGCCGATCTTTGCGTCGGCGATGTCCACGCCATCGGGACCGCCCGATTGCAGGTCTGCCAGCCGCGCCAGCCATGCTTCAAACTGGCCCTGCACTTCGATGACAAGCTGCTGCCCAAGGCGATGATCCGTACCGGTCGCGCCGGCTCGTATTATCGCGTGATAAAGGAAGGGGTCATCACGGCCGGCGATGCGGTCGTGCTGGTCGATCGCCCCAATCCTGGCTTCGGTTTTGAACGGCTCGTGGAGATCGTCAATTTCGGTAATGCCGATCGCGACGAACTTCAGGCAATGGTGACGATGAAAGGGCTCGCATCCCGAATTCGAACGCGCTCGGCTCAAGCCCTTGGCGATTGTCCCGCAGACCGCGCTTAAGGTTTTGCCTCTTCCCGAACGTTCAGGCGGTGCCGGCGAGCAGGCGCTCAAGCCGTTCGGCCAGATCTTCCTGGCGAAACGGCTTGGGCAACCGGTCGAGCCCGCTGCTGCCATCTTCCGCGACTTTGGCATAGCCCGTGACCAGCAGCACCGGCAGGTCGGGACGGCGCAATCGCATGTCGTGCGCCAATTCGGTACCGGTGCGCCCGGGCATGGCATGGTCGGTGATCATCAGGTCGAAGCTGATCCCGCTGTCGGCCAGCACCGTCGCCTCGGCCGCTGAAGCGGCTTCGATCACACCATAGCCGAGATCGTCGAGCATCGCCGCGATCCCGGCGCGAACGAGAGGCTCGTCGTCAACTAGCAAAGCGGTGAGGTTGGCAGGACGCGCTGTCGTTGCGGCGGCTGGCACTTGGTCGGCGCGCGCTGGCTGCTGGTCGGATACCGGCAGCCACAGGGTGGCAGTGGTCCCGTGGCCGACCTTGCTCTGCAGGTGTAATTCGCCGCCTGACTGGAGCGCCAGCCCCTGGACCGATGACAGGCCAAGGCCGGTGCCCTGGCCAATATCCTTGGTGGTGAAGAACGGCTCGATCGCGCGATCGATGACCGCCTGCGTCATGCCCGTGCCAGTGTCGGCCACCGCGATGCAGACGAACTGTCCGTCGCCCAGCCGGTCATGATCCGCCAAATCCTCGGCGCGCGCAGTGATGGTCAGCATACCGCCGTCGGGCATGGCGTCGCGGGCATTGACCGACAAGTTTATCAGCGCCAGCTCGAGCTGGTTGGGATCGACCCTGGCGGGCGGCAGGTCGGGATCGATATCAACCCTGAGCGTGATTTGCGGCCCGATCGAGCGATGAATCAGGTCGGACACACCGTTGACCAGCCCGGCGATATCGACCGCCCGGGGCTGGAGATGCTGGCGGCGCGAGAAAGCGAGCAGGCGCTGGACCAGTATTCGCGCGCGGTCGGCGGCCTGGATCGCGCCAGACACCAGGCGATGCGCGCGGGGATCGTCGGCGAGCGATTTCTGCGCGACATCGAGCGCGCCGACGATCGGGGTCAGCAAATTGTTGAAATCGTGCGCCACGCCGCCGGTCAGCTGGCCGAGGGTTTCGATCTTTTGCGACTGAATCAGTGCCTGCTCGGCCTGGCTGCGTCGCTCGACCTCCTCGGCAACGCGCTCGGCGAGTGATTGCTCGAGCTTCTTTTGCTCGTCGATGTCGACCACCGACCCGACATAGCCGAGATAGTCGCCGTCGGGGCCGAACAAGGGCGTCGCGGCGTCGATCGCCCAGCGATAGTTACCGTCGGCGCCGCGCAGGCGATATTCAATCTTGAAACTGGTTTGCGCGGCGTTGGACTCGACGAATGCCTTGCTCGACATTTCGCGATCGTCAGGGTGGACCGCATCGAGCCAGCCGTAACCGAGCGCTTCTTCTTTGCGCTGTCCGGTAAATTCGTACCAGCTCTTGGAAAGGAAGTTGCAGAAGCCGTCGGGCTCGGTGACCCACACCATCATCGGCGACTGGTCGGCCAGATTGCGGAACCGCGCCTCGCTCTCGCGCAGGGCGAGTTCGGCCCGCGACCGCGGTGTATCGTCGCGCAGAGTCAGGACCGACGCGATCTGGGTTCCGCCATCGTCGCGGATCGGCCGAGCGGACCCGATCGCCAATACCTCTGTGCCATCGGGTCGGCGAATCCGCCAGCGAGAATCATCGATCGTCTCGCCCAAGGTCACCGCCCGTGCCAGCGGCAGATCGGCCGACGGATAAGGACGGCCATCCTCAGTGAATAGATGATAAACATCGCTATAATCGTCGGGCGTGACGTCCAGGCTGGCAACACCGTGGATTGTCTCCGCCGCGCGGTTGACCAGCGCCAGCTTGCCGTTCGTATCGGCGATGATCACCCCTTCCGACAATTGCGCGAAGACGGCACGCAGATAGGCCTCACTTTCGCGCAGGGCGTCGGCTGCCTTCTGCTGCTCGGTGATGTCGGTAACCAGAGCATAATAGCCTTCGACCGATTCATCGGCGCCTTTTTGTGCCAGATATTCGACATGGACGTATCGGCTGCCGCCAAGGCGGTAGGGGAGCATCGTCTCGAAGCTGAACGATTCGCCCCCAAGCGCGCGTTCAATGAAGGGCAGGACCCTTTGATAGGCATCGTCACCGACCAGCTCGCGAACATGATGGCCGACGATTTCGTCGGTGCTGCGCCCGAACCATTCTTCATAGGCGCGATTGCAGAATTGGTAGCGGTGGTCCTGATCGACGAACGCGACCAGCGCGGGCAGGGCATCGGCCATCGATTGCAGCCGATACTCGCTGTCACGGAGACTACGGTCGGTGAGGATTTTCTGAGTGGTTTCGGTCACGGCGCAGAACATGCCTGCGATCGACCCGCTTTCGTCCCGCACTGGCGAATAGGAGAAGGTGAACCAGGCCTGCTCGTCCGAGCCCTTGCGGTTGGTCGTTAAGGGAAAATCCTCGACGTAGGTGGCTTTACCCGCGAGCGCGGAATCGATCAGCGGGGTAATGTCCGCCCAGATTTCCGGCCAGACGTCGTGAAATTGCATTCCAAGCGCGCCGGGGTGCTTGGCATGCAGCAACTTGGCGTAGCTATCGTTATACAGGAAGCCGAGATTGCCGCCCCAGGCAACGAACATCGGGAAATCTGATCCAAGCATCAGACCGACCACCGAGCGCAGCGACTGCGGCCAGTCCGAGGGGAGGCCGAGCGGGGACGTCGACCAGTCGTGAGCGCGCATCCGCGCGCCCATTTCGCCGCCACCGTCTAGAAACGCCAATCCACTCATTGGCGGTCATAACGACGCAACATCGGCAAAAGTGTCAATCGCTTTTGAAGATCGATCGGCGAATCGCCGATGAAACGACTGGATGAACTGCGAATCGCCGGATAAGCAGGCGACATGGCCGTCCCCCGCAAGACCCGCACCCAAGCCGCCGTCCCGGCCGTCAGCGAGGCTGAAACGCTTGAGGCGAAGCGCGTTCGGCTACTTGCCTCGCTCAACCTGCTGGGCGGCATCGGGCTGGTTATCGCGCTCCCCTTTGCCCTCCGCGCGGGGGCCGAATTTTTCCTGCCGGTGACCGCCGCGTTGGTTGTGGCGATCGCCCTGGTGCCGTTGCTGGAATGGTTCGAGCGTCGCGGCGTCGGGCCGCGTATCGCGGCGGGCCTTTGCGTGATCATTTTCCTCGCCGCCACAGCGTTTGCGATTGCCTCGATCGTGCTTCCCGCGATCGACTGGGTGGCAATGGTTCCCGAGCGGATCGACCGGGTGCGGGTCACGCTGGCGCCATTGCTCGATCTCTACAACAATCTCGAAAAATTCATCGACAAGACCGTTTCGCAGATCGCGGCCTCGACCGACGGCCGCGGCTCCGAAGTGCGCATCGCCACCCCAAATTCGATGCTCGGGCTGATCACCGCCTCGGCTCCGCACGCCGCGATTCAATTGTTCTTCGCCTTGCTGGTGATCTATTTCTTCCTGTCGGGCTGGACCAGCATGCGCCGCCGGACGATCAAGAGCCGCGGCAGCTTCGAAGGCGCGATGACCACCGCGCGCGTGATCCAGGAAGTGGTCGAAGCGACTTCGACCTACATCGGCACCATCACCGTCATCAACGTCACGCTGGGCACGCTGACGGCGCTGATCCTGTGGATGCTGGGCATGCCGTCGCCACTGATGTGGGGCGGCATTGTCGCGGTACTCAATTTTATTCCCTATCTCGGCCCCGTGGCGGCGGCGCTGCTGCTGTTCATCGGCGGCCTGATGAGTTTTCCGGATGTCTGGTCGGCGCTTCTGCCCCCCGCCATCTTCCTTGCCATGCACACGGTCGAGGCCAATGCCATCACGCCGATGATCGTCGGCAAGAAGATCGAGGTGAACCCGCTGCTGATCCTGGTCGCCCTGAGCTTCTGGGCGTGGGTGTGGGGCACGACCGGCGCCTTGCTTGCGGTTCCGCTGCTGATCATCCTCAAGACGGTGTTCGCGGCCGCGGGCACGCCCGACATCGCCGGCTTCCTGTTCGAGGAGGGGACATTGACCCATGTCGGCGAAGATGACGAAAAAGCCGACCAGGGCCGTTGAC
>JAZKHF010000239.1:0-13334 GCA_040385545.1 Pseudomonadota bacterium
CGCCGGGGATTTCGAAGGCGATGGCGGCGCAGATCTATGATTATTTCCATCCGCGGGGGTGAAGGGGGCAAGCTCCTCCCTGCGCTTTTGCGCGGGGAGGTGGCCGCGAAGCGGTCGGAGGGGTTCTTCGTCCGCGCCAAAGAACCCCTCCGTCAGGCTTCGCCTGCCACCTCCCCACGGAAGTCCGTGGGGAGGAGCTAGCTAGTGCGGTTCACCACCCCCGCCATCATCCTGTCGCTCCGCCCGCATGGCGAGCATGGGGCGGTGGTGCGGATGATGACGCCCGAGCATGGGCTGCAGGCGGCCTATGTGCGGGGCGCGCGCGGCCGGCGGATGCGGCCGGTGCTGATGGCGGGCAACCAGGTCGAGGCGGCGCTGTCGGCTCGGACCGAGGGGCAATTGCCGCAGGCGACGGTGGAACTGCTGCACAGCCGCGGGCCATTGCTGGCCGAGCCGCTGCCGGCTGCGGCGATCGACTGGGCAGTGGCGCTGACCGCCACCGCTTTGCCCGAGGGCCAGCCGTATCCGCGATTGTATGAGGCGCTCGACGGCCTGCTTGGCGCGATCGAGGCAGCGCCGGCGGCGAGCGGGTGGGGGGCAGCGCTGGTGCGCTACGAATTGCTGTTGCTGGCCGAGTTGGGCTTCGGGCTCGATCTGGAGCGGTGTGCGGTGAGCGGCGAGGCGGAGAACCTCATTGCGGTCAGCCCGCGATCGGGGCGCGCGGTGAGTGCCAATGAGGCCAAGCCCTATCTCGGCAAATTGCTGCCGCTGCCGAAATTCGTGCGCGAGGGGGGGGCGGCGAGCTGGGCGGAGATTGTCGACGGGCTGGCACTGACCGGCCATTTTCTGTTGCGCGATGTGATCACCGACAGGTCGACCCCGGTGGCTGAAGCGCGGCACCGGCTGGTCGACCGCTTGCACCGCGCGGCCGGACTGGCCTAGCGTCGCTCCATGAGTTTTGCCGACACCATGTCCAAACTGTTCGCGCATGTCGCGACCACGCGCGGGATTCACGTGCGGGTGGCGGTGTCCTATCTGCCCGAGCAGAGCGCGCCGCAGGCGGGGCGCTGGTTCTGGTCCTACCATATCCGCATCGAGAATGACGGCGAGCGACCCGTACAATTGCTCGCCCGCCACTGGAAAATCCGCGATGCACGCGGCATTGAGCAGGAAGTGCGGGGGGAGGGAGTGGTCGGCGAGACGCCACTGATCGCGCCCGGCGACAGCTTCGATTATGTCTCGGGCTGTCCGCTCGATACCGCCAGCGGAACGATGCACGGGACCTATCGCATGATCGATGAGGATGGTTCGACCTTCGACGTCGAAATCCCGCGCTTCGCCCTGCAAAGCCCCGTCTAAGTGATAAATCGGACACCATCCGCATCGAGCGCAACATAATCCGTCGAAATGGGTTATTTCTGCACGGTTTTGGTGATACGTCGGATGACGTGATTGACGGAGGCTCGAATGTCCAAGCGCTTGAATGCCAGTAAGCTAGTGATTGCGGCGTTCGTCGCCTTGCCCGCCGCCGGGCTCGCCCAGGAATGGGTGCCGGGAACCGAGATCGTCGGCCAGTCGGTGGTGGTCGAGACCAACGGCGTCGCCAATACGGTCTACTTCGATGCCGGCGGCGCGGCGCGTATCGTCAGTCCGCAAGGCCGGGTGGTCAATGCCAGCTGGACCGCGGCCAACAATAATCTGTGCCTCAACAGCGGCGGTGCGTCGGAATGCTGGCCCTATCAGCAGGCATTTCAGGCCGGACAACGGGTCACGCTGACCAGCAATTGCTCGGCGGTGTCGAACTGGCTGCCCAATGGCACCAACGCCCCGCCGGTCAAGGAAGTGATGCAGGAGCGCGGTTAGCCAAATTGTTTGACATTTCAATCAATTAGCCCTACCTCTCCCGAGCCGGATCGCCTTGTTATTAGGTGAATCAAATTGCTCCCGAAGTTGAAGTCTGACCATGCGCGAGGGGAAGCGCATGGTTCCTCGTTTTTCTTTGAACAGGAATCCACAGGAGGCGCCCGCCCTCCCGTTTACATTAGAGATCGCAGAGACTTGATAAAATGCGCCCAGGATATTCGGGATGAGGCGCGTGAGCGAGTTTTAGCGATCTTTGTTGACGATGCTTTGAAAGTCTTAAAGCAAAAGATAGTTTCTATCGGAACTGAATCCGGCTCCACAGTCGATTTCCGGTTGATAATTGCGATTGCTTACGCGGTAAGAGCACGTGGACTCTTCTTGGCTCATAATCACCCCAGTGGCGACGCGCGCCCGAGCACATTGGACCTCTCGGTCACTAGGCAACTAAACCACGCGACAGAAGCATGTAACTTAACGTTCATTGCCCACGCGATCGTTGCGCGTCATGACGAATACGTAATCGATCTTCATTCAGGCGCGGAATATTGGTCCGAAACGGCGCATCCATAATGGATGCTGTTGTAATCGCTTAAGAATGAAGTCCAAGGCATGCTCGCTCTACCACAATCAGGTAGACGAAATTGCGCCTTTCACAATGTTGTTTGTTGACACTATTTTCTACTTGCATGGCGACTACTGCTGCTAGCTCTTCGGTTTTTGATGTTGACGATCGACATGTTATTGCCGCGCCTGAGGTGAAGTACTTTCCCGTGGGGATCGTCTTGAGCGGTAATGTCGTTAGAGGATATTCAACCGGATTTTTGGTAAGCAATTGCCATGTTCTTACTGTCCGACACGCCGTGAGGGCCAATCAAGCCAAAGGTCAAGTGGTGGATTTCCGAGCACTAACACCATCCAGAATAGTTACTAGCAAAGGTATTGTAGTTGCCGAGGGCGGTTTTAAGGAACGCCTTAAGGGATCCGAGAAGGGGCAGGCCAGGTTCAAGGACTGGGCATTAATTCGTTTGAATGAATGTCTCGGCCGAGAGCTCGGATTTCTGACATTGTCAGTGGACAAACCTCGGATAAATACAGAGCTGCAACTCGTAGGCTTTCCTAGTGATCGGCCACGTTCGCGGAAAACAATCGACCCGAGTTGCAGGATACGCGCAACGCTAGGCCGACAGTTTCTTCATGACTGTGCTACTGACAGAGGAAGTTCGGGGAGCCCCATTATTGACGCACGGACGAACCAAGTCGTCGCCATGCACAGTGCTGGAGTTCGTTTCTCTGGGGTCCGGCCCTTCTCTCTCGAAGAAGCCAGCATTGCTGTACCAAGCTCGGAACTGCAGCGATCACTTTTGCACGCCGCAGACTAATCAGTCCTCAATTAACGCTGATTGGCTCTGAAGTATCAAAGGCCCCTACAGCGCCGGCTGCACTAGCCGAGATCGCGGCGAGAGCTGCTAAAACTGGACCAAAAATGGGGAAGAACTCCGATTGAGCAGCCGGGGTCACCACCGCTTCCGGCGGCAGATCGGTGGCTGGGGGTGAATCTACAATCGGAAGAACGCATCCTCTGCCGTCAGCAGTTTGCACCGTCACCGCTGTGCTAGCTACGGTCGTCGCCGCGGAAGATCCACACATTGCCGTTAGCGACGCCTGCGATCCAAAGATGCTGAGTGCAACCATCGGACTGAACGTGCGAGCCGGCACCGCCGCGGCCGAGGCCGAGGCCGAAGCCGAAGCCGAAGCCGAAGCCGAAGTGAGCGCGGGGCTGGACATGAGCGCAAGCGCCACGCCAACCGCAGTCATTTTACCGGACACGCCACCGAGCATCGTCAAACTCCCAATTCAGTCGTGAACGCATAGAGGAAAGCATTCCGCATGTTAAGGCCCACGACAAGATTTCAAGCGCCTTCTGGCGGCGATAGTTTCCAGTCCGGTTAACACTTTCCGGCAAAAATGTGACGGCAGGCTTGCAACGATCGACCCGGGGCGGAATGGAGCTATTATGACCCTGCACAACCGCTTCGTTCGAAACGCTCTGAAAAACTCATACAATAATCATATAACTGATGGAAAAAGAAAGAAAATCATCGTCTCATCAAACAGTGCGTGGAATCTCGCCAACTTTCGAAAACCGGTAATCGAGGCGCTCGTCGCGACGGGACATGACGTGGTCGCGATCGCCCCGCGGGACGGGCAGGAAGCGCGCTTGACCGCGCTGGGAGCGACATTTCGACCGATACGGATGCGCTCCACCGGCACTTCTCCATTCGAAGATTTGCGACTGTTGCTGGAATACATCTCGGCCATACGTGCCGAACGTGCCGACCTGTTTTTCGGTTTTACTGCCAAGCCCAATATCTACGGGTCGCTGGCAGCGCGGATGCTGGGTGTCCCGGTGGTCGCAACGATCAGCGGATTGGGTTCGGCCTTTCTGAAGGGCGGGGGGCTCGGTTGGTTGCTTCTCCGCCTCTACCGGTCCGCCCTTGCAAGGGCTCAGGCGATCGTCTTCCAGAACGAAGCGGATCGCGAGCTGTTCATTCATCGCGGGATCGTCCGTTCGGGGAAAGCACGACTGGTGGCCGGGTCTGGCATCGATCTTGCCCATTTCGTCGCCGCGCCAACCGAAGCACACGACGACATCCGCTTTCTGCTCATCGCCCGGTTGCTGCTCGACAAGGGCATCGGGGAGTTTGTCGAAGCGGCACGGGTTGTGCGCGCGAGGCATCCCCAGACGCGGTTCCAGTTGCTTGGCGGCGATGGCGGTGACAATCCGAGCGCGGTGCCGTGCGACACTCTCGAGCGTTGGAGGGCCGATGGATTAGTGGAGCTATTGGGCGTGCGAGAGGATGTAAGACCCGATATCGCGGTGGCGGACTGTGTAGTCCTGCCGTCCTATCGCGAAGGCCTGTCACGCAGCCTGCTTGAGGCGGCGGCGATGGCCCGGCCGCTGATCGCCAGCGATGTGCCCGGCTGCCGCGAAGTCGTCGATCATCAGGTCACGGGATTTCTATGTGAAGCCAGGTCCGCCGCGTCGCTGGCATCGGCGATGGAGCGGTTCATATCACTGTCGCCCGCCGAGCGAAGCGCGATGGGGGCGGCCGGGCGCCGCAAGGTGGCGGCTCAATTCGACCAGCAACTGGTCGCGGATTTCTATCTTGCCGAAGCCGATCGAGTCCGGGTGAGGAATTAGGGCCCGATGCTTTCTTTCTGGCAAAAAGCGCCTGCAATATGGCAGCCGCCGCCGACGATCCCGGATGGACAGCGGGTCTATGCGATCGGCGACGTGCACGGGCGAGATGACCTGCTCGTAGATATTCTGGAGAAGATCGAACGCGACGTTACCGAGCATCCGGTGCGCGAGGCGACGATCGTATTCCTGGGCGACCTGATCGATCGCGGCGAGGAATCACGGGCGGTGGTGGAGCGGCTCCGCACCTATCGTCCCATGGGCCTTCGCGTGGAATTTCTGACCGGCAATCATGAAGAGGTTTTGCTCCGGATCCTGGATGGGAATGGCGACTTGGTGGCCGACTGGCTTCGCTTCGGCGGCGCGCAATGCGCCCGCAGCTATGGCCTCAGCGCGTCGAGACTCGCCGTCATGCCCGAGCATGCCGCGGTCGAAGCATTGCGTTCAGCCATTCCGCCCGAACATCAGGCCTTCCTCGCAAGCTTTTCCGATACGCTGCGTGCCGGAGACTATCTGTTTGTCCATGCGGGCATCCGTCCGGGTATCGCTTTGGCGGAGCAGGCGCAGATCGATCTTCGATGGATCCGCGAGCCCTTTCTTGAGCATCCGTCGCGGCATGACCTAATGGTGGTTCACGGGCACACCATCACGCAGCAGGTGGACGAGCGCCCCGGGCGCATCGGGATAGACACCGGCGCGTATAAATATGGCGTACTGACGGCGCTGGTTCTGGAGGGTGCCGACCGTGGGCTCCTGCAGTCGACCGGACCGAGCGGGCTGGCCAAATAGCCGCCCCGGAAAAACCGTGCCGTAGCCAGACAGGAACTTGGTTGCTAAGTCGCCATTTCGGATAGGCTAAAGTCCGATAGCAGGAGCTTTTTCGTGACTTCAAGGTTGATGCCGCCTCTCGGACTGTTTGCCGGCTTGGCCATGATGGCGGTCGCCGGATGTGCGGACAGGCGCGGCGGGCCGATCCCTTACGACGTCAAGACATTCGGCGCGCCGGACGCGCCGACGGTGGTTCCGCTAGAGCAGGGATACCGGATCGCGCCGCTCGACACCTTGTCGATCAAGGTCTTCAAATTGCCCGATTTGTCCGGCGATTACGAAGTCGATCTGACCGGACAGGTTGCCTTGCCGTTGATCGGCAGCGTCCAGGCCGTGGACCTCACGACCGCCGAGCTCGACCAAAGATTGACCGCGAAGCTGGGCGAGAAATATCTGCAAAATCCGGACATCAGCGTGGGGGTCAAATCCTCGACGCGACGCAATGTGACGGTCGATGGCGCGGTGGCCAAGGTCGGGACTTTTGGCGTCAATGGTCCCACCACCCTGCTTCAGGCAGTGGCTCAAGCCGGCGGCCCGACCCAGGATGCTAATCCCAGGCGCGTGGCCATTTTCCGCCAGATTGGCGGCCAGCGCCAGTCGGCGGCGTTCGACCTTACCGCGATCCGTCGCGGCGAAGCACCCGATCCCGCGGTGTTCGCGGGCGACATCATCATCGTCGACGGGTCGTCGATCAAGGCGCTTCAGAAGCGAGTGCTGGATTCGATGGGCATACTGCAGGTGTTCCGACCCTTCTGACGCGCTGCCGCTTGAGTCCTCTTTCAATGCGAATGAAAGTTATGTTTCGTGGGAAATGAAATCATCCATCCGGGCGATCGTCAATCGCTGCCCGAACCCTTCGGGCCGGTGCGCGGTCATGGCCTGCATTTGGAAGATCGCACTCCCTCGGGCGGCGGGCTTGACCTTCAGTCGCTATTGCGGATCGTCAAAGAGCATCGCAAGCTGATCCTCGCGGCATTGGTGGTCGGCTTGCTGGGCGGCCTGATCATCACCCTCATCACACCGAAAATGTATCGCGCCGATGTGACGCTGGAGGTCAATGCGCCGAAGGTTGAAATCCTCAACCCGGAAGATGGCGGCGAAGGGCCCGCGGTCAATAGCTGGGACTTCATTGCAACACAGGTCGGCTTGCTGAAGAGTCGCACTCTCGCCGAACGGGTGGCGCAGGAACTCAACCTCGCGTCCGACCCGGCGATCGTTGGCGCGGGAGGGACGCCGGCCAGCCGCTTGCGCGTTGCCACCGGAATGGTCGCCGGCGGCCTGTCTGCCGACATGCCCGAAGACGGTCAGCTGATCCGCTATTCCTATGTGTCGACATCGCCCGAACTGGCCGCCCGGGTCGCCAATGGCATTGCCGACGGCTTCATCAACAGCAGCCTGCAACGTCGGTTCGACGCCTCGAACTACGCCCGCAACTTCCTGCTCCAGCAGATCAACAAGTCGCGCGGCGAGCTCGAAAAATCGGAACGGCAACTGGTTGCCTATGCCCAGTCGCAAGGCATCATCAACACCGGCTCGGGCGAAGCCGGATCGACGACCACCGACGCGACGTCGCTGCAGGGCGGATCGCTGGTCGCGCTCAACTCGGCATTGGCCGAGGCTACTGCCAGAAGGGTGATGGCGGAGGGAGCGTATCGCCAGGCCAATCTGGCCGGGTCGTCGGAGGCCAATGCGAGCACCTCCGGGATGCGCGGGGTACGGGCTACATTGGAAGCCGATTACCAAGACAAACTGACCCTGTTGAAGCCGGATCATCCCGAAATGGTCGCGCTGCGATCGCGGATTGAAGAGATCAATCGCCAGATCAGCGCCGAGCAATCCCGTGCCGCAGGCGGCAAATCGAGCAGTCTGCTAGCCGAATATCGCGGTGCCGCCGCCGCCGAAAACGCGCTTCGCGCGCGGGTCAATCAATTGCGTGGCTCGGTGCTCGACCTGCGCGGTCGGAGCATCCAGTACAATATCCTGCAACGCGACGTGGATACCAACCGCGGGCTCTACGATGCCCTGTTGCAGCGCTACAAACAGGTCGGCGTGGCCGGGGGTGTCGGCACGTCGCCCGTATCGATCGTCGATCGCGCCGAGGTTCCCGGCGGCCCGTTCAAGCCCAATCTGATCAAGAATCTGATGATCGGCTTTGCGCTCGGCCTGTTCGCCGGCCTGGCGCTCGCACTGATACTCGAATTCATCAATGACAAGATCAAGACCCGCGAAGACGTGCGGACCAAGCTCGGCCTGGCGTGCCTTGGGGTCATTCCGAAGCGTGGCTCTGGCGGAATGATCATCGAGGAACTCAAGGATGTATCGTCGGCCGCGACCGAGGCCTATTCGGCGGTGCTTGCGGCGCTTCGATTCAGTACGGAGGCGGGCGCTCCGAGAGCGTTGCTGGTCACCAGCACCATGGCGTCGGAAGGAAAATCGTCTTCCGCGCTGGCGCTTGCCCAGAATTATGCGCGCCGCGGCGAGACGGTGCTGCTGATCGATGGCGACCTGAGGCGTCCGGTTTTCAAGGCCCATTCCAAGCGACAGGGCCTGACCAAGTTGCTGACCAACGATGAATCGATCGGCGCGCACATTCTCGATACGCAATATGAGAATTTGTATCTTCTGCCCTGCGGTCCGACCCCGCCCAATCCCGCCGACCTGTTGGCGACGCCGCGGTTTGAATCTATCCTGCAGGAAGCAATCCGGCAGTTCGATCGGGTCATCATCGATGGCCCGCCGGTTCTCGGCCTGGCGGACGCGACCTTGCTCGCGACCGTTGCCGGAAGTGTGGCGATTGTGGTCGAATCGGGCCGTACGCGGACCAAGGCGGCCCGAGATTCGCTCGAGCGGTTGCGTCTCGGTGGTGCCAACGTTGTCGGTGCGATCCTGACCAAGTCGACCGAGGAAGCGAGCGAATATGGGTACCGGCTCTACCAATATGGTGCAGTGGAGAAGTCGACCAGCGACCTGATCCTCATTTCGCACCAGCAGGACGATAAATGATCCCGGATAACGCGCGCTTATGATGTGGTGGCGGGCGCTCGTTGTCCTGACGATTGCCACCTTGCTGTGCCTCGGCGCACTCCGGTCGATGGCGTTCTTCGCGCCGACCGATCATCCGCTACGTGCGCTGCGATCCGGCTTTTCCTCGCATCCCGATGCCGCGACCGACCAAGCGATGACGCGGATTGGCGCGGCGGCGGCGCGCGGCGAGGGGATGCCAAGCGTCGCGCTCACCGGCCTGTCGCTTGTTGCGCGCAAGGCGCCGCTTGCGCCCGATCCGTTCCTGGTGAACGGGACGGTGGCGCAAATGGCGGGCGAACCGGCGCGCGCAGAGGCGTTGTTCCGGGCAGCCCGATCGCGCGATCCACGATCCGAGGGCGCACGATATTTTCTGGCCGAGCGTTATTTCCAGACCAATCGGATACTGCCCGGACTGATCGAGATGGGTGCGCTCGCGCGTCTGTCCGAGCGTGCGTCGAAGCCGCTGGTCCCGGCACTCGTCGCTTATGCGCGTACCCCTGGCGCGGTCAGCGAGCTGCGACGCTATTTCGCGCTTGAGCAGGGGGTGCGCGACCAGACCCTCAGCCTGCTCGCCGGGGACGCCGCCAATGCGCCACTCGTGCTCGCGCTGATGCCGACCGGTCGACTGCCGTCGAAGGCGAGCGACTGGCCGGGGCGATTGGTTCAATCGATGGTGGCCGCAGGCGATTATGGCGGTGCCGAGGCGATGTGGAGAAGGTTGTCGAGGGTGGCGAATCGCGGGTTGATCTACAATCCGGATTTCCGCGATCTGGCGGGGCCTCCCCCGTTCAACTGGTCTTATGCATCGGCCAATTCTGGTGTTGCAGAACCTGCCGGGGGCGGTGGGCTGGAAGTGATTTACTACGGGCGTGAGGATCTGACCTTGGCGAGCCAGGTCGTGCGGCTCCCTCCCGGCCGTTACCGCCTTGCGATGCGAATAAATGGGCCGACGCTCCCGATTGGGCTGGCGTGGACCGTATCCTGCTATCCGGGTCCGACGACGATCCTGCAATTGCCGCTGGGAACCGTCAGCAAGGGCAGCGTCGAGGGCACATTCGCGGTGCCGGCGGCAGGTTGCACCGCGCAGGCGATCCAATTGCGTGGTCAACCAACCGAGGTGGCCGAAACCGTACAATTGTCGATCACCGGTTTCACGCTCGAACCCCTGGGGGCTGGATCGTGAGCGTTTGGCGACAGGCGATCGGCCCGTTCTATCTCTTCCTGTGTATCGTCATGGGCGGAAGCGCACAGGGTATCTTCACCAATCTGGCGTTGCAGCTGGGCGGGATCGCGATCCTCGCCTGGGCCTTCCTGGCGCGGGCTCCGATCGGGCAATCACGGGCATCACGACAACTTGGCTGGATAGCGGTGGCGGCGGTAGCGATTATCCTATTGCAGCTAATGCCCCTGCCACCGGCACTTTGGACGTTGATACCGGGCCGGGAAATTGTGGTCGATGGTTTCGCCCTGCTTCGCGAACCGCTGCCGTGGATGACCTTGTCACTGGCACCCGACGATACGATTGCGACGGCGATGGCACTGATCCCGCCGCTGGCGATGGTGGCACTGATCCTGCGTCTTGGCGCGTATCGCGAAGATTGGCTGTTGATCGCCGTCCTGGTTGCTACCTTCATCTCAGTGGCGCTGGGCGTGATGCAGATTCAGAGCGGCGGGAATGGACCTTATCTCTATGCACAGGCCAATCTGCATACCGCGTCCGGCCTGTTTGCCAATGCCAATCACATGGCCACGTTGCTGCTGGTCAGCATTCCCTTCTTAGTAGCGCTCGGTGCGCGGCGATGGCGGGAAGCGCCGCGATCCAACGATCGTCTGTTGACGGCAACATTGGCGGGCGGGGCAGCGATCGCAATCCTGCTCGGCATCGTGCTCAACAATTCGTTCGCGCTGCTGGTGATCGGCGCGCCCGTCGTCGGCGCGGCCGCGCTGCAACTGATTCCGCCCGGCCGGGTCCGGCTCGGGCGGCTTGCAGCGATGCTCGGTCTGCTCTTCGCGGCCGGAGCGGCAGTGCTGGCCTTTGCGCTTACATCAGGAATGGGCGACTCCAACCGGACGTCGGTGAACATGCGCGGCGAAATCTGGAGTTTGACCGGCGATGCAATCCGCGATTTCGGGGTCGCGGGATCGGGCGTCGGCACCTTTACCGCCATCTACCCGCTGTACGAGAATTCGGCGACCGTCGTGCGCACCTACGTCAACCACGCGCATAACGATTTTCTGGAGCTGGCGCTGGAAGGGGGGATCCCGGCGATCCTGCTGATGATCCTTTTCCTCGTCTGGTGGGGAGCGCGGGTGTATGCCATCTGGCGCTCGCCCAATGCCGCCGAATTTGGCCGCGCCGCATGCATCGCGTCGGCGGCGATCCTGCTTCATTCGGTGGTGGATTATCCGCTGCGCACCGCGGCGATTGCCGTCATCTTCGCGATGGCGATCGCGCTTATGGCGGATCCGGCGCGTCGACGGCAGCAGGTTCGCCTGGCCGAGCTGCGTCCGACGCGTCATCTGACATTGTAAATCGCGCCCGACGAAACTCTGGGCCGTCCGTGTCGTTAAGGCAGGGAAACGGATTGTAAGGAGTGAATTTGTGGCGTCGATAACCAAGAAACTGATGCTGGCTGGAATATCAGTTGGAAGTGCGGGCCTGGCGCTCGCGCAGACACCCAGTGCGCCCGCGCGACCGAACGCGTCCGCGACGACGCCGTTCGTTGCCCCCGGCACACCCGGCTCGCCGATTGATGGCACCCTGTTCCATGCTCAGATATTGATGTCCGTGCATGGTTTCTCGCCCGGCGTGATCGACGGCAAAGCGGGAGAATCGTTCAAGCTGGCCCTCCGCAGTTTCCAGCAATCGCGCGATTTGCCGGTGACCGGCGAGCTTGACCCAGCGACGCGAAGTGCGTTGCTGTCGGCTAATCGCCCTTCGACGGTGATGGTCAAGCTGGGCACCGACGACCTGCGCCACAATTACGTCATGCCCATGCCGGAGGATCCCGAGGCTCAGTCTGAGCTCAGATTCATGGGATACCGCAACATGATCGAGAAGCTTGCCGAGCGTTATCACACGACGCCGGCAACGATCGTCGCGCTCAACGGCGGCGACAAGCTGATTGGGGAAGGCCACACCCTTCGGTTACCCAATGTGGTGCCGACGTCGACCGACTATGCAGGTACGCCGGGCAATGGCGGTGGTCTGATGAAGTTGCTCAACGTCGACGGTCGGCAGCCACAGGGCGACTATGTCGTGGTCGACAAGAGCGAGGGCGTGCTCAAGGTCTATGAAGGCGACGCTGACGAGGGCGACGAGGGCAAATTGGTCGCGGCCTTTCCAGTGACAATGGGATCGAAGACCTATCCACTGCCGATCGGGACGTGGAAGGCGACGACCTATGCTTACCTGCCGCCGTTTCTCTACCAGCCCGACATCCTGGAAAATGCCAAGACCGACAAGGACGTGACGCTTCCGCCGGGACCGAACGGGCCGGTCGGCGTGGCATGGCTCGACCTGACCAAGGAGCATTACGGCATTCACGGTACGAATGAGCCGCAGACCATCGGCCGGGCCGAATCGTCGGGTTGCATTCGAATGACGAACTGGGATGTTGTGCGCCTGTCGCGGATGATGAAGCCGGGGTTCACGGCGATCTTCCAGGCCTGAATGAAGGAGGGGGCATGATCCGGCTGGTTGCCAGCAATATCGTTACCGCGGTGCTGGTCAGCGCTTTCTGGATCGTCGCTTATAACATGACAGGCGAACGATCCGGCGAAGTCGCGATGTCGGGCAACAAGCAGCGCGTCGGCAAGGATGGGAAGATAACGATTGCCGAGGGTGTCGTTGTCGGCCCGTCCGGCCTCGCGGTCCCAGTTGCCGGGATCAGGCCCGCGCAATTGGTCGACACATTTTCCCAAGCTCGCGCGGGCGGCGCCCGGGTGCATGACGCGATTGACATCATGGCTGCGGAAGGGACCGCGGTGGTCGCCGCAGCGCCTGGCACTGTCGAGAAACTCTATTTCTCGCAAGGGGGCGGGGGCATTTCGGCCTATGTTCGATCAGATGATGGTCGTTGGAACTATTATTATGCCCACCTGCGCGACTATGCGCCCGGGATCCGCGAGGGCAGTAAGGTCGCCCGCGGTGCACTGATTGGCTATGTCGGTCACACAGGCAATGCTTCGCCCGACGGCCCGCACCTTCACTTCGCGGTCAACCGGATGCAGCCGGGCGAAAAATGGCATCAGGGCCGACCGATCAATCCTTACCCCTTGCTTGCCGGAAAGCGCGTGAGCGGCTAGGGCGCGGCCCTAATCCGGCCTCGCTCCAGCGGTGCCGGCTTTCCGCTCTTTCACATCCCATAGGTTTCCCCATGAAGATCAACGCCGTCACCATTCGTCCCGGCAACATCAT
>JAZKHF010000240.1:0-5114 GCA_040385545.1 Pseudomonadota bacterium
CGCGCCCGGATCGCGCTGGCGCGATAGGCGTCGGGATCGCCATAGTTGGTGAACGGACCATCGATCGGCCGCAGGCCGTAGGCGCGGCAGGCATTGGCGATGCGGGCGAGCGCGAAATGCCACTGGTCGTTGCAATGTCCAGATACGGCATATTCCGGATTGGGTGAGCCGAATATGATGTCGAAATTCTCGAGCTCAATCGAATAGTCGCCGACCCCGAAGATGATGCCCTCCAGCCGCGATGAGGCGGAGGCGATCGCCTCGACGTTGGCCAGCCCTTTTGTCGTTTCGATCAGAATCTCGATCCCGAGCGGACGATCGCGCGGCACCTCCAACTCAAGTCCGGTGAGCAGCCGGTCGAGGAAGATGACGTCGCCCGCCGTCTCGACCTTGGGCAACAGGATCATATCTAGCCGCGGGCAGCGCGCCACCGCAAGGATGTCCGCGATCGACCAGGGGGTGGTCAGTCCATTCACCCGCACCGACACCGTCTTGGTTCCCCAGTCAATCTGGTGGAGCGCGCGCACAGCGTTGTCACGCGCCTCGACCCGCCGATGTGGTGCGACAGCGTCCTCCAGATCGAGAAACAGCGAATCCGCGGGTCCGCGCGCTGCTTTCTCAAAAAATTGCTCTGACGTCGCCGGCACCGCCAGCTCGGAGCGTTGCAGACGGAACCCCGGAACTGCGTCGGTCATCATTATTGCCCTCAACTATGGGCACCGAACATCTAGGATCGACGACCGCCAGACAATCGCGAAGTCCGAATATATCTATCGATCTTTTCTATGAATGTTAGGGCATCGGTGCGGCTATCTAAAGGCTCATCGCCGGGAGAAACAATCATGACCGACACCGCTCTGTTCATTGTCGCGCTCGGCGGCACACAACGCCCGACATCATCGACAGCGTCGGCGCTGCGCTTCTGCCTGTCCGCTGCCGAGCGCATGGGTGCAAGGACCGAGATATTTTCTGGACCGGCTTTGGATTTGCCCAATTATGATCCGACCATCGCGGACCGGCCAGCTACGGCGGCGGCGCTGGTCGCGGCGTTGCGCGCGGCCGATGGCGTCATCATTGCCTCCCCAGGTTATCATGGTGGACTGTCCGGGCTGGTCAAGAACGCGCTGGATTACACCGAGGACATGGCGCGCGATCCGGTTCCCTATCTCACCGGTCGCGCGGTCGGCTGCATTGCCGCCGGTGCTGGCTGGCAGGCTGGCGGCCCGGTGCTGGCAGGCTTGCGCGCGATCACGCATGCGCTGCGCGCTTGGCCGACCCCGCTCGGCGTTCAGCTTAATTCCGCAGAGCCGCTGTTTGGTGCCAATGGCGAGTGCCTGAATGTCGCAGTCGCCGGCCAGTTGGAAGAAATGACCCGTCAGGTCATCGACTTCGCGCAGATGAAGCGCGCTGCGTTGAGCGGCATTGATAGATAGCGAAACATGGGCAACCTGAAATTGGACTGAAACCCATATCAATCCTTTCGATAATTCCGATTGTTGGTTGGAAATGCTGTTGTAGTCAACGAACACGCCATCTCCTTCCCGCCTTTGCACGCAGTGAGCGGCCCGAAGGCAGCGTCGGGGGTGCGTCGATGACGGGGTTAGGGGAGGAATATAATGGCACGGAACGGTTCGAGCAATTGGGTCTGCGCATCGTCGATGATGGCGATCGTGACCATAATGGGTGCGGCATCGCCAGCTTTCGCTCAAGATGCTGCCCAAGCCATCGAACCGGCCGTTGCGGCGGCCGAGTTTCAGTCTGACGCAGGCGGCGACATTATTGTGACGGCCAACAAGCGCGAGGAAAGCCTAAACCGGGTCGGGTTGACGATCACCGCTATTTCGGCGGACACGCTGGCCGAACGGCGGATCACTTCGCTGCAGGATGTCGCAGCGGCAGTTCCCGGCCTCGCCTTTTCGCCCAGCGCCAACAATACGCCGATCCTGACGCTGCGGGGCATCGGTTTCAACGAAAGTTCGCTCGGCGTCTATCCCGCGGTCAGCGTATATGTCGATCAGGCGCCCTTGCCGTTCCCAGTGCTGGCCAGCCACGCCGGCTATGATCTCGAGCGCATCGAGGTGTTGAAAGGGCCGCAGGGCACGCTGTTCGGCCAGAACTCCACCGGCGGCGCGATCAACTTCATCGCCGCCAAGCCAACCGACATTTTCCAGGCAGGGGGCGACATCAGCTATGGCCGCTTCAACCGCATTGAGGGCAATGCCTTTGTCAGCGGTCCAATCGCCGAGAATGTTCGAGCGCGGCTGGCGGTATCGGGGGTCAACTCCAACGGATGGCAGGTCAGCTATACCCGCCCCGAGGACCGCAACGGCAAACAGAGCTATATCGCTGCGCGGCTATTGCTCGATTGGGATCCGGCGGAGTCGGTCCGGCTGGCCTTCAGCCTGAATGGGTGGCGCGACCGGTCCGAACCGCAGGCCGGGCAGTTCATCTTGCTGCAACCGCAAACGCCCGGCGACGAGCAACCGCAGGAACTCGCCGCACCCTTTTCGCCGGAACGGCCGCGCGCCGCCGACTGGGCGACCGGAATTAACACTCCGCGCAGCAACCGGCGCTTTGTTCAGCCGGCGCTGCGCGCTGACATCGACCTGTCCGACAGCCTGACGCTGACCTCGCTCACGTCGTACAGCCATTACGACCAGACGCAGACGACCGACGGCGACGGATCGGCCTTGATCGTGACTGACATTCAGGAGGATTTCGGGGAGATCCGCTCCTTCAACCAGGAACTTCGCCTGTCGAACGGTGCAGCTTCCGCTTTTCGCTGGGTGCTCGGCGCGAACTACGAAAAAAGCAGCACCTTCGAACGGCAGCTGCTGGTTTATCCCGACAACAATAGCTTCTCAGCGAGCAAGAACTTCATTTTCCAGAATTTCCAGCAAGGCGACCAGGACATTCGCAACTATGCGCTCTTCGGCAACGGCGAGTATGACCTGACCTCCGATCTGACCATTAAGGCTGCCGTCCGCTACACGGATTCGCGCAACCGCGCGGAAATCTGCGGTTTCGATGCAGGTGACGGCCAGATCGCCGGGCTGTTCAATTTTCTTGGCTCGCTGTTCAGGCCGGGGAACTTCACCCCAGTCAATTCTAGCGGCCGATTTGAGAATAACTGTTTCTCGCTGCGTAATGGCGCGCCGAGCGGCACGCCGTTCACACAGACGCTGCAGGAAGACAATATCTCGTGGCGGGCGGGTCTGGATTATCGTGCGGCCGCCGACACGCTGTTCTATCTGAACGTCTCGCGCGGTTACAAGGCGGGTAGCTTCCCGATCCTAGCTGCCGCGACGGAAGCTCAGTTTGCGCCGGTTACGCAGGAATCGGTCACCGCCTATGAAGGCGGCGTCAAGGCCGGCTTCCTGGACCGCATGGTGCAGCTCAATGCCGCCGTATTTTACTATGATTATCGTGACAAGCAGGTGCTGACCAAAGTGGCGGATCCGATCTTCGGAATACTCGATCAGCTGCGCAACATCCCCAAGTCACGTGTGCTGGGCGCGGAGGCGGAACTCACCGTCAGGCCGGTAGCGGGGCTGACGATTGCCGCCGCCGTGACCTATCTTGATACCGAAATCCGGACCTATACCGGCGTCGATTATGTCGGCACGAGCCGTAACTTCGCTGGCGAACCGCTGCCGTTCGCGCCCAAGTGGAATTACGGCATCAATGCGGATTATCGCATCGAGACCGCGAACGGCGGCACGCCCTTCTTTGGTATCAGCGTGAACGGCCGTTCGTCATCTGATACCGTCCCGGGCGGCCGATCGATCTCGGTCACGCCCGTGCTTCCGACCCGCATTCTGCCTGGGCTGATTCGCCCATTCCGCACCAACGCGTATGCGACGGTCGATGCGCGGATCGGTTATGAAGCGTTCGACGGACGATGGTCGGTGATGGCGTGGGGTAAAAACCTGTCCAACAAATATTATTGGACTAACGTCGTCACCGCATCGGATTTCAGCGCCCGCTATGCCGGCATGCCGGCGACCTATGGCGTGACGTTCGGGTTCAAGTTCCAATAATCGCTAAGTCGGACCCTCGCTTGGCATTGCTCTCACTTCCTGCGCCCGCAGAGACCGGCACCGCGAACTGAGTGGCGACGACATCGGTGGTGCCGTTGGCCTCGGTTTGTTTGCGCTGTGCCGCTCATGCAGTGCCGCCGGGTACGAAAGCTGACCGCCCGGAACGATCCGCCTGGGGCCCGTCATTCATCCAGATTTCGGATCAATAATTCCAATAAATCCACTTGTTGGAAGAGCGCATTACAGGGGATACTGGGCCTAGAAACTTCGCTCGGCCAAATGGAGCCAGAGCAGAGGCATGGGGAGGAAATCGATGACATCGCACAGGCGGCCCGCCATCGCGGCGGCGATCATTACGTTAGCAATTGGTGGTCCGGCGTTTGCGCAGGCAGCACCGCAAGGCGCCCCAGCCGCCGATCAGCCGGATGCCGATGACGGCGAAATCCTGGTCACCGCGCGTCGCCGCGAAGAAACATTGGTCAGCGTGCCGGTTGTGGTTACCGCGCTGGGTGCGGCGGATCTTCTCCGCAACAAGGCCGATGACCTGAGCCGGATCGGCGAGTTGACGCCGACCGTCATCGTCGGTGCCTTCAAATCGAACGGAGGCGGCACCATTGCGATCCGCGGCATCAGCTCGCCGGCCAATCAGACGGGATTCGAACAATCGGTATCGGTGGCGATCGACGGCGTGCAAACCAGCGATGGCCGTGTTGCGACGCTCGGCTTTTTCGATCTGGCGCAAGTGGAAGTGCTTAAAGGGCCGCAGGCGCTCTTTTTCGGCAAGAATAGTCCCGCAGGGGTTATCTCGATTAAGACCGCCGATCCGACATCTGACCCCGAATTCACCATGCGGGGGTCGTACGAATTCGTCGGCGACGAATATCAGATCGAAGGGGCCGCATCGACCCCCTTGGGCGAGAATGCTGGGGTGCGGCTCGCGGTCAAATATCGCTATCTCGATGGCTGGCTGCGCAATACCGCACAACCGATCGCCAACCCCTTCTACCGCGCCGCCACCGGCGCGCCGATCGGCGCATCGATGTTGCCCGGCACATCGGATCCGCGACCGGGCGA
>JAZKHF010000241.1:0-3030 GCA_040385545.1 Pseudomonadota bacterium
CCGTTGGGCCCGACCACCCCGGTCAGGCCCGGCTCGATCCGAAGCTCGGCCGAATCGACGAAGCTCTTGAACCCGCCGAGCTTGAGCCTGCGGATCTTCAAGCGACGGCTTTCACTTGATTAGCCGCCAATCGCCGTCTTGAGTGCGCCTTCGACCTGGCTCCAGGTGGAGGAGCCCGCTTTGATCTCGATCAGCTTGCCGTTGATCAGAAAGGACGGCGTGCCCGGAATATCGGGATAGGCGCTGTTGGCGTCACTCTGCATCTGCACCAATTTGGTCGGCGCATTCGGGTCGGCCAGGCAAGCATCGAGCTTTGCCGACGGAAGGCCGCGCATTGCGGCATATTGCGGGAAGCCGGCAAGTTTGGCGATTTCCACGAGCTGCTGCGTGGGCGGCAAACCCTGTAGTGCCTGAAGCTGGGCCGGATCGGCGCTTTGGGCCTTGGTAATCCAGTCAGGCTGGTCGGCATAAAGCTGCCGCGTGAAACCGAAGAAGCCGCTCGGCCCGGCACAGCGCGCGACCACCGAAGCAGCCATGTCGAACTGGTCGCGAACATAATTGCGGAATTCGAACGAGACACGACCGGTCTTCACATAATTGTCGATCAGCGGCTTTACCGCCTCCTCGTCGAATGCACGGCAGGCGGGGCAGGTCATCGACCCGAACTCGACCAGTTTCACGCCGGCATTGGGATTGCCCATGACGAAGCCGCCCTCGGGTGTCTGCGAGACGACAGTCGACCAGTCGCCGCCATTGGGCGCGGGGACCGCCTTGACCGGTTCCGACGGCGCGGTGACGCCACTGTCGCCGACTTTCTCACCGCAGCCCGTAAGCACGATTGCAGCAGCGGCGATGCCGCACAGGATCAATTTGTTCACGTGAGCTTGCTCCGGATGATTGGAATCGGTCGATTGTCAGGCGTTTCGAGAATTGGTGCACCATTGCTCCCGGCGATATGCCCGGCGAGCGATTCGAGGCAAGCCCGAAGCTCCGGATCGGCGATGGCGCGAAGGCCCTCACCAAGCTCGGCCGGGACTGGCCCTTTGGCGGGGGTGACGCGGCGCGGTGCGGCAGCGGGCATGCGGCCCTGGCGGAAGGCGATCTGCACGATCGCCTCATAACCGAAGAAGCGGTTGACCCGTTCGATGATCATCGGGCCGAGATGCTGGACCAGTGGAGCATGCGCGCCCTCGACCAGCAGGGTCAGCGTCCCGCCCGACTTCTTTCCGGTCGGAAAGCGGATCGATTCGGGCGACGAGACACGGGCGTAGCGTTCGCCGACGATCTCCTTCCACCGGCTCACCACCGCGCTCTGGACGAAACCAAAGCGCTTGAAGGCGAGCCCACCGATGTCGCCGATGATCTCGCCAGTCGCGCGGGCGCGATTGCGGCGCGGTGCATCGCGATCGATTTTGGGCGGTTTCGACATGGCGAAGGTCATGCCATAGCAATTTCATGCCCGCCAGTGTTCCCGCCCAACAACCTGCTGCAAGCCGGCTGATCGACCATTATCGCATCCATGGCCGGGTGCTTCCGTGGCGGGCGGCGCCGGGGCAGCCCAGAACCGAACCCTACCGGGTGTGGCTGAGCGAAGTGATGCTTCAGCAGACGACAGTGGCAACCGTGATCCCGCGCTTCCTACGCTTCATCGAGCGCTGGCCAAGCGTCGACGCGCTGGCAGCGGCGCTGGACGAGGATATCCTGCAGGAATGGGCCGGGCTCGGCTATTATGCGCGGGCCCGTAACTTGATCGCATGCGCGCGGACGGTGGCCAAGGCGGGGGCCTTTCCCGATACCGAAGCGGGACTTCGCACGCTGCCCGGAATCGGCGATTATACCGCGGCCGCGATCGCCGCGATTGCGTTCGGGCGCGACACGATGCCGGTAGATACCAATGTCGAGCGCGTCGTCGCGCGGCTGAATGCGACATCCGACAAGGCCGCAATTCGATCCGCCGCGGCGGCGATGGTGCCGGCGGGCCAAGCCGGCGATTTCGCCCAGGCGATGATGGATTTGGGCGCTACCATCTGCCGTCCGCGCAATCCGGATTGCAATCACTGTCCGCTGCAGGGCGATTGCAAGGCGTTCGCGTTGGGAACGCCGGAGGCGTTTCCGGTTAAGGCGGACCGGAAAGTGCGACCAATCCGTCATGGCGTGGCCGAGTGGATCGAGCGCGACGGCGCGGTGTGGCTGGTGCGGCGGCCCGCGAAGGGCTTGCTTGGTGGTATGGCGGCGCTGCCCGGCCCGGCTTGGGGCGATGGACCGGCAGTCGGACCGACGCTGGCGGAGGTCTCGCATGGCTTTACGCATTTCGAGCTCCGGCTGACCGTCGTTGCAGCCGGCACCGCCAAAGGTGAGGGCTGGTGGCAGCCGATCGACCGCCTCGCCGAGGCTGGACTGCCTACACTCTACGCCAAAGCCGCGCAGGCGGTGCTTGCCCAAAGGACCGGCCTTGCCGCCTGAACCTTTCGTCGCCGGCCCCGGGATCGACCGTGCTGACGCGCTTCGCAATCGCCCCGAACAAATCGCCGAGTTGCTCATAGCGCCCGACGCGCGGGCTCTGGTTTGGGACAGCGCTGTGCCGGCGCTTGAGGATGGTGAATTACGCTGGGGTCCGGTGAACGGGAACGAGCCTCTATTCCTGGGCCTCGATCAGGGCCGACCACGATTCTCCTCCATCCCGGCCGCCACCACCGGACCCCAAGCTCGCGCTTTGCTCGCCGTGCTGAGCACCCGCGACGCCCCGCTCTTCGCCGCCGCGTTGAGCCTCGCCAACTGGCACCTTCGCCACGGTTTCTGCTCGGTGTGCGGCAATCAAAACGCAATATTCCGTGGTGGCTGGGCGCGGCGCTGCGACCAGTGCGGCGGGGAGCATTATCCACGCGTCGACCCGGTGGTGATCATGTTGGCCACCTTCGAGGACCGGCTGCTGCTCGGTCGCCAGCCGATCTACCCGCCCGGTCGCTATTCTGCGTTGGCCGGGTTCGTCGAGCCGGGCGAGACGATCGAGGCGGCGGTGGCGCGCGAACT
>JAZKHF010000242.1:0-2971 GCA_040385545.1 Pseudomonadota bacterium
GTCGGGTATAATGCGGATATTCGAGAAGCCCCGTTTCGAAGCTCTCTTCCTCACCACTGGAGGCCGCGCCCATTACGCCGGGGAGCAGCCGAATGCAAGCATCGAGCAGGATCATCGCGGGAAGCTCGCCGCCCGACAGGACATAGTCGCCGACCGACACCTCCTCGATGGCGCGGGCGTCGAAGATCCGCTCGTCGAACCCCTCGAACCGGCCGCACAGGATGATCGCCCCCTCGCCCGCCGCGAGCTCGCGGACGCGAGCTTGTGTGAGCGGCCGTCCGCGCGGGGTCATGGCAAGGATCGGGCGGGTATCTGCAACAGCGTCAACCGCGGCCGCCAGCACGTCGCAGCGCAGCACCATCCCCGCCCCGCCCCCGGCCGGCGTATCGTCGACCGTGCGATGCTTGTCGATCGCATGGTCGCGGATATTGCGGGCTTCGATCGACCATTTCCCCTCGCCAAGCGCGCGTCCGGCGATCGAGACGCCAAGCGGGCCGGGGAACATCTCTGGGTAGAGAGTCAGGATCGTCGCGCGAAACGTCATGGCGGCGCGCCCTACCCCAAGCGGAACTTGCGCGCCATGCCCGGCATTGGGGCACGGTGAGCGATCAACCCCTCGACTGCCTCGTCATTGGCGGCGGCCCCGCCGGATTGACCGCGGCCATCTATCTGTCGCGCTACCATCTCGACATTCTGGTCGTCGACGGGGGCAAAAGCCGCGCGGCGTGGATCCCGACCAGCCACAATCATGCCGGCTACCCCGAGGGAATCAACGGCGAGGAATTGCTGGAGCGGATGCGCGAGCAGGCACGGTTGTACGGAACGCGGATCGAGACCGGGCAGGTCACCCGTATCGAGAAGCGTGGCGACGGACTGTTCGAGGCCGAATATGGCTGCGGGCCGGTGATCGCGCGATCGGTGCTGCTGGCGACCGGTGTGACCAACCGCCGCCCGTCGATGGACGAAGATGCCCATGCCGATGCACTGGCGCGCGGGCTGATCCGCTATTGCCCGATCTGCGACGGCTATGAAGTGACCGACAAGAAAGTGGCGATTATCGGTACCGGCGAAAGCGGCACGGCGGAGACGATCTTCCTGCGCAGCTACACCGCCGACGTCACGCTGATCGCGCCCGATGGACCACACGAACTGGACGAGGAATCGCGCGCGGCTGTTGCGGAAGCGGGTGCCATGCTGGTCGACGGGCCGATCGAAGCGATTGAACCGGGTGCCGAGCAGATCGAAGTGGCCTTAGGCGGCAAGCGCATCGCTTTCGATAGCATTTACCCTGCGCTCGGCAGCGACACGAATACCCAGTTGGCGGATATGCTTGGCGCGAGCCAGGCCGGCGACAATTGCGTCAAGGTCGACAGTCACCAGCGCACCAGCGTCGTCGGCGTCTATGCCGCGGGCGACGTGGTGCTGGGGCTCGACCAGATCAGCCATGCAATGGGAGAAGGCGGAGTGGCGTCAACCACCATCCGCAATGACTTGGCGAAAATGCGTCCCTTGCGTCGTTAGGCGAGGAAGTTGGGATCTAGCACGATCCGGCCGTCGACCAGATCGGCGATGCCGTCGCGGAACGGAATCAGCGAGCGCTTGCCGTCGGGCTTTTCGACATCGAGCAATTCGCCCGCGCCGAAATCCTCGACCGACGCAACTTTGCCAACCGTGGTGCCTTCGCAATCGACGCAGGGCAGGCCGATCAGGTCGGAATGATAATATTCCCCCGGCTCCAGCGGCGGCAATGCATCGCGGTCGATCTCGACCAAAGACCCACGCAACGCCTCAGCGGCCTCACGGCTCGACACGCCTTCGAAGCGGGCGATGGCGGTCTTGTTGCCGGGGCGAACCTCTTTCAGCTTCAGCGGTTTCCCGCCGACGGTGAGATCGGGCTTGCGGGTCAGGCTGTCGATGCCGTCGCCGAACAGCTTCAGCTTGACCTCGCCGCGCACGCCATGCGCCCCGGCGACCGCGGCCAGCGCAATGCGCTTGTCGGTCGCCGGAGACGTCATGTCAGTTACGCCTTCGCGTCTTCGTCGGCACCTTCGGCCGGTTCCTGGGCGCTTTCGCCGGTCGGTGCGGTAACATCGTCGCCGGCATCGCTGTTCGGCGTTGCCTCATTGCCGGCCGAGGCTTCCACAGCGGCTTCGACCGCAACCGGATCCACCGCTTCAGCGGGCTTTTCTTCGCCGGCCGATGCTTCGACGGCGGCTTCGGCGGCAACCGGCTCTTCCGACGGAAGATCGGCGGTGTCGGCTGGGGCCTGCTCATGCGCTTCGGCGGTATCCGGGGTCGCTTCAGCGGCGACTTCTGCAGGCGCTTCGGCCTCGGCTTCTACTTCCGGCTCAGGCTCGGGAGCCGGGGCGGCGGCTGCAGCGGCGGCGGCTTCCTCGGCGGCAGCGGCCTTGCCGGCGCGCTCTTCAACGCGTTCCTTGGCCTTTTCGCCCGGGACACCCTTGTTCGGGTTGTTGCGCGCCGGACGCTCCTTGATGCCGGCGGCATCGAGGAAGCGAAGCACGCGATCCGACGGCTGTGCGCCGACGCTCAGCCAATGCTTGATTCGGTCGGCGTCCAGCTTGACGCGCTCGGGCGAATCCTTGGCTAGAAGTGGATTGTAGGTGCCGACCTTCTCGATGAAGCGACCGTCGCGCGCATTGCGGCTGTCGGCCACGACGAGGCGGTAATAAGGACGCTTCTTGGAGCCACCACGGGCCAGACGAATTGCAACTGCCATTTTGATATTCCTTCTTTGTAATCGTTGAATTGCTTATTTCTTGCCGAATTTGTCGAAGCCGGGCGGAAGGTTGAACCCGGCGCCGCCACCGGGAAGTCCGGGCAGGCCGGGCGAGCTTCCGCCGGTCATCTGCCCCAATGCCTTTTCCATGCCCCCGGCACCGCCGAACATCGCCGCCAGCTTGCCGAAGCCGCCCATTTTCTTGAGCCGCTTCATCGCGCCTTCCATGTCCTT
>JAZKHF010000243.1:0-5683 GCA_040385545.1 Pseudomonadota bacterium
CGTTGAAGTCGCCGATCCCGGCCACCGACCAGGCGGTGGAGATGCTGGCAAAGGCATTGGCGCCATTGTCGACGAAGCCGCCATTGGCCTGGCCGAGCCATTCGGTCAGATGCCCGGCATCGTGGCGCCAAAGGATGTCGTCGCGGCCATCGCCGTTGAAGTCGCCAATCCCGTCGACCGACCATGTGGTGCCGATGCTGGCGAATGCATTGGCGCCATTGTCGACGAACCCGCCATTGGCCTGGCCGAGCCAATTAGTCAGCGCGCCATTGTCATTGCGCCACAAAATGTCGCTGCGCCCGTCGCCGTTGAAGTCGTTGCGGACGTCGTTGATGGTGGCAGCGGCCCCGGTGCTCAACTGCACTCCGCCACCTGCAGCCGCCGAGGCGGTGAGCGTGCCGGTGAAGCCGGTCAGGGTCAGCGATCCGCCGCTGTAGGTGAGGGTCGAGCCGGTCAGGGTGAAGGTGAAACCGGCAAGGGAAGCGTTGCTTATGACGATGCGGTCGCCGGCGCCGAAGTCGGTGATCGAGTCACCGTTGAGATCTGCGGCAGTATCGCGGAAGGTATCGTTACCTTCGCCACCGGACAGCATGTCAACGCCGCTACCTCCCATAAGCGTGTCATGTCCCGCCCCGCCTTGCAGAATATCGTTTCCGCCAAGGCCAGAAAGCATATTGGCCTGATCTGATCCCGTCAGGCTATTGGCAGCGAAATTGCCTGTCGCATTGACCGCGCCGCTCTGGATGACCAGCGCCTCGACGCTTGAGGCAATCGTCGAACTGAAATTGCTGACCAGCATCGTATCGTAACCGCCGGTTGCGGTTTCGATCACTACGTCGCCGACATCGTCCAGCACGTAGGTGTCATTGCCGTCTCCGCCCTCAAGACGGTCCGCCCCGACACCCCCGTCCAGCCGGTCGTTGCCGCTGCCGCCGAACAGCCAATCGACGCCCGAGCCGCCGTAGAGCAGGTCGTTGCCATTCTCTCCGTATAGATCGTCGTCCCCGCCGAGCCCCCAGAGGGAATCGTTCCCGTCATAGCCCAAAAGAAGATTGTCAATGGCATTGCCAGTCAATGCGTCGTTGAAGATCGAACCGCTTAGACCTTCGATGCTGACCAAAGTGTCGGAATCCGCGCCGCCCGTCGCTTGCGCGGCCGAGATCCCAAGGTCCACGCTTACCGCGCTTCCGGCGGTTTCGTAGCTGGCGATGTCAAAGCCGCCACCTCCGTCGAGCAAGTCATTGCCCGCTCCGCCAATAAGCCAGTCATCGCCGGCAAGTCCGAAAATGAGGTCGGCGCCGGCCCGGCCATCAAGGAGGTCGTCACCGGCAGTGCCGGAAATCTGGTCGGCGGCGTCGGTCCCGAGATCGGGTAGATCAATCGAGGCGTAGGCGATGCCGCTCGCGGTGTTGTAAAAGACTCCGTTGCCATCCGGCGCAACGACGATCTCTTCGCTCCACTTAAGGGTCCTGAAGATGGCGCCCGGCAATTGGACCGTGGCGACCAGAGAATAGTTATAGGCATCGATGACGACGACGGCCTGATTGGCGGGATCGAGGAAGAACATCCGTTGCCCGTCGGCGCTGAATGTGACGCCGGCAGCACTGCCGAGATTGGGGTAGAGGCTCGCGAGATTGACTATGTACGCCATCGCACCGTCATATAGATGGGCACCACCGCCGGTCACGATGACGATGCGATCGCTGGCGGTCGTTCCCGAGGCGGCTTCGACTCCGCCCGCATAACCGTACACGTTATTGTTATATATACCGTTATCCCTCAGCGCAGTGCCGTCGGATCCGATCAGGAAATATTGCGCCGATGACAGGCCCAGCTGACCAAGCAGGACCGTCGTCGAGTCCGGAATTGTCAGCAGTGATGCAGAGGTGCCGAGTCCGGAGTAATAGCTGGAATGTCCGGTGAGCGCGCCCGTCGCCAATTCGAGTGTAGCAAGCGGGGCCCAGCCGCTCCAGCCCGGAAGAATGTTCTGCGAAAGCTGCAGCGTATCGCCATCGCTCCACGTGACGTCGGCGAACGTGTAGCTTTGGGCCGTGACGTGAAACGTGAGTTCTTGCGCGCCGAAGGTGCTCAGATCGACCAGATACAAGCTAACGTCGGCGGAATTTTCGGTCCAGCTTTGATACTGCTGGACGTTCTCCGGTACCTCTTCGACGACGGCAAGCCGCGTGCCATCGGGCGACAGTGAGATGGCGCCCAGATCAATGCCCAAGTCCACGGAATGCAGCGATTCACCCGTGCGCGCGTCAAATACCCTGAGGAACCCGTCATTACCCGCGACGTAGATGACCGAACCGTCGGCACTCAGCACCCAGTTTTCATCGCCAAGAGTGGCGATCAGAGTGGCTCCCATGCGAATTCTCCCCGTGCAAACTAAGCATATACAGTGGTCGGTGGAAGCGAGCACTCCTCACGCAGAATTCGAATGGTAATGGCAAAAAAATCGTTGGCAAGAAACTTTCTGGTAATGAGCTTAGCAACAAAGCGTTATTAAGCGTCGATTTCATCCTCGCTTAAGTTCGCGGCGTTAGCCTGGATGAAGTTGAAGCGGTGCTCGGGGTTTTTGCCCATCAGGCGGTCGACCAGGTCTTTCACCGGCTGGCGGTCCTGATATTCGACCGGCAGCGTGATGCGCAGCAGCGAGCGGGTCGCCGGGTCCATGGTAGTTTCTTTCAGTTGCTTGGGGTTCATTTCCCCGAGCCCTTTGAAGCGGCCGACATCGACTTTCTTGCCCTTGAACTCCTTGGCCTCGATCTCGGCGCGGTGGGCGTCGTCGCGGGCGTACATCGACTTGGCACCGCTCGTGATGCGGTAGAGCGGCGGCTGGGCCAGGAACAGATGGCCACGGCGCACCAGCTCGGGCATTTCCTGGAAGAAGAAAGTCATCAACAGGGTCGCGATATGCGCGCCGTCGACGTCGGCGTCAGTCATGATGATGATCCGCTCGTAGCGCAGATTCGCTTCGTCGAACTTGTCGCGCAGGCCGCAGCCCAGAGCGAGCTGGAGGTCGGCGATTTCGGCATTGGCGCGGATCTTGTCGGCGGTGGCGGAGGCGACGTTGAGGATCTTGCCGCGAATCGGGAGGATCGCCTGCGTCTTGCGATTGCGCGCCTGCTTGGCCGAGCCGCCGGCGCTGTCGCCTTCGACAATGAACAATTCGGTGCCGGCGGGGTCGTTGGCCGAGCAATCGGTGAGCTTGCCGGGAAGTCGGAGCTTGCGCGCGGAGGTGGCGGTCTTGCGCTTGACCTCGCGTTCGGCGCGGCGCTTGAGGCGCTCGTCCATCCGCTCGAGGATCGCGCCGAGCAGGGCGCGGCCGCGGTCCATATTGTCGGCGAGATAATGGTCGAAATGGTCGCGCACCGCCGCCTCGACGAAGCGCGCCGCCTCAAGGCTGGTGAGGCGGTCCTTGGTCTGGCTCTGGAAATGCGGATTGCGGATGAACACGCTGAGCATCAGCTCGACGCCGTTGAACACGTCGTCGGCGGTGATCTCCTTGGCCTTTTTCTGGCCGATCAATTCGCCGAATGCGCGAATGCCCTTGGTCAGCGCCGCGCGAAGCCCCGCCTCATGGGTGCCGCCGTCGGGTGTCGGGATGGTGTTGCAATAGTAAGATTCGATCGACCCTTCGGACCACACCGGCCACGCCACCGCCCATTCCGCACTGCCTTGCGCATGGGGGAAGTCCTGCCGTCCGGCGAAGGCGGGGGTGGTGACGCATTCGCGGGTGCCAAGCTGCTCGGTGAGATGGTCGCCCAAGCCGCCGGGGAATTGGAACACGGCGGTTTCGGGAACGTCGGCGGAGGCGAGTTCCGGTGCGCATTTCCAGCGAATCTCGACCCCGGCGAAGAGGTACGCCTTGGACCGGGCGAGCTTGTACAGCCGCGCCGGGTCGAATTGCATGTCGGCGCCGAAGATGTCGGCATCGGGGACGAAGGTGATGGTCGTGCCGCGACGGTTGGGGGCGGCGCCGACTTCCTCGAGGGGCGATGTGGCGAGTCCGCGGGCGAAAAACTGGCGGTAGAGCTTCTTGTCCCGCGCCACCTCGACGATCGTTTCGGTCGATAAAGCGTTGACGACGCTGACCCCGACGCCATGCAGTCCGCCAGAGGTGGAATAGGCTTTGCCCTCGAACTTGCCGCCCGAATGGAGCGTGGTCATGATCACCTGGAGCGCCGACTGGCCGGGATACTTGGGATGGGCGTCGACCGGGATGCCGCGGCCATTGTCGCTTACCGTCAGGCGATTGCCCGGCTCCAGCGTGACCTCGATCCGCGAGGCATGGCCCGCGACCGCTTCGTCCATGCTGTTGTCGATGACCTCGGCGGCGAGGTGGTGGAGCGCGCGCACGTCGGTGCCGCCGATATACATGCCGGGGCGGCGGCGAACCGGCTCAAGCCCCTCTAGCACCTCGATCGCGGAAGCGTCGTAGCTGTCGGGGGCGGCGGCGGCGGAACCAGAAGCGAAGAGGTCGGACATATTGCGAACGCTATAGGGTCGCGAAGCGGCGGATGCCAAGCGGCGCGCGGGGCACAGCTAAGCGAAAATCATATCGCGACTACGGCCGGTCCGCCAATTTTTCCCCCACCGGCAGCCAATGTTGTTTCCACCAGCCGCGCGTGTCGAGCCAGTCGACGATGCGATAGCTCCACTGGCTTCGGCGAAGCGCGATACCCGACAGCGACAGCAAGCTGAGCCCGGTCCACGGCAGGAACGGCGAGCGGCGGCGGTAGGCCCACAGTTCGACCCGAACGCCGGGCCGCGCTGATTCGCCGCGGGCGTGGAAGCCGAACGTATCGATCAGGACCAGGGTGTTGGCCCTGACCGCGAACGTAGAGGGCGGCGGAAGTCCGAGCCCGGCCAGCTCGGTTTCGTCGATGCGCAGCGATCCGCGCTGCGACAGGCGGTCGCCGTCGTCGAGCACGGTGACACTGCGGCGCCGTTCCCACGCCAGCCGCAGTGGTGTGAGGCGATGCGAGCCCGCGACATAGGTCAGCGGCCCGTCGTCGACGTCGACGTCGGTCAGGAAAAGCCACGCCTTGAGCGCCGGCTGGAATGAATCGGCGTGTAATTGGCGTTGGGGGTCGGGCGGGCCGTCTTCCTGCCCGGTGACGATCGATTGCAGGTAATAGACCGGCTCTCCGCCCGTGCTGGCGACATAACGCATCAGCCCCTTCCAGCGGCGCGAATCGAGCAGCGCGCCAAGCATCGGGATTGTCCGGACTATCTCCGGCCCGATCGCGACCCGCCGGGTGACGGTGTCGCCCTGGCGATGCTCGCGCGATTCGTGTTCGGTTTCCAACAGCTGGCGGCGAAGCGCGTCGAAGTCACCGGCGGGCATGAAATCCGGCAGGCACAGGAAGCCGTCGCGGTCGAAGGCGACGCGGTGCTGCGGGTCGATGGCCGAGGCGAGGCGGCGGCGGCGGCTGCTCGCCATGAGATGGGCGAGGGAGAGCCGAGCGCCATGCAACCCGCGCCGGTTGAGCCGGGCCGATCCGATAACTGGATTATCGACGAAGCTTTTCGCGCCCGTCGCCAGTTGGACGATCCACAGGGGCGCTCGCCAAAGATTCGCGAGACGCACCTTCATGCGATCAGCGGACGCGCGGTCCTCCGAACGGCAGCGGCGGCGGCGGGCGGCGGTCGCGGCGCGGAAGCTGCGCCTGAT
>JAZKHF010000244.1:0-4587 GCA_040385545.1 Pseudomonadota bacterium
CGGTCGAGGATTTGCGCGACCGGGAGGAATTGCGCCTGGCCGGCCGCGTGAAGTTTGCGCGTTACTGGTCGGTTTTCGGTGCCACCGTGCTCGACCTCACTGACAAGAATGAGGATCCGCTGGTGCTGGCCGACGGATACGAGCCGGTGCGTCATCGGCTCGGCGTAACGTACGAGGATGAATGCCTTGAGCTTGGCCTGTCGTGGAAGCGCGACTATGAGCGCATCGGCGAATTTCGCAAAGGCAGCACCTTCGCGCTTCGAGTCGCGCTAAAGGGGCTCGGTCGCTAACCCTGCGTTCAGCGAAACGCGGTTACGGGCCGGCAACAAATGATTGAACGAGCAAGGAATTTGAGGGTGGGAGTAAGGATGATCAGGACCAATTCGATCAGGTCGCGGGTAACTTTGCTCGCGACGGCGATCGGCCTTGGAATTGCGGCCGGCGGAGTGGCGTTTGCACAGGATCAGCCGGTCAGCAGCGCCAGCGGGCTCAATCTGCCGGAAAACCCGACCGTATTCGGCAATGCCCTGCCATCGGTCGTCAAGGCGACCGCGATCATCAATGGCGAGATCATTACCCAGACCGACGTCGACCAGCGGCTCGCGTTGCTGGCCATCGCCAATGGCGGGAATGTCCCGGCCAGCGAGCTCGACCGGCTTCGTCAGCAGGTGCTTCGCAACCTGATCGACGAAACGCTGCAGATCCAAGCGGCCAAGCAAGCAGAGATCAACGTCACCGAAGCCGATATCGATCGGACGGTCGTGCGCGTCGCGGCCAATGTGAAGCAGACGCCGGAGCAGATGGCCGACTATCTCAGGAGCCGGGGTTCATCGATCAAGTCGATCCGTCGTCAGATCCTGGGCGAGACCGCGTGGCGCCGCCTGCAAAGCGCCAAGATCGAAACCGGCAGCGTCGGCGACGACGAGGTCAAGGCCATCATCGATCGGATGGAAGCGTCCAAGGGCACGCAAGAGTATAAGGTCGGCGAAATCTTCCTGTCGTCCACCTCAGTCAATGCGGCTCAGGCCATGACCAATGCCAACCAGATCCTGGAGCAATTGCAAAAGGGTGGTTCGTTCGTTGCCTATGCACGCCAATATTCGGAAAGTTCGACGGCCCCCGTCGGTGGCGACCTCGGCTGGGTGCGCCCGGAGATGTTGCCCGACCCGCTTGCGTCTGCGCTGACGACCCTGCAGCCTGGTCAGGTTTCGACGCCGATCGCGGTGCCCGGCGGCGTGTCGATCATCGCTCTACAGGATACACGCAAGGTGCTGACGGCCGACCCGCGCGCAGCCGAACTGAATCTCAAGCAGGTTTCGGTCAGTTTTCCGACTGGCACGACGCGTACGCAGGCTGAACCAATCGTTGCCCGCTTTGCCCAGGCCGCACAGAGCGTTGGCGGATGCGGTGGCGCTGAAAGACTGGCCGCCGATTTCCGCGGCGAAGTCATTCAGTCGGACGGCGTCAAGCTAAAAGAATTGCCTGCCGCGTTGCAGGAAATGATGCTGCCGATGCAGGTTGGCCAGGCGACTCGGCCGTTTGGTAGCCTTGAGGAAGGCGTCCGCGTTCTCGTCATTTGCGGTCGCGACGAAGTCGACCCCAGCCTGCCAACGTTCGAAACGGTGATGGCGCAAATGAATGAGGAGCGCGTCAACATGCGCGCGCGCCGTTATCTGCGCGACCTTCGCCGGGATGCGATCATCGACTTTCGCTAGGGTAAGGGGCTAAAGCGCGCGCAATGGCGTCCGCCCAATTACCACCGCTCGCCGTCTCGCTAGGCGACCCCGCCGGCATCGGTCCCGAGGTGGTCGCCAAATGCTGGGACAACCGCGCCGCATTCGCGCTTCCTCCATTCGTGGCGGTCGGTGACGCACGCTCGCTTGAGTTGGTCTGGGACGGCCCGATCGAATTGATCGACGATCTGGCCGATGCCGATGCCGCCTTTGACGTCGGCCTGCCGATCCTGCACATCCCTTGCAACGAGATTCACCGGCCGGGTGTGCCGTCGACCATTGGTGCACATTGTTCGCTCGATTCGCTTGAGCTCGCCGTCGGTCTTGCCCGATCGAGCAGTGCCGCGGCGGTCGTCACCGGCCCGGTCAGCAAACAACAGCTCTACAGTATCGGTTTCGCCCACCCGGGCCAGACCGAGTTCGTTGCGGAGCGATGCGGCATCGCGCCTGGCAATGTCGCGATGATGCTTGCCGGCCCCAGCCTGCGCACCGTCCCGGTCACCACGCACATTGCGCTCAGCGCCGTTCCTGCCGCGCTCAGCAGTGGCTTGATCGAGGCCCGTGGCCGCGCCACCCTGCGCGGCCTGCAGCGCAATTTCGGCATTGCCGAGCCGCGCCTGGCGGTTGCCGCGCTCAACCCCCACGCGGGCGAAGGCGGCGCGCTTGGCCGCGAAGAAATAGAAATCATCCAGCCGGCGATCGATGCGTTGCGGGCGGAAGGATGGCAGGTCGCTGGCCCCATGCCGGCCGATACCATGTTTCATTCCCAGGCCCGCGCTCGCTACGATGCGGCTCTGTGTATGTATCACGATCAGGCATTGATCCCGTTGAAGGCGCTTCACTTCGACGAGGGCGTCAACATTACGATGGGGCTGCCAATCGTGCGGACGGCGCCCGATCATGGCACCGCATTCGACATTGCCGGACAGGATCGCGCCGATCCACGCGCAATGGCCGCGGCAATCGTGCTCGCGGCCTGCGCCGCGATGCAACGCCGCCCCGATTGGCGGTGACGTCGCTCGAGCCCTTGCGGGACGTCATTGCTCGCCACGGGTTACAGGCAAGCAAGGCACTGGGTCAGAATTTCATCCTCGACCGTCAATTGCTGGCCCGGATCGCCGCCCTTCCCGGCACGCTCGACGAGGCGACCGTTTATGAAGTCGGACCGGGTCCCGGCGGCCTGACCCGCGCCTTGCTCGAAACGGGGGCACGGGTCGTCGCGGTCGAGCGCGACCGCCGCTGTCTGCCCGCCCTGGCCGAGCTCGACGACGCTTTCCCCGGCAAGCTCACCTTGATCGAAGAGGACGCGCTTAAAATTGACGAAGTGGTCACGGTCGGCCCGGGCGCGCATGTCGTCGCCAACTTGCCCTACAATGTCGGAACCGCCCTTCTGCTACGTTGGCTCGGCGGCGAGGCGTGGCCACCGTGGTGGGCCTCCCTCAGCCTGATGTTCCAGCGCGAGGTCGCCGAGCGGATCGTGGCGAAACCCGGCAGCGATCATTATGGTCGGCTATCGGTTGCTGCCCAGTGGCGATCGACCGCCACTATCGCCATGCTGGTCCATCGCTCATCGTTCGTCCCGCCGCCGAAGGTGATGAGCGCGGTCGTGCACCTCCGTCCCGGGACGATGCCTGATGGCGTCCGGCATGCCGTGCTGGAACGAGTCACCGCCGCTGCATTCAACCAGCGGCGCAAAATGCTCCGTCAGAGCCTGAAGGCACTGCCCGGTGCACTGGACGCTCTGGTTGAACTCGAAATCGACAGCGCACGTCGAGCAGAAACGCTCTCGGTTGAGGATTTCGTCGCCATTGCGCGCATTATTGGTCGATGACCTCGACTGACCTTGCGTGCCGAAAGCTGGCCCGCCCCGAGGGACTCGAACCCCCAGCCTCCAGGTTCGAAGCCTGGCGCTCTATCCGGTTGAGCTAGGGGCGGCCGGGATCAGCCAATTCCAATTGCGGCTGCAGCGCGCAACTCGGCATTCGATCAGTTCGTTTTGGTCTTGGGCGACGTTGCCGGCTTGGCGGCCGCCAGCGTAGGCCCCTTCGCGATTGACGCGCTCAGGGTGCTTGCTTCGGGGCAAGGCCCGGCACAAAGCGCCTGGAGCTTGGCCAGCACTTCCTTGGCGCGGGCGGCGGCGCCCAGTTCGACCATCGCCTGGCCCTGCACCGCCATCGCGTTGCGGTCGGTCGGCTCCAGGCTGAGCGCCTTGTTCGTAAAGCGGATCGCCTGACCATAGAGTTTCTGCTTCGACGCAACCCGCGCCATCGCCACGAAGGCGGCGCGGTTGCGCGGATCGACCACCAGGGCCGCTTCGAACGCATCATCAGCTTCCTGATATTTGCCGGCGGCGGCTGCGGTTTCGCCCTGCTTGAGCAATTCCGTCGAGCGCGGCGTGATCTGGTCGTCGGGGCGCTGGCTTGCGGAGGGTACGGCCATGGACGAGGCCGCGAGGCCGAAAACCAAAGCGATCGGGGACAAACGCATCAAACTCTCCAATCCGTTTCGACTGCTTCCTAGCATGGCCTCCCCAGCCGTGCGACGAAAAATCCGTCGGTACCGTCGTGACCCGGGGTGAGAAGCTTCCCGCTGCCGTCGTCGCGTCCGATTCCGTCGAGCACGTCCTGCACCACCCAGGATGAATGGCGTCCTAAGAAATCGGCGATTTGCCCGGCTCCTTCGCGGGCGAGCAGCGAGCAGACCGCATAGACGATCGTGCCGCCCGGACGCACCAGCGGCACTGCGAGGTCGAGCAATTGCGCCTGCAGCGCGACGACCTTGTCGAGACGGTCGGGATTCAGCCGCCAGCGCCCTTCCGGGTTGCGCCGCCACGTCCCGCTGCCCGAGCAGGGCG
>JAZKHF010000245.1:0-7149 GCA_040385545.1 Pseudomonadota bacterium
AAGGTCATCCACTGCTGGATCCGCGCATCGAGCTGGTCGGCGGCGACATCCTGCGATGCAACCGTCCGCGCCATTTCCCAGTCCCCGCCCAGGGCATGGGCAAGCGCGAGATTCTGGCGGACCCGGGCGTCGGCACCGACAGCGCGCGCGGCACCGTCAAGCACGCCGACTGCCGCCTGCGGCTGACCGGCAAGCGCGAGCGCAAGACCGTAATCTGCGGGATCGAGCACGTTTCGCGCATCGTTCAAAACGTTGATCGCCGAGTCGCTCTTGCCCTGTGCGATGGTCACCAGGGCGAGTTTGAGCACCAATTGCGGCTGGTTCGGCATCAGCGACAGAGAGTCGCGATAGGCGCTTTCGGCCGAGGCAAAGCGCCCGCCGGCGAAATAGGCATTGCCGAGCAGGGCCCGGAAGCCGGCATCGCTTGGCGTATTGCCAACCGCGCGTTCCGCCAGACTGATCGCTGCGGGATAGTCACCTTTCTCGATCGCCGTCTGGGCTCGAGTGGCGATCCCGATATTGGAATGATCGACCTTGTCGCCGAAGATCGAGGCCCGGTTGTGGTGGCGTGCCCCGGGCGTGGCACAGGCACCGAGCGCACCGATCATCCCGAGTGCGGACAGGGCAGCTCCAAAACGCAGCGACTTGACCATCACGACTTCCCTTCCCCTAATTTCTGGCCCGCTTGCTCGATCTCGGCGCTTGGTTCGCCATTCCATCGAGTTCGGGCATGTCGGCGAGCAACGCATCCAGCGCGTCGGTAACGAGCTGCTGGGCTGATCGGCCGGTCACTGCGCAAGCCAGGCGCAGCTTCAGATGACGCTCCTTGTCGAGTCGCAAGGTAAACGCCGCTTTGGCTTTCGACCCGGCGGCGGCCCGCGGAGCCGGTGCGCGGTGCAATGCCACCGGCTGGGCAACCGGCGCGGCAATCGCCATCGGCTTGCGCATCGGCATCGGCACCACGTCGGCTCCGTCCGCGTCGAACGCATTCAGATCGGGTGGCGGACCGTCGTAAAGCTCGGCGGTCTCGTCATAATCCTCGTCGCCCTCGTCGCTGGCACCTTCGACTGCGGCGAAAGCAGCCGCGAGTTCGTCGTGCTGATCGTGGACCGGCGATCCGACCGGCGTCGGGTGACCGATCGGGGTCAGCGCGGCCAGCGGGTTGCGGAGCGGCTGCGGTCCGAATTCTTCCCCGAATCCGTCATGATCTGAATCGCGCTCAGGAAGATCCGCCGGCTTTGGCGGTTCGAACCCCATGTCGTTCCAGCCGAGATCCTCAAGGCTGGCACCGCCCGATTGTCCGCCAAATCCCTGCGGGCGCATGGCCGGACGCGCCCCGCCCTTGCGGGCAAGCAGGCCGGACGACAGCGATGCAAAGGCCTTGGGCTCGCCCATCGTCATCACTCCTTACTGGCCCACGACGCGGCGACCGAAGCCACCGACGGGACGCGGACTTGCGGCAGCCGCATTCTGCGCCTGACCAGGCGCGGCGAACACGGTGCGGCGGAAATTCTTTTCCAGTCGGTCGGAGATATAATCCCACAGTTCGACCACTTCCTTGGCCGAGCGGCCATTGGGATCGACTTCCATGACCGTTCGGCCATCGATCATCGAGGCCGCGAAATCGGTGCGGTGATGAAGCGTGACCGGGGCCACCGTGCCATGCTGCGATAGCGCGACCGCGGCTTCATAGGTGATCTTGGCCTTGGGCGTCGCGCCGTTGACCACGAACAGCAACGGCTTTCCGGCGCGGTCGCACAGATCGACCGTGGCGCCGACGGCGCGCAGATCGTGCGGGCTGGGACGGGTCGGGATGACGATCAGCTCGGCCACGGCGATGACCGACTGGATCGCCATGGTGATCGCCGGCGGAGTGTCGATGACGGCCAGGCGGAAGCCTTGCTGTCGAAGCACCTCCAGATCGCTTGCAAGCCGCGCGACCGTGGTCTGAGCGAACGCCGGCATATCGGCCTCGCGCTCGTTCCACCAATCGGCGAGCGAACCCTGCGGATCGATATCGATGAGGCAGACGGGCCCGGCGCCCGCCAATTGCGCTTGCACCGCCAGATGCCCGGACAGGGTGGTCTTCCCCGATCCGCCTTTCTGCGATGCCATAGCAAGAACGCGCATTCTATTCCCCTCGCCCAAAATGACGCTGATCAGATGACCATGTGACGTCGAAGGCCCTAAATATTGGTTAATATCGCCCCGACCTTGTTGCGACTGCGCGTGGCTCGGCTAAGATGGTTCGCACGACCGGGTAAGGAAAACATTCGATGCGCGGCCTGTTGCTCGCCTCCCTTTTTATCGTGAGCTTGGAAGCAAGCGCGTCGGCGACCGTTCGCGCCGGGGTCGTGGCCTGGCAGGATGGCGATCCGGGCAAGGCAACCGCCATCTGGCGTCCTTTGGCCGAAAATGGCGATGCGGACGCGGCCTTCAATCTTGGCCAGGCTTATCGCCTCGGTCGCGGCGTTCCCGCCGACAGCAGCGCCGCACGACGGTGGTTCGAGCGTGCCGCCAAGGCCGGTCATCTCGACGCGCAAGTTAGTTTGGGCCTCCTGTTGTTCGACGTCGGTGACCGATCGGCTGCATTGATGTGGCTCGGTCGCGCTGCCGATCGCGGCGATCCGCGCGCCCTGCTGGTTACCGGGACCGCCTTGTTCAATGGCGACGGGATGAAAAGCGATCCGGTACGTGGCTATGCTTACGTCAGTAGAGCTGCGGCGCAGGGTCTCGCGCCGGCCAAGACCACATTGGCCGACATGGACAAGGTCATCCCCCGCGCCCAGCGCCAGCAAGGGGTAGCGCTGGCAATGAAACTGGCGGGTGGGTCACCAGCAGCGAAAGCGGCGGGTAAAGCGTCTACGCCGAAAATCGCGCGCGCCACCGTGCCTCCCAAGGCGCCCGCAGCAAGAGCAGCAACGCCTCCACCCCCCAAGATCAGGGTTGCGAATGCCGTCACCAGCGCGCCACTCTCGACCGGCGGATCGGGCGGGTGGCGGATCCAGCTTGGCGCCTTCGGCTCCCGGGGGGCGGCACAGGCGCTCTATGCTCGGCTCGGCCCGCGACTGAACGGGGCGCAGGCCTATTACATCCCGGTGGGTGCGATGACCCGCCTGCAGGTCGGCCCCTTCGCTAAAGCCGAAGCAACCGCCACCTGTGTGCGTCTGGCCCCCCAGCCTTGTTTCGTCGTCGCCGCTAAATAACCCAATCGGCGCGCTTTATGCCCTGCGCCCACAACAAGGCGTCGAGCCCGTGATGATCGAGCCTCGCGTCGGCCACCGCATGCAAGGCCGGTTTGGCGCGATAGGCGACCCCCAGCCCCGCCGTCTCAACCAAGGGAATATCATTCGCTCCGTCACCGATCGCCAGCACCGCCGCGGTCTCGATCCCCAGGTCCTCGCAGGCCACCAGCATCGTCGTACGCTTCGACTGTGCATCGACGATCCGCCCCTCCAGGCTGCCGCTTAGCCGGTCGCCCTCTCGGGCGAGCCGGTTGGCATCATGATATTCAAAACCCGTCATCGCCGCGACTGGTTTGACGAAATCAACGAACCCGCCAGATACCAATAACGTCATTGCGCCGCGAGCCCGCATCGTCCGCACCAATGTCTCCGCGCCCGGATTGGGCCTTATCTTTTCCTCCAAACAGCGACGGATCACAGCGACGTCCAAGCCTTCGAGCAGCGCCACACGTTCGCGTAGCGCCACCGCGAAATGGAGTTCGCCCCGCATTGCGCGCTCGGTAATCGCCGCGATCTGCGGCTTGATCCCGGCATAGTCCGCCAGTTCGTCGATACATTCCTGGCCGATAATCGTGGAATCCATGTCAGCCGCGAGCAGTTTCTTCTCGCGCCCTTCGACGGGTTGGACGACGACATCGCACCCGTTCCAGCCCTCGAAAGCCGTGCGTGCGCTAAGATTTGGCACTTCCAGATCGACCGCATCGCCTTCATCGACCCATTGCACGAAGCGTGCCCCCGGCAAGCGATCCAGCGCCTCGGCCAGCAGCCTGTCATCCAGCCGTCCGGCTGCTATCAGCGTCGCAATGAACAAGGTTCGTCCTCCTCTGGCCGTCATCGCCGGTCCTACCGCCAGCGGCAAGAGCGCGCTCGCGATGGCCTTGGCGCAGGCGACCGGCGGGGTCATCGTCAACGCCGACAGCGCCCAGCTCTACCGTGAAATCCCAGTCCTTTCGGCGGCTCCTTCTATCTCCGACCGAAAATCCGTCGATCATCGTCTGTATGGCGTGCGAAATGCTGGCGAGCCTTGCTCCGCGGCCGACTGGGCTTTGCTTGCAAAAGCCGAAATTGACTCGATTCACCGGTCGGGCAAACTCCCCATTCTGGTCGGCGGTACCGGGCTTTACATCCGCACTTTGCTCGACGGCATCGCCCCCATTCCCCCGATCGAGCCTGCCATCCGCGCCCAGGTCCGCACCGCGACCGTCGACGCCAACCATGCCGAACTAAAATCGCTCGATCCGACCGCCGCCGCGCGCCTCAACGCCGCCGACACCACCCGGATCGCGCGCGCGCTGGAGGTGGTGAAGTCGACTGGCCAGCCTCTCGCGCACTGGCACCAACAGCTCAGTGGCGGGATCGCGGCGGCGGTGACCCTTCGCCCGATCATCCTTCTGCCCCCTCGCGAATGGCTGATCGCCCGCTGTGACCGGCGCTTCGCCTCTATGCTCGATCAGGGAGCGATTGCCGAGGTCGCCGCGCTGATGAAATTGAACCTCAACCCCCAGCTTTCCGCCATGCTCGCCATCGGCGTGCGCGAGATTGCCGCCGGAGGAACCCGGGCGGATATCATTGCCCGCGGCGAGATTGCCACGCGCCGCTACGCCAAGCGCCAGTATACCTGGTTTTCGAATCAACCGCCGTCGGACTGGCCGCGTTTCACCATACCGCTCGACGCACCCGACGCGATCGATCAGGCGCTGGCGATACTTGGCGCCTAACCGACGATCTCGTTGACGATTTCGGGCCGATCGCCAACGCTGGCTTTCTCGAGATAGGCGCGCTGCAGTTTCCGGTGCGCTTCGGCCGCCTTGGGGTCGCTCGCGGCAAGCGCATTCTTCTCTTCCTCGGCGGCGCGGCCTGCGAAATAAATTCTGTCCAGATCGCTCATCGGACGTCCCCTCCCCAGCGGCAGATCGCACAGTATCAGAAGTTTCGAAGGGGTGTGAGTCGCCTATTTGCGACCGAACAGTTTCTCGATGTCATTGTGGGCCAGCTTCACCCAGGTCGGTCGGCCATGATTGCACTGACCCGAATGGGGGGTGACCTCCATTTCGCGAAGCAACGCATTCATTTCCGCCACCGACAATATCCGTCCGGCCCGAACAGACCCGTGACAGGCGATCGTCGCCGCGACATGATCGAGGCGATCGCGAAGCGCGAGCGCTGTCCCGAGCTCGGCCAATTCTCCCGCAAGATCGGCGAGCAAGCCCGAAATGTCCGCCTCTCCCAAGGCTACGGGCGTGGCGCGAACCAGCATCGTCGTCGGCCCGAACCGCTCGATTTCCAGCCCGAGCTCGGCCAGCTCCGCTTCCGCGCCTTCCAGCCGGTCGCATTCGACCTCGTCCAGTTCGACCGTCTCTGCGATCAGCAACGCCTGTCGCGGGATGGCGCCCCCGGCATTGGCTTTGCGCATCCGCTCCAGCACCAGTCGCTCGTGCGCGGCATGCTGGTCGACGATCACCAGCCCGTCCTCGGCCTCGGCCACGATATAGGTCGCCGCGACCTGCCCTCGCGCCGCGCCAAGCGGATAGTGCGCGTCGGCGGGATCAATCGGTGAAGCCATCTCCGCGCGTGCAAATGGTCGAAAATCGCTCCCATTCTCCGTCACCCCCGCGGACGCGGGGGTCCCGCTTTCTAATCGGGCGGAGAAGAAAGAAGCCGGTTCCCCGCCTTCGCGGGGAAGACGGTTAAGTTCGGTGGTCCAATTCGCTGCCGCTGCGAATTGCTCCCTTGCCGAGCTTCGATGCCCCGCTTCCTCCAATGCCGCCCGCAATCCCCCGACGATCAGCCCCCGCACTGCCGCCGGATCGCGAAACCGCACTTCGGTCTTGGCAGGGTGGACGTTGATATCGACCTCGTCGCCCGGCACCTGGATGAACAAGGCCGCCACCGGATGCCGGTCGCGCGCGAGCAGGTCGCGATAGGCCCCGCGCAACGCACCGACCAGCAATCGGTCTTTCACTGGCCGCGAGTTGACGAACAGATATTGCTGGTCGGCCATGCCGCGATTGAAGGTCGGCAGCGACACCACCCCGGTCAGGTGCAAACCATCCCGGACGGTATCGATTCCCAGCCCGTGGCGTTCGAGATCGTGGCTCAGCAGCGCCGCGACCCGCGCCGGTCCGTCACTTGGCTGAAGTGACAGGATTCGCCGCCCGTCATGGTCGAGCGTGAAGGCCACATCGGGCCGCGCCATCGCCAGCCGCCGCACCGAATCGAGGCTTGCGGCATATTCGGCGCGCGGCGACCGCAGGAATTTGCGCCTCGCCGGCACCTTGTCGAACAGTCCTTCGACTCGCAGCCGCGTCCCCGGCGGGAGCGAAGCCGGCCCCTCGCCCGCCGGAACGCCATGATCGATCGCCAGCCTCCATCCTTCGGCTCCGCTTCTCGTGCGGCTTTCGATCGTCATCCGCGCGACGCTGGCGATCGACGGAAGCGCCTCGCCGCGAAAGCCGAAGCTGGCCACATCCTCAATCCGGTCATCGGGCAACTTTGACGTGGCATGGCGCTCAACCGCGAGCCGCATGTCATCGGGGCTCATGCCCGATCCGTCGTCGCTCACTTCAATCAGTTCGAGCCCGCCCGCGGCAAGCCGGATCGCCACGGTCCCGGCGCCGGCATCCAGGGCGTTTTCGACCAGTTCCTTGAGCGCGCTCGCGGGACGTTCCACGACCTCGCCCGCGGCGATTCGATTGACCAGTTCAGACGGCAGCCTTCTTATTGACATGGCACCGCTCCTAGCCCAATCCGAGGCGTCCCACGAAGCGCTGAATCTCCCTTGAAATTCATACAGCTTTCACAAGGACTTGGATAAGAAATCGTGAATCGCTTCGCTTATACGCTAAGTGGTTCGATCGAAGAGCGAGAGACGGGGAAAGCATGTTCTGGACGCGCTGGTTCAAAT
>JAZKHF010000246.1:0-1937 GCA_040385545.1 Pseudomonadota bacterium
GCGGCGGTCGCGCGATTCGATGCCGTGCACGATCGAGTTACGCAGCAAGTGCTCGAACGGTGCGGCCATCTGTTCCAGAACGGAGCGGTCGATCTCGACCGAGCCGCCGCGGATATCCAGGTTGACCCGCTTGTCGATTTCCTTTGCCGTCTGGCGCGCCACGCGGAACAGACGTTCCGACAGGCTGGCGAATGGCACCATCCGCACCCGCATCAGATCCTGCTGCAGGTCGCGCGTCAGGCGCGATTGCACGGTCAGGTCGTCGGTGGCGCCTTCGACGGTGCGGGTCAGGCTTTCGTGGAAGGATGCAACGTCGTTGACGCTTTCGGCCATACCGCGCGTCAGTTCCTGCAAGCGCGTGAAGCGGTCGAACTCGAGCGGATCGAATTCGCGTTCGCCGGCAATCGACATGCGCGAAGCGATCTGCGATTCGGCCTGCATTTCGACTTCGCGCAGCTGGCGGCGCAGACGCGACAGGTTTTCCGAGAAGTCCAGCAGCGAGGCCTTCAGTGTCGATACCTGGTTTTCCAGCTTCGAGCGGGTGATCGATACCTCACCGGCCTGGTTGACCAGGCGGTCCAGAATGTCGGCACGCACGCGCACCAGCGGGGTGCGGGCCTGGGCAGCGTGCGCATCGTCCACCGTCGCGGCGGGAGCGGCCGTGCCAGGCGCGGCGCCCGGTACCGCAGCCACCGCTTCTGCGGCGACAGGGTTTTGCAATTGTTCGAACAGCAGCAAGGCATGGTCGTAGTTGGCCATCAGCTCGTCGAACGCGGCTGGCGTCGACGTACCTGCGTGAACCATGTTCTCGATCTGCGTTTCGATCTCGTGGATGTGCTGGCCGAGGCGCATCGCGCCGGCCATCCGCGCACTGCCTTTGACGGTGTGCAGGATGCGCAGCATGCCGTTGACCGGCGCCACGTTCGACGGGGCGCTCTGCCACTTGCGCAGGCCATCGCCCAGTTCCGGCAGCAAGTCCGTCGCTTCTTCCAGGAACACCGGCAACAGGTCGGCATCGAGGTCGTCGCCGAAGGCGACGTCGGCGACCGCTTCCACCGGTGCCGCCGCAGGTGCCTGAACCGGTGCCTGAACCGGTGCCTGAACCGGCGCCTGGTATGTCAGGATCGGTTCCGGTTCCGCGATCAATTCGGGTTCGAGTTCCTCGTCTTCCGCTTCGGCTTCGATCACCAGTTCCGGTTCCGGGGCTGGCGCATGCTCGGGTTCCGGCATGTCGAACGCCTCGTCGGCCAGCATCGCAGGTTCTTCTTCGGGGAACGCTTCAATGACTGGCTCGGGCTCGGGCTCGGCGATCGCTTCGATCACGGGCTCCGGCTCGGCTGCTGCAACTTCCGGTGCGGCGTCGGCAACGATACTGTCGAGCGTGTCCGAAAACAGGGCATTGATTTCTTCCGGCAGCGGCTCGGACGTCAGTTCCGAACTGTCGGCGCCGACATAGGATGCGGACTCCTGTTCGACCAGGCGGTCGCGCAGGGCATGCAATCGCGTGACCAGGCCCGGCTCGGGCGGGCACAGTTCGCCGAGGGCGAAAAATTGCAGCATTTCGCGCGCCACCTCGACCGTTTCGTCGAGCAGGTCGCGTTCAGCGTCCAGCAGTACCGGCGCCGGCGTGTCGAGCGCCATTTCAAGGGCATGGGCCACTTCGCACAGCGCGCTGAAACCGACCGTCGCCGAGGTGCCGGCCAGGGTGTGCGCGGCCTTCAGCGCTTCCGGCGTGACCAGGCGCTGCGGCTCGTGGCGCCACTCGCTGAAATCCTGACCGAGCAGGCGAACCAGCTCGTCGGTCTCGGCCAGATAGATGTTATACAGCGGCAGCGGGATTTCCAGTTCGCCGATGCGCTTGGTGTTGTCGTCCGCAGGCGGCGCGGTGCGCGCGATGCCCGGGAATTCGATGACATTGCTTGTCTCGGCGGCCAGCA
>JAZKHF010000247.1:0-3584 GCA_040385545.1 Pseudomonadota bacterium
TGGCCAACGGCAGTTTCTGGAACCGCGTCGGCACGCGCTTCCTGCCGTTCGCCGACGCCGCAACCAAAGAGCTTCCGCTCGGCCGCCTGCTTCGCCTGTCGCTGTTCCAGCTGTCGGTCGGCATGGCCGCAGTGCTGCTGACCGGCACGCTCAACCGGGTGATGATCGTCGAACTCGGAATGGCCGCCAGCATCGTCGCGGCGATGGTCGCGCTGCCGTTGTTCTTCGCCCCCTTGCGCGCGTTGATCGGCCACCGGTCCGACCATCACCGTTCCTTGCTCGGCTGGAAGCGCGTGCCCTACATCTGGTTCGGCACGCTGCTTCAATTCGGCGGCCTCGCCATCCTGCCGTTCGCCTTGCTGGTGATGACTGGCGGCGGCACCGGTCCAGCGATCGTCGGCCAGATCAGCGCCGCGCTCGGCTTCCTGCTGGTCGGCGCTGGGATGCACACCACCCAGACGGCCGGCCTTGCGCTCGCCACCGATCTCGCGCCCGATCATGCCCGCCCGCGGGTCGTGGCCTTGCTCTATGTCATGCTGCTCGCCGGGATGATGGTCAGTGCGATCGTCATCGGTCGGATGCTGGCCGACTTCACCCCGACCAAATTGGTGCAGCTTGTCCAGGGTGCCGCCGCCCTAACCATGGCGCTCAACCTCGTCGCCTTGTGGAAGCAGGAGGCTCGCTGCCCTCGTAGTGCCACGCCCCCTTCGCCGCGCCCCGATTTCCGCGCCGCCTGGTCGGCGTTCGCCGCCCGTCCCCACACCATGCGGCTGCTGGTCGCGGTTGGCCTCGGCGCCGCCGCCTTCAGCATGCAGGATGTGCTGCTCGAGCCCTATGGCGGCCAGATCCTCGGCCTGTCGGTCGGCGCCACCACCACGCTCACCGCGCTTTGGGCATTCGGCATGCTCAGCGGCTTCGCGCTCGCTGCCAAACGCCTCGGAACGGGCAGCGAGCCGCATCGCCTCGCCGGGCTCGGCGGCGTGATCGGTATCGCCGCCTTCCTGTGCGTCGTGTTCGCCGCCCCGTTCGAGTCGGTCGCGTTGCTCAGCGTAGGTGCGGTGCTGATCGGTTTCGGGTGCGGCCTGTTCTCGGTCGGTACCCTGATCGCCGCCATGGCCATCGCCGACGGAGAACGTCGTGCAGGTCTCGCGCTCGGCGCGTGGGGAGCGGTGCAGGCGACCTGCGCCGGACTCGCCATCGCGTTCGGCGCCATCCTCCGCGACCTCGTTTCGTCGGCCGCGGTCGCGCGGGACTTCGGTCCGACGCTGGCGGATCCCGCTACCGGTTACGCCCTCGTCTATGGTCTTGAGATCCTGCTGCTCGTCGGCACGCTCGTCGCCCTCGGACCTTTGGTCCGCCCCCGCCACGCCGAACCCCAAGGCCATTTCGGCCTCAGTCAATTTCCAGTCTGAAAGGCACAGCCATGAACCTTGAACTGACCCCTGGCATCGATGTCGCGCTCCTGGTGTTCTATGCGTTCGTCCTGTTCTTCATCGGGCTCATCTTCTACCTTCGCCGCGAGGATCGCCGCGAGGGCTATCCGCTCGAGGATGCGGTCAGCGGACGGCACCTCAGCCCCGGCGGCCCGATGCATACAGCGTCGACCAAATCGTTCCTGCTGCCGTTCGATCATGGCGTCGTAACCGCCCCCACACAGGACCGGGAGCCGGTCGATATCGCCGCCCGTCGCACCGATCGTTTTCCCGGGGCGCCCTATGCCCCGACCGGCGATCCGCTGGCCGACGGAATCGGTCCGGCGGCCTGGGCCGATCGCGCGAAACGCCCCGATCTGGACATGGAAGGCCATCCGCGGATCGTCCCACTGAGCAGCGCCTCCGGTTATTCGGTTTCGGACAAGGATCCCGACCTCAACGGCTGGCCGGTGATCGGTGCCGATGGCGAGACTGCGGGGACCGTCAGCGACCTGTGGATCGACAAGGCGGATCGGCTGGTGCGCTATATTCAGTTGTCCAGTGCGGGGGGTCCGTTGCTTGCCCCGATGATGATGGCCAAGGTCGACAAGCGCCGCCGTCGGGTGGTGGTCGATGCCCTTAATGCGGCACAATTTGCGGCTGCCCCACGCCCCGGAACACCCGGCCAGATCACCCTTTATGAGGAAGAGCGGGTCCAGGCCTATTTCGGTGGCGGCTATCTTTACGCCAACGCCAGCCGGCAGGAGCCATGGCTGTGATGACCGAATATGATCTTGAGCCGATTCCCGGACTGCCGGCCGTGCCTCCGGAGGGGGAGACGATCCTGTGGCAAGGATCGCCCGACCGACGCTCGCTGGCGCGAACTGCCTTCCATACCCGTCTGGTGACCGCATATTTCGGGCTCCTGACGGCCTGGGCCTTCTTCAGCTCCTTGTCCGATGGAATTGGTCAGGCCAGCGACCTCACCGGCCTCGCGATGACGATGATCGCCGGGATTGCCGCCGTGCTCCTGCTCCATGTGCTCGCGTGGGGCTCGGCACGCACCACCATCTACACTCTGACCAATCGCCGGATCGTCCTTCGCATTGGCATGGCATTGCCCAAGTGCATCAACCTGCCCCTCGGGCAGGTGGGAGCGATCGATCTGGCTCCCAACGCAGATGGCACCGGCGATGTCGCGCTGGCAGTGATCGGTCGCCAGCGGCTCGGTTACCTCGTTCTTTGGCCGCACGCCCGGGCATGGAAACTCGGCAAGCCCCAGCCCACCTTGCGTGCCCTGCCCGATGCGGCAAATGTGGCAGCCTTGATCGCTCGTACCTGTCTCGCCGCCAATCCCAATGGTCAGGTGGCTCAGCTGGGTGTTCCGGCGCAGGCAGCCCCCAGCTTTGCGGAGGCCGTCGTCGCATGAGCGCTGGCCACAAGCATGAAATGCTTCCGCGCGGAACGGTCGTTCTTGCTGCCGCGCTTATGCTGTTCGCCCTTGTCGTCGTGGCCATTGTCCGCATCGCGGGCATTCCGCCGACGGCGTCGCCGGTCATGATGCGCGCGCAGGCGGGCATCGAACCAGTCCAGTCGCGAAGCCTGCGATTCATCGATCGTGCCGATGGTGCGGTCGTGATCCAGGACGTGGCGAAAGGTTCGACCGCCGCGGTGATTGCACCGGGCGAGAAGACGGGTTTCATCCGCGGCGTGATGCGCGGCCTTGCGCGCGAGCGTCGGATGCATGGCATCGACGATGGCCCGCCATTCACGCTTACGCTGTGGCAGGATGGCCAATTATCGCTGACCGATACCGCCACCGGCCGATCGATCGAAATGACTGCATTCGGGACCGCCAACCGTGCTTCCTTTGCCGCCTTACTGCCACCAAGGAAGGCCGCATGATCGCGCTCCGTCGGTCCAGCTTCGACACGCCGTGCCGCGTGGAAATCGAGCATAGCGACGAGCATCTCCACGCCCATGTCGAGCTGGCCGGCGGGATCGAGGTCGGCCCCGGCGACCGGGTGTGCGTCCATGGCGAACCGATCGTGGTCGGCTTCGGCGAACGGCGGGTCGAAAATCGCATCGCCACCGTGGAACGCGCCAGCAGTCTCGAGCGGCTGTGGACCAAATTCGCCGGTCATTTCGAGATGACCGAATTGTACGAAGTCA
>JAZKHF010000248.1:0-2518 GCA_040385545.1 Pseudomonadota bacterium
CAAGCTCGGTCAGCGTCATGCGCTTGTCGTGCAGCCGGTCGTCGAGGGTGACGATAATGCCCATCAGACGGTCCCTTCCAGCTCTTCGCGCATCGCGGTGCCAATGCGAAACACGCGGGCGAGGATGAACAGGACAAGCGCGAGGAGCAGCCCGCCGAATGCGGCGTTGAGCGCATCCTCGGCCATCAGCGCGGGGCGGATTCCGTCGAATGCCATGCCGATGGCGGCCAGCGCGACCAGCACCAGCTGCGAGCCGACGGTGAGCCAACCCATGCGGCGCAGGCGGTCGGCGTTGAACGGCTGGAATGGATCGCCCTGCTCGACCGATCCGATCAATCGCCCCAGTTCGCGCATGAACAGGAAGGAGGCCGCCATCAGCGCGATGATCAGCACGAAGGCGAGTAGGATGAGCGGATAGCCCGCGTGGCCGCCGTTGGCGGTCGCGACCCGCTCCATGATTGCGCCCCGCTGGACGGTGAGGATAGCGCCAAGGCCGATTGTCACGATGACGCCGACGAGAATGAACAGGCCCGTCAGCAGGCCGACGACGGCTCGCGCCATCGAAAGCAGGGGATCGCGGGGCTTATGTGACGAAGGCATTGATTGATCTCCGATATGGTCGATATCGGTAATCAATAAGTATGGTACGCCATATTGTCAATCGATAATATCGAAAAACGATATGGTGCCAGTCGCTCGGGTTTGACGAAGTCCACCCGCCACGGCAAAGGCGCGTCCCATGACCGACAAAAAAGCCAAAGCCGCCGCCGCCGCGGACACAAAAGACGCCGTCCCCGCGCTTCCCGATCACCTCAGCCTGGATCCGCGCAGCGAGCATTTCAATCAGGACGTGCTCGAGCGCGGGGTGGGGATCCGTTTCAACGGGGTCGAGAAGACCAATGTCGAGGAGTATAGCGTGTCCGAAGGCTGGATCCGCGTTGCCGCGGGTCGCAGCCGCGATCGCTTCGGCAATCCGATGACGGTCAAACTGAAGGGTGTCGTCGAACCCTATTACGAAGAACGCGCCGCCGATGAAGGCGACGCGGACTAGAAGCCGATCCCGGGCGCATCCGCCCGGGACCATCTAATTCAGCAGATCAGACGCGCGGACCCGTGCCGGTGCGGCTGTTCTGACGCTTCTCGTATAATTTCTTCGCTGCCCAGCCGGCTCCAAGCGCGAGACCGAGCGGGCCGAGGCCACGACGGGCGAGGGCCGCGACGCCCAATCCGAGCAAGGCACCCTTGGCGCCTGACTGGCGGCCGGCGACCTTGTTGCCGATGAAGGCGGCTGCGATTTTTCCCAACATAGTGATCCCTTTCGATTCGTCTGTTGCCCGCTGTAGCGCGCGAGACGCGCCTTCGTTCCTTGGCCTCGATCATTGAACATGAACAGTTGGTCAGCTTTCCCAACTGGTAGTGGGAAAATCCACCAACTCCACCAGTCAAACCGACGCTGCCACCAGAAAATGGCGCAAATCCGCAATTGGCACGGCTCTTGAATATCATCCTGCATGACCCGCCGGATTTGGATGGGGGGTCAAAAAGGGAGAATGACAATGTTTGGTTCGAACCTTCAGCGCCATCTGGTTGCCGCCTTCGCGGCGGTCCTCATGAGCACGGTCGCCATCGGCGCCGCTGTCGGCCCCGCGACCTCGTTCGCAAGCACCGGAGTTTCCGTCAGTGCATGATTTTGAACCGATCGAGGCGAAGGTGCCGACCCGCACACCTCGGATGGCCGAGCACGGGCGGCTGTCGGCACCCGACGCCCCGGCCGAAACGATCCGTTTCGCACCGATCGCCAATTTGCTGTCGGGTCCGATCTTCACCAGGACCCGCGACATCATTGCGGCGAACGTCACCGAATTGCTCGACCGGTCGGAAGATCCAGCGCGAATGATCCGGATGATCATCGTCGAAATGGAAGAGACGTTGGTCGAAGTGCGGGCGACAGCCGCCCGGTCGATCGCCGACATGAAGGAAATGCGCCGCGCGATCGAACGTCTCGACACGATTCAGGATAGCTGGATCGAAAAGGCCCAGCTCGCGCTGGAAAAAGACCGCGAAGATCTGGCCCGCGCCGCGCTCGGCGAAAAGCAGAAGGCCGCCGACATGGCGATCGGATTGCGCGAGGAAGTCGGCCAGATCGAGGCGGTGCTGCGCGGCTACGAAGCCGACATCGCCCGGCTCCAGGCCAAGCTTGCTGAAGCGCGCTCGCGCCAGGCCAGCATCGCCAACCGCATCGAAAGCGCGGTCCACCGCGCCCGGGCGAGCGAGATGCTGCACGGCAGCCGCACCGAGGACGCTTTCTCGCGCTTCGACGTGCTGGAACGCCGCGCCGACCTTGCCGAAGGCTATGCCGAGGCGATGGGCATGACCGGGCCGAAAAGCCTGGAGGAAGAGATTGCCGAGCTTCGCGCCACCGACCAGGTCGATGCCGAGCTCGAAGCGTTGAAGGCCGCGCTTGCGGCGAAGAATTAACGGGGAAGGACAGCTTACCATGCCGTCAAACTATTCACTC
>JAZKHF010000249.1:0-5840 GCA_040385545.1 Pseudomonadota bacterium
CAGGCTTACAGCGCCTCGCTCGCCTGCTTCGATGCGCCGGGGACCAAGATGAGCGCGCGCGAGATAGCCGCTTGCGCCGACATCGCCCGCAAACATATCGCCCTGGTCAAACCCAAACGGTTGATCCTGTTCGGGGATGGGCCATCGCGGGCGTTGCTGGGCGAACCGATGCTCCGGGCGCGCGGGCGGGTGCACAAGGTGGAGAGCGTGCGGACAGTCGTCACCATCCAGCCGCGTCAGATGCTGGATCGACCGAGCGACAAGGCGCATGTCTGGCGCGACCTGTTGCTGCTGATGGAAGAGGATTTGTAATGCGTTGGATGATCTTCACGCTGGTCCTGCCGATTGCAGCGCCCGCACTAGCGCAACAAGACGATCCATTAGCGCCGGTGCTCGTCGATCAGCCCCTTCCCCCGCCACCAGCGCCGCCGCCAGTGGCAGTGCCGAAAGACTGGCGAGGAGTGTTCGCCGCGATCCGAGCTCAGCAATGGGTATCGGCACAAGCTGGGATCGACGCCTTGGGCGCGCATCCGCTTAACCCCGTCGCGCGGGCCGAACTGCTGACCGCGAAGAATTCGCCGCGCGCCGACCTCGCGACGATCGAGACCCTGATCGCCGCCGCGCCCGAATTGCCGCAGGCGAGCCAGCTGCAGCGGATGGCGATCGCGCGCGGTTCGACCCAGCCGCCGCGGATCGTCAGCGAGGGGCGCGTGGTGCCGCTGCCCGCCGCGCCAAGACGTCATCGCTCCCGGCCGGTGACGGGCGAGCCCGCCGCCGATGCGCTGCGCTTGGCGATGGAGCCCTTGGTCAAGGCCGATTCGGCGGTCGAGGCGGAGGCGCTTTACACCGCCGCCGCGCCGAGCCTGTCGGCCGAAGCGCGGGCCGAGGCGGCGCAGCGCGTGGCGTGGATCTATTATGTCATCGGCTATGACGGCGAGGCCAAGCGTGTCGCCGAAGCGGGGATTACCGGAGCGACCGGCGACTGGGCGGCGCAGGCACAGTGGATCGCCGGGCTGGCGTCGTGGCGGCTCAACGATTGCGCCAATGCGGCGGCACATTTCCGCGCGGTGGCGATCAGCCGGGCGGAGAGCGAACTGGTCGCGGCTGGCGCTTACTGGGCGGCGCGGTCGGAAATGGCCTGCCGTCGGCCGCAATTGGTCGAGGGGCTGATGAAGCAGGCGGCGCGATCGCCTGAAAGTTTCTACGGGCTGGTGGCTCGGCAGACTCTCGGGCTGGACCGCAAGGTCGCGCCGGGGGGTCGTGCCCCGGCTGCAATCAGTTCATTGCCCAACGTTCGCCGTGCGGACGAATTGACCGCGATTGGCGAACGCGCACTGGCCGAGACGATGCTTCGCCACCAGGCCCGGATCGGATCGCCCGCAAATCATGCCGGTCTGGCCGCGAAGGCGCGCGAACTGGAACTGGTCGGGGCGGCGTTCTGGATCGGGCATAACGGCCCGCCGGGCGCGGTCACTGTCGCTGCCGACCGCTTCCCGTTGCCCCGCTGGCAGCCCAATGCCGGATGGCGGGTCGATCCGGCGCTTGCCTGGGCCCATGTCCGCCAGGAAAGTGATTTTCGGATGTCGGCTGTCAGCCCGGCTGGCGCGGTCGGGTTGATGCAGGTGCGGCCCGGCACGGCGGGCGACACGGCGCGGTCGCGCGGCGTGATGGTGGGTAACCTCGCGGATCCCGCGACCAACCTTGAATACGGCCAGAGTTTCATCGAACTGATGCGAGCCAAGAGCGCGACGCGGGGCCATTTGCCGCGCGTGATCGCGGCCTACAATGCCGGGCCACTTCCGGTCGACCGCTGGAACGCAATTCCCGACAAGGGCGATCCGTTATTGTGGATCGAGAGCCTGCCCTATTGGGAAACCCGCTATTATGTCCCCGCGGTGCTGCGCAACATGTGGGTCTATGACGGGCTCGCAGGCGGGCAGCAGGCCAGTCTCAAGCAGATCGCGCAACATAAATGGCCGACGGTTCCTGGGCCGGCGCGACGATAGGCAACTTTTTGGTTGCGTCTCTGCATCGCATCATTAGATAGGCAACCAGGAGGTTGCTTATGACGGACAAAATTGAGAAAACCACTCTCGTTCGCGCGCCGATCGACAAAGTTTGGCGCGCCATTTCGGATCACCGCGAGTTCGGCAGTTGGTTCAAGGTCGATCTCGACGGACCGTTCGTGGCGGGTGAGAAATCGACCGGCAAGATGACTTACCCCGGCTACGAGGGTTATCCCTGGCTGGCGTGGGTTACCGTGGTCGATGCGCCCAACCGGCTGGCGTTCGAATGGACTCCCGGCTCGGACGCGCCCGACGATCCCGAGACCGCGCCGCGCACCCTGGTCGAGTTCCGGCTGCAGCCCGAGGGCGATGGAACGCGGTTGCACATCGTCGAATCCGGCTTCGACGCCTTGCCCGAGGCGATGCGCAAATCGGCGCTTCGCTCCAACACCGAAGGCTGGACGATCCAGATCGACAATCTGACCCGCCATGCCGAGGGCTGAACCGGCGATCCTGTTCGCGGCACTGGGCGACCGCACGCGGCTCCGCTTGGTCGACCGGCTCGGCGACGGGACACCGCGATCGATCGCCAGGCTCGGCGACGGCCTGCCGATTTCGCGCCAGGCCCTGACCAAGCATTTGCAGGTGCTGGAACGCGCCGGCCTCGCCTCGGCCGTGCGCGAGGGCCGCGAGACCTTGTACCGGATCGACCCCGCCGGGCTGCTCGCGGCCGAGGCGTGGATCGGGACGGTATCGGCGCAATGGGACAGCGCGATCGACCGACTGAAGCGTCACGTCGAGGATTGATGTTCTTTTTTTGTTCTCATATCATCGCGTCATGCCGATCGAGTCGACCAAGGCGCGCGGGGCGACGCGCAATGCGGGGTGCGCGCGCTTCAATCTAAAGGAGCATGTCGCCGATCCCGACTGGCTCGACCAGGTCGAAGCAATCGACGGAGTCCCGCCGCGGCGGACTACAGTGACGGTCGAGCGCGCCCGGTCGATCCTGACGCGGAACAGGTCACCCGACATCAACTTCGATCGATCGGTCAACGCCTACCGCGGCTGCGAGCATGGCTGCATCTATTGCTTTGCCCGGCCAACCCATGCGTTTCACGACCTGTCGCCCGGGGTGGACTTCGAAAGCCGGCTGTTCGTCAAACCCGACGCCGCGAAACTGCTCCACGGCGCCCTCTCCCGCCCCGGCTACGAATGCGCACCTATCGCGATGGGCACGAATACCGATCCCTACCAGCCAATCGAGGAACGCTGGCGGGTGACGCGGTCGGTGATCGAATTGCTGCTCGAGACGAAGCATCCCTTCACCATCACGACGAAATCCGACCGCGTGGTGCGCGATATCGACCTGCTGGCCGAAGCGGCGAAGCTCGGCATTGCCTCGGTCGCCGTGTCGATCACCTCGCTCGATCCGGCGATCGCACGAACGCTCGAGCCGCGTGCCCCTGCGGCCCGGAAACGCCTGGCCGCGATTCGAGCACTGACCGACGCCGGCGTCCCCGCTTATGTCGCGATCGCGCCGGTGGTGCCGCAAATCACCGATCACGAGTTGGAGGCGATTATCGAAGCGGCGGTCGCGGCCGGCGCGCGTGGCGGCTTCTACTTGCCGGTGCGCCTGCCCCACGAGGTCGCGCCCTTGTTCCGCGCCTGGCTCGACCAGCATTATCCCGATCGCGCCGCCAAGGTGATGGCGACCATCCGATCGATGCGCGGCGGGCGCGACAATGATCCCGATTTTCATCGCAGGATGCAGGGCCAGGGTCCGTGGGCCGAACTATTGCGAACCCGCTTCGAGATTGCGGTCAAGCGCTTTGGCCTGGGCACGATGAAGATCCCGCTCCGTCGCGACCTGTTCGAGCCGCCCGCGGGGGATCAGATGCGGTTGCTCTAAGCGCTTTTCGACGAGTGGCGGTGACAGGGGGTCGATGGACGACTAGCACCACAAAGTCCGTTCGGGCTGAGCTTGTCGAAGCCCTGTACTTTCTCGCTTGGTGGCACAGTTGAAGGGCAGCCCTTCGACAAGCTCAGGGCGAACGGTTCTGGAGTGATATTTTGCATCCCAAGTTCTTGCTCGCCGCGACCTTGCTCGCCACCGCTACCTCCCTTCCCGCGCAGATCACGCCCCAACGGGTCGCCGAGCTTCGAGATTCCGCGCTGACCGACGATTATGCGTGGGACATCACCGAGGGCCTGACCACCGAAGTCGGGCAGCGCATGGCCGGGACCGAGGCAGAAGCGCGTGCCCGTGCCTGGAGCGTCGCCAAGCTGAAGGCGATGGGTTTTTCCAACGTCCGCATCGACACCTTCACCATGCCGGTGTGGGTACGCGGGGCGGAAAGCGCGTCGATCCTGTCGCCCTTCCCGCAGAAACTGGTGATCGCCGCGCTCGGCAATTCGGCCTCCACCCCGCCCGGCGGGATCGAGGGCGAGATCATCGGGTTCGACAATGTCGCCGCGCTCGAGGCAGCGCCCGACTCCGCCGTTCGGGGCAAGATCGTGTTCGTGTCCAACGCCATGCCGCGTACCCAGGACGGATCGGGTTACGGTGTATTCGGCGGCGCGCGCCGGCAAGGACCGAGCATCGCCAGTCGCAAGGGCGCAATCGGGATTGTCATTCGTTCGGTCGGCACTGATTATCATCGCAACCCGCACACTGGCGTGATGAGCTTCGTCGATGGAGTAACGCCAATTCCCGCAGGCGCTCTACCGCTTCCCGATGCCGATCAGGTCCAGCGCATTTTGAAACGCGCCAAGGGTCCGGTGCGGATGCGGCTTCAGCTAGAATCGACCACACTCGCCAATCAGCAGTCTGGCAACGTCATCGCCGAAGTCCCGGGCCGCGACCCTAGCCTCGCCCCGATCCTGGTCAGTGGCCACCTGGATAGCTGGGACCAGGGCACAGGTGCGATCGACGATGCCAGCGGTGTTGCTATCGCAGCCGCATCTGCCAAGCGCATCATGGATGCCGGTCGACCGTTGCGCACGATCCGCATCGTCTGGTTCGGGGCGGAAGAGACCGGTCTGTTCGGCGGGCTCGACTATCGCGCCAAATATGGCAAGCAGCCGCATTACGCGCTGATGGAAAGTGATTTCGGCGCCGACCGGATTTACAAGGTCAACAGCCGCCTTGGTCCCGAGCGGAAGGGGGAGGCGCTGGCCATTCAGCGTGCATTGCAGCCGCTCGGAATCGTGCCGGGATCGCTAAGTGAATACGGCGGATCAGACATCGGCCCGATGATCGCCGATGGTCTGCCCGGGGTCGGGCTGAACCAGGACGGCACGCGCTATTTCGATTATCATCACACGCCCGATGACACGCTCGACAAAGTCGATCCGGCACAGCTTCGCCAGAATGTAGCGGCTTGGACGACCGTGCTTGCAATATTGTCCGGCGGAATCGAACCCGCGCAGGAGCCAAAACGTCGCTCGCGACGTTAAGCCAAGCAATTCAACGGAAGGAATAACCTCATGCGCGCTCTTTTCATTCTCGCTCCTGCATTGCTCCTCGGCGCTTGTCAGGTGACCGAAGACAAGGCCAACGGCCAGACGACCGTGTCCTACAACGAAGACGTGGCTGCCGATGCTGGCGCGGAAGCGCTCAACACGGTCGACCAAGCGGCCACGGCAATCGTCAGCGACACCAAGGAAGCGGGTGCGGCGCTTTCCGAAAATGCCAAGGAGGCCGGTGCCGCGGTTCGCAATCTGGACGTCGACGTTAAGGTCAACACCAGCGGCGATGCCAAGCCGCCCGCGCCAGCGAATAGCAATTAACCGTATCGGCCTTTGACCGCAGGTGACTTGCGCTCTATCGGACGC
>JAZKHF010000250.1:0-1731 GCA_040385545.1 Pseudomonadota bacterium
GATGTCGGCAACAAGGTGTGGCGCGTCAGCGCGGCGGCGCTTCCCCAACAGGTCGCCAAGCGCTAGCGACACTCAATGACCGGATTGATCGCCCTCGCCCTCGGGCTGGGCTCTGCTTTAGCCTTTCAGCCTTACGCGCTCTGGCCGCTGATGACATTGGCCTTCATCGGCCTGTGCGAGTTGATTGCCCGCGCGCCGACACTCCGCCGTGCCTTGCTGCTCGGTTGGCTATTCGGGGTCGGCCAGTTCGTCGTCGGGCTCAACTGGATCGCCACCGCATTCACCTATCAGGCGGCGATGCCCGCGTGGCTGGGCTGGATCGCGGTCGTGCTCCTGTCTTTTTACCTCGCAATCTATCCGATGCTTGGTGTCGGACTGGCGTGGCGGTTTGGCCGGGATCGACCGGTGGCGCTGGTATTGGCGCTGGCGGGCGGATGGGCGATCACCGAATGGCTTCGCGCGACGATGTTCACCGGCTTTGCCTGGAATCCGGTTGGGGTGACCCTGGTCGATTCGGATTTGCTTGGGACGAGCAAGTTAATCGGGACATACGGTTTGAGCGCATTGGTCGTGCTGAGCGCGGGCGCGATGTGGCTAGTATGGAAACGCGCGCTTGGGCCAGCGGCGTGGGTCGCTTCTGGTGTGCTTGCGTCGGCATTTTTAGGCGTTGCCTTCGGGGATTACCAAAGTGACGACTATCCCCCGACCCCGATCCGCATCGTTCAGCCCAATATCGGCCAGGAGGACAAATGGCGCGAGGGGCTGGCCGACGAAGCCTTCCAACGACTTGCACTTTTGTCAGCCGACGCCGCCGACCCCGCACCGCGCCTTCTGTTCTGGCCTGAAGTCGCCGTGCCCGAGCCGTTCGCCATCATGGATCCCGAGCGGCGCACCCTGCCCGTGCAACTGCCTACCATCCCCCGCGCGGTTCAGTCGATCCGGCCGGGCGACCTGCTGATCACCGGCGGTTTCGCGCTCATCGCCGGCCCCGATGGAAAGGTGACCGGCAACACCAACAGCGTATTCGCGATCGATCGCGGCGGCGCGATCCTCGGCCGTTACGACAAGGCGCATCTGGTACCATACGGCGAATATCTGCCGATGCGGCCGTTACTCACGTCGATGGGCCTGTCGCAGCTTGCCCCCGGCCAGGGCGACACCAATTATGGCCCCGGCCCGCGATCAATCGACCTCGGCGTATTTGGCAAGATGGGCTTGCAGATTTGCTATGAAATCATCTTCTCGGGCGACGTGGTCGACGATTCCAACCGTCCGGACTTCATCTTTAACCCGTCGAACGATGCCTGGTTTGGTGCCTGGGGCCCGCCGCAGCATCTCGCACAGGCGCGGTTGCGCGCCGCCGAGGAAGGGTTGCCGGTAATCCGATCGACTCCCACCGGCATCAGCGCGGTGGTCGATTCCAATGGTCTGCTTCGCAACTCCCTCCCATGGCGAACCGCCGGCGTCATCGACGCCGATCTTCCCCCACCCGGCTTGCCAACCCCGTTCGCGCGTTTCGGCAACCTCATCCCGCTAACGCTCGGCTTTTTGTTGCTGGTTTCGGCGATTGCACTGGGCCGACGCCGCCGCTAAGAACAACATATAAAGCTTTCCTTATATCTCAAAAGGACCGTGCCCGCTCATGCGCAGCAACTATCTCTTCACGTCCGAATCCGTCTCCGAAGGCCATCCCGACAAGGTGTCCGACCAGATCAGCGACGCCATCGTCGA
>JAZKHF010000251.1:0-3563 GCA_040385545.1 Pseudomonadota bacterium
ATGGTTCCTATTGGGCCGCAATGCGGGCGAGCTCGGCCACCGCCAGTGCGAGTTGGAGGCGTGCGTCAGTCAGAGCGGTTCGAGAGACGGTGTAGGCATTTTGAGCGTCGAGCTGCTCGAGCAGCGAGGAACGACCTTCGCGGTAGGAAAGCTCGGTCAGACGAAGCGCTTCGGCGGCCTCCGGCACAGCCGACTTCTCAAGTGCCTCGACGCGCCGCTGGGCGGCATCGACGCTGGCAATGGCATTACGAGCACGAGCCGTTGTTGAGGCCAGTATGCCGGCCCGACGAGCGTCTGCCGCGGCGAGGTTTTGCCGCGCTGCATCGATATTCCCGCGATTGCCGTCGAAGACTCTGAGCGGCATCGAAACACCCGCGACCAAGCCGACGTCGCCAGTTTCACGGATGTGTCGCACGCCAACTCCGACCGCCGGGTCCAAGCGGCGCTCCGCAAGCTGTTCGCGCACCGCTGCCTGAGCGGCGACACGCTCGGCATCGGCGAGCCGGACTTCCAGGCTGGTGCCGGGAATGACCTGCTGGGACGGAAAATCGGTTGTCTTGCCGATGACGGACTCGACCGGCGCACCTATGCCGAACAAGGCCGCCAGCGACGAACGTGCCGCCAGCTCGTCGGCGACCGCCGCTTCGCGCTCGGCCTGGGCCTGGGCCAGCGCGGATCGTGCCCTTAAGCCCCGCAGCGGCGGGTCGCGCCCGGCATCGACCAATATACCGGCGACTCGCGCCAGCTCTCGAGCCCGATCGACAGTCTCGTTCGCTTGGGTGAGCTTTTCGCGCGCTGCGACGGCGCGGGCGAATTGTTCGCGCACCGACAGCGAAAGATCGGCGCGGGCAATGGCGAGGCGAAGTTTTTGCGCATCAAGCGCGGCGCGGGCGGAACCGAGTCGCGCCGATCTGCGTCCGCCTAGATCGAGACGCTGATTGATTGCCAGCGTCGTTTCGAGAGATCTCACGCCTCGGAGCGAGCCGGTGCCGGCGAAGTTCTCGACCTCGAGACTGAGTTCGGGGTTTTCACGGTAGCCCGCCTGGACGCTTCTCGCTTCGGCGGCGGCAACTTCCGCCTCCGCTGCGACAAGTGTGGGCGATCGAGCAGCCGCCTCGTCGAGCGATTGGGCAAGAGTCAGGCTCGATGGCAGCGGGCCGGTTCGAGGCTCGACGGTCACCGGCCGCACCGGAGCCGGCGGGCCGCTGGGCGACGTCATTGGTCTTCCGACCGTCGGACTGACTGGATTGCCAACTTGCGCCGAAGTCGACGTCGATTGGGCCGCAAGCGCCACCACGGCACACGCCGCGGCTGCAACAGATTTCATGATGATAAACCTCCTGACGATAGACACGAGCCCGCGAACGCGGGCACGAACATCGTCAGGCGATCGGCGGCCTCAGGTCGGTATCGGGGCTGTCGCCGGGCCTGCCGGACTGCCTCCAGGCTAGGGGCACTGCGCCACCCGCTCGATTGAGATCGAATGAGACCATATTGGTCGGCGCTGCGAAATAATGACCGCCACAACCCGCGTGATGATGCGCGACGCCTTGGTCCGGCCCCGAAGGCGCTTGATCCCGGTCGCCATCAAAATGACCAGCCGCCTCGGCAGTGGTCGGAATGCAGTCGAACCGCTCCGCCGCATGCGCCGCACCGCCCGTCCACAACATCAGGACAAGCATCAGGGCGCCAATAAAGGAGGTCCAACGGTGCATCAACAGCGCCCGTAGCAGCGGCGCAAAGCGAAGGGAATGCCTGACGTCATTGTCCCACGGCTTTGCGTTGGTTCCAAATGAAACCGGTGACGAGGATCGCCAGGACGATTGCTTGCGCCATCACCACTTGGACGCTGGGATACAGCCCCAGCAGTTCAATCCGCGGCACTTGGGCTAGCGGAGTGACGTCGATGAGTCCGGCCTCCTGAATGGCCGCGATTCCCTTGCCGATAAGCACTACGGCCAGGGCAGCAATCAATGCAGAACTGTAACGAAAGAACTGAGCGACCGGGAGCTTGCGGCTGTATCGGAGCATCAACCAGGCGATAAGGCCGAGCAGAACCGAGCCGACGCCCGCTCCGCCTAAGACAGCGGTCGGGTTGTCATTCCACATCGCGGCGTAAAAGAGGATCGTCTCAAATACCTCGCGATAAACGACGAGGAAAGCGAGCCCAAACAAGAACCAGGCCGAACCGCGTGACAGTGCGCGGTTCATCTTCTCGCGAATATAGCGCTGCCAGGCATCCGCCTGCGACTTGCCATGCATCCATATACCCACCGAAACGAGGACGACTGCGGCGAAAATTGCGCCGAACCCCTCCGTCATTTCACGGCCGGCACCGCTGACATCGATGAAATAGGTGGCCCCCGCCCATGTCGCCACGCCAGCGACCAACGCAGCTACCCACCCGCCATGAACATAGGACAACACTTCGGGCCGTTCCGCCTTTCGCAAGAAGGCGATCATGGCAATGACAATTAGGAGTGCCTCAAGCCCTTCCCGAAGCAGAATCGTCAGGGCGGCCGCGAACGTGGATGCGTCGTTCGCCGCCTGCGGCGATAGGGCGGCTTCAGCCTCAATGAACAAGGCGTCGAGGTCATTGACCTGTTGCTCGACCGCAGCCGCGGACTCTCCCCGGCTGATTCCCGCGCGAAGGGCGCCCATCGCCCGTTCGATCCGGCTCATCAGGCCCGCGTCGCGCGAACTTAGGATCGGTTCGACGGGCTCGAATCCGTCGAGATAGGCGGACAGGGCAAGTTGCTCGGCAAGGCGTCGATCGCCGGCCCGATAAGCCGTCAATGCTTCGCCGAGTCTCTGGCGAGTGAGCTGCAAGGCCCCTTCGCTGTTCAACAGGGCAGCCGGGTTCGACCGCAAGTAGGCGCTGAGCGCGTCTGCTTTCTTCTGACCGATCTCACGGGCGAGCGCAGCGGGTGTGATGCTGGTCAGCGCGGCAAGATTGGGAAACCGCTTCCGCAAGGAAGGGTCGCTGTTCCAGAGCCGTTCGCCGAGCGCCGTCTGGTCAAAGGCGAACGTGCCGGCACGGAAGGCCAAGGCCCAGCGATCGCCAGCGGACAGACTCGAAAAACTCGGCATGGCCGTCCCGTCAATACCCTGATCGATGACCTGGTAGAGCGCGAACAGGCTCCGTTCGCGGGCTCGCTCGGCATCCGTGAATGCAATCGGCGCCGGGTCGATGCCCTTGGAAGCAGGGCCGAGGCCATTGCCGTTCGCGCCGTGACAACTCGCACAGTTCTGAGCGTAGAGAGTCGAGCCGCGTGTGCGATCCGGCGCCCTATTGGGCGCAAGGGGCACTGGATAGGCCGCCAATAGATCCCTGCCCATCGCACGCGCTTGTTGTGCAACGAACGCGGGAGGGGCCCTTGCCCCGATAGATTGCTCAAGCCGACTTGCCCCAGAGAGGAGTCGTGCTCGCGCGGGCGTCGCTGGAAAGGCCGCGATTCCGGTCCGTATTGTTGCCGAGAATTCGACCATTTCGGCGTATTCAGCTTCATTGACGACTTTGCCGTCCTGAATAGCCGCGCTGTAATCGACCGCCACATAGTCGA
>JAZKHF010000252.1:0-39872 GCA_040385545.1 Pseudomonadota bacterium
CGATCCCGCGCTCGTCTTGCCGATGATCACCTATCAGACCGCGACACATATCTCGTACGCGCGCACGATCCCCAAGGTAGCACTCGCCCAGCTGGCCGTTGCCCGCGCCAATCCGCTGATCGCCATGGGGCCGCCTGCCTACTTCCTGCCCTATGGCTCGGTGACCAGTGTCCACCCGCTCAGCCTCGGCTATGTCTGGATGTTCGCCCACTTCGGCATGACCGCTGCCCGCTGGCAATGTCATGGCGTCAAGCCAATGCCGCTCGCGTCGCTACAGACAAGGCGACAAGGCCGGTCAATCTTCATCCGTTACGATGTCCAGCCCATGCGTGGGCTAGTGCTCGACGGCCAGACCATCGGCAACCAGTCCAACTATGGCTTCACTGTCGTGGATGCCGGTGGCAACCCGCTCGGCATCGCCGCCGTCCGCATCGTCGGCAACGGTGATGTCGTCGAGTTAGAGCTCACCGCCGATGTGCCCGCGAACGCCGAATGGCGCTACGCTTGGACCGCGCTTGATGGCGTCGCCGGGCGCGGCGGCCTGCACGACAACAGTCCGATCATCTTTGATCGGGACGACGCCCGCCTGCCGATGTGGATGTGGGCCGCCATTGATCGGGGGATCGCAGCATGATGCGTCAGATCGGAGTCGACGGGACCAGCGTGACCGCGCTCGGCAAACAGTTCGGTGGGCTGCTCCTACCCTTCTGGGAGGACATCGAGGCGCTGTTCTACCTCGGCAACGCCTATCACGCCGGTACGCCTTCTGCCGGTGCCCCGACCACGGACCTGCGCGGCAATGGCCACACCCTTGCCCGCACCGGTGCGTCAGTCGGTGCAGGCATTTTTGATCGATGGTTCATCGGCAACGGCAACAACTATTTCACCACCAGCTTCACCGGTGAGTATCTGGCGGACAGCGTCGGGCGAGTAGGCGAATATGCGATCATGGCATGGGCGCTCGCCCCGCATACCGAGAATAACGACATGGCTACCAACGCCGTCGGCGCGGCGGGCTATGGCAACAAATATTGCTCGCTGCGCGCCGCAACCAACTTCGACTGCAGCGGCACCTTCCACGATGCGGTGGAGGCGGACACCCCCGCCTTCAGCTTCCCGGTCGATGCACTTCGCGCGACCAAGTTTCGAAGCTGGCTGGGTGCATGGCGGCGCACCGATACCCTGCTCGGCTATGATATAGCAGGGCGCGAGCGCGCCATTGCCGAGGTCCGCAACGACAACATCACCGTCGCCAGCGACATCGGCGGCGGGCCGTTCCGCGTTGGCTTCTCGGGCGGGAACACACTCAATTTCAAGCTGGCTTCGATCCTGTTCCTCAATCGCTTTCCCAGCCCGGGCAAGGCGCTGATCATCGACCGCGCAGTGCGCCGCCATCTGATCGCCAGCGGACTTGCCGATCTCGATCTGCCAACGCCCATGTATCCGCTCGTCGCCTGACATGCCCCAGATCAACGACGAAGGCCCGATCGACCCCGCCGAACTCATCCGCCTAGGAACAGTCGCCTCCGTCAATCTCGGCACAGGAAACTGCACCGTCGAAGTCGGAGACATCGTCACCCCCGCCATCCCGTGGATCGAGCCGCGCATGGGGGCCACCCGCACCTGGTCGCCTCCGACAGTCGGGGAGCAGGTGCTTCTAATCTGCCCCGAGAGCGAGCTTGGCCTCGCCGTTGCGCTGCGCGGCATCCCGTCGAACAGCTTCCCCGTGGCGGGCACCACGCTCGAGGAGTTGATCGAATTCAGCGATGGCGCGCGCATCGCCTATGATCCCGAATCGCACCGTCTCACCGCCACACTGCCCGCCGGTTCGACCGTTGCCATCACGGCGGAGACCGTCACCATCGACGGCGATGTCACTGTCACCGGCACCGTGACGGCGGACGTGGATGTGATCGGTGGCGGCAAGTCGCTTAAGACGCACCGGCACTCCGGAACGCAGCCCGGTGGCGGACAGAGCGGCCCGCCCGCCTGACGCAACATGTGCCCCGCCCTTGTAACGCGCACCGTTACAAGGCGACCCGCTAGCGCATCACGCAATCCGGTGGCTCCGTCCGGCCATGCTCGGCATGGATCGTCTTACCGGTGCCCCCCTCGATGGTGATGCACATCTCGCCCAGTCGATCGGCGACATTCTTTCCACGCCTGTCGGCACCCGCGTCATGCGTCGCGACTATGGCAGTATGCTTTTCGAGCTGATCGATCGACCGCTCAACGCCGCCACCCGCCTACAACTCTTTGCCGCCACCGCCATAGCGCTCGCCCGCTGGGAGCCGCGTCTCAAGCTGACCCGCGTGGGCCTGTCGCGCGCTGGCGCAGACGGCCAAGTCGCAATCGACATCGAAGGGCGGCGCGTTGATCGGCCCACCCGCTCCAACGCTTTCGTCCAGCTCTCCATTCCCCTCGCCAGCTGACACCGCAGGAAGGACTCATCATGCACGGCATCAAGGTCAACGAGCCGCTCACCGGCACCCGGCCCATTCTCGAAGCGTCGCTGGCCGTTATCGGCGTGATCGCCACCGCCACCGCTGCCGTCGGCGCACCCACTGTCGCGCTCGATGCGGCCTTCCCGCTCAACCAGCCCGTGCTGGTCACCGATGTGCGCTCTGCCATCGGACAGGCTGGCACTGGCGGCACACTAGCTGACGCGCTCTCTGCGATTGCCGATCAGACCAGCCCTATCGTCGTCGTCGTTCGCGTCGCCCCCGGCCTCGACGAGGAAGCAACCGATGAGAACGTCATCGGCGCTACCACCGGCGGCGCATACACCGGCATGCAGGCGTTGCTGGCGGCAGAAGCGCAACTCGGCGTTCGTCCCCGCATCCTCGGCGCGCCGGGTCTCGATACGCAGGTGGTCACCACCGCCATGATCGTCGTCGCCAAGCAGCTGCGCGCCATGGTTTATGGCCGCGCTGTCGGGGACGACATCGCCGAGGCGGTCACCTATCGCGAGAACTTCGCCGCGCGCGAACTGATGCTCATCTGGCCGGACTTCAGCGGTGACTTCGCTGGCGATGCCATCGCCCGCGCGCTCGGCCTCCGTGCCAAGATCGACCAGCAGGTTGGCTGGCATAAGACCATCTCCAACATCGCCGTCGATGGCGTGACCGGCTTGTCGAAGGATGTCTTCTTCGATCTGACCGATGCCACCACAGATGCTGGCGTCCTCAACGATGCACCGATCACTACCCTCATCCGCAACAACGGCTTCCGCTTCTGGGGCAACCGCACCACATCGGACGAGCCGCAGTTCGCCTTCGAAAGCGCGGTGCGCACCAGCCACGCGCTGCAGGATGAGATCGCTGCCGGACTGGCGTGGGCGGTGGACAAGCCCGTCACGGTCAGCCTGATCAAGGACGTGCTGGAAACGATCAACGCCCGCTTCCGCTCGCTGAAGGCGCAGGGCCGCATCATCGATGCGCGCGCCTGGTACGATCCGGCGCAGAATGAGAACGCCGATCTCGCCAGCGGCAAGGTGACGATCGACTATGAATATACGCCCACCGCGCCGGCGGAACTGATCACGCTGAATCAGCGGATCACCGATCGATTCTATTCCGGCTTCGCTGACCAGCTCGCCTGACCCCCTTCGACTGCCCGTCGGGTCGCACCGCACGGATCCATAGCCTTACAGGAGACTCCCCATGGGATTGCCCGCCAAGCTCAAGAACATGAACCTCTTCAACGATGGCGCATCCTATCTCGGCCTCGTGCCGGAAGTGACGCTGCCAAAGCTGACGCGGTCGATGGAGGAGTATCGCGCCGGTGGCATGGATATGCCGATCAAGGTCGATATGGGCGGCGAAGCGATGGAGCTGGAATGGAAGGCGGGCGGAATCATCGTTCACGCCCTTCGCCAGTTTGGCGCGACCAGCCATGACGCCGTCATGCTCCGCTTTGCAGGCGCTTATCAGGCCGACGATTCCGGTCAGGTCATCCCCGTCGAGGTCGTTGTACGCGGTCGCCACGAGGAGATCGACATGGGCAGCGCCAAGCCCGGTGACGACACCGAGCACACCGTCAAGACCACACTCAGCTATTACAAGCTGATCGTCGCAGGCCGCACCGAGATCGAGATCGATGCGCTCAACATGGTCTTCATCGTCAACGGCACCGATCGCCTGCTCGCCCAGCGCGCCGCGATCGGGATCTGACCCTCTTCCCGTCGGCGCGTCATTTGCGGGGCGGCGTCGACGGGGAGAACCGCCCCGCCTGAATTTGGAGCCCCGCCATGACCGAGCCTACCACTGCCCCGACCGCTTCCGTTTCAACCTCGCCCCAGTTCATCGATGTCACGCTCGAGCATGGCATCCAGCGGGGCGGCGACACCATAACCAAGCTCCGCATTCGCAAGCCGAAAGCCGGTGAGCTGCGCGGTCTCAATATTCAGGATCTGCTGCGCGCCGATGTCTCGGCTGTCATTGGCGTCCTGCCCCGCATCAGCGACCCCATCATGACGCGGGAAGATGCTGACAATCTTTCGACCGAGGATGTCGCCGAGCTCGCGGGTGTCGTCGCCGGTTTTTTTATGAACTCGGCGCAGAGAGAACTGATCGCCCGAATGACATCGACGAACTGATTGCCGACATCGCAGCCATCTTCCACTGGTCATTGTCTGAATTCGAAACAATGTCGGTGGTTGATATTTTCGCATGGCATCGTCGGGCAACCGATCGATACAAGAGAATGAATGAGGTCAAGCGAAGGTGAACAACAAACTCGCTTTGATCGTCCAGTTCACCGGCGTCGATCAACTGTCGGGTTCGTTGCGCAATATCGTCGGGCTTGGCCGCAGCGGGGCCGGTGCGCTCCGCGATCTCCAGTCCGAATCGCGCCGCCTCAAGCGCGAGATGGAAGAGGCGGCACGCGCTATCGCCACCGGCTCCGGCAATCTGACCGAACTGATCGATCGCGAAAAGGAACTGGCCGCTGCGCTTGAGGCCACCAATGCGCAGATGGAGCAGCAGAAAGCCAATCTCGAGGTCGATGCTCGCGCCGACGCCATCCGCCAGCGCGGCGAGGATCTGGTCAATCGCGGCCAGTCGAACGTTATTGCCGGAGCGAGCATCGCTGCACCGCTCCTCCTCGCCGCAAAAGCCGGTGCCGACTATTCGTCCACGCTGGTTGATATCCAGCAGAAGGCAGACCTGACCGATGCTGCCACGGATCGCATGGGGCGCACGATCCTGCAAATCGCCGCCGATGCCCAGCAGCTTCCTACTGCTGTTGCCGCAGCGGTCGATACGCTCGCAGGGATGGGACTCGATCCGCGCCTGGCCATTCAACTCGCGCCAGCTATCAGCCGCCTCGGCACAGCCTACCGCGTTGATCTGGCAGACGGTGCAGCTGCCGCTTATGCCAACGTCAACAACCTTCAGGTGCCGATCGGTGAGACCGCCCGCGCCATCGATATCATGGCGACCAGCGGCAACCTCGGCGCGTTCGAAGTGCGCGATATGGCCCGGGCCTTCCCATCGCTGACAGGTCAGATGGCAGCGCTGGGGGAAACGGGGCTTGATGCGGTGGGGCGACTATCCGCCGCATTGCAGATCGCTCGGCAGACCACCGGCACCAGCGACGAAGCGGCGAACAACATCCAGAATCTTCTGGCCAAGATCAATGCTCCGGGAACGATCCGTGCATTCGAGAAGAACTTCGGCGTCGATCTGCCTGCCGCGCTCGCTCGCCTGCAAGCGCAAGGGTATGACACCTTCGAGGCCATCGCCATGGTCACTCGCGATGCGACCGGCGGCGATCTGTCCAAGCTGGGCTTCGCGTTCGAGGACATGCAGGCACAGGCGGCAATCCGCACCCTGATCCAGAACCTCGATGAATATAAGCGGGTCAGGGACTCGGCCATGGCAGGCGGCGGCACCGTCGATCGCGCCTTCGATCAACGCGTCATGCGCGACGCCAACGCCAACTGGCAGGGATTCATGGGCACTGTGTCCACCCTTGCCGTCACGCTGGGCACGACGCTGCTACCGACACTGACTCAGGTTGGGCACTACCTGACCGTGGGTCTGCAGGGCATCACCGCTTGGACCCATGCACACCCCGAACTGGCGGGGGGCATTATGAAGGCGGTCGCCGCCTTTGCCGCGATGCGCATCGGTATCGGTCTGGCCCAGATCGCCTTCGGCACCATCCTCGGGCCGATCTCTACCTTCTATCGCTTCTTCGCCAAGGTGAACGGGGTGTCCCGCTTCACCGCCCTGCTCAGCCGTTCGGCCTTCTTCGTTACCCGAGGGATCGCGATCATGGTGCGCGCCTTCGGCTTCCTGCGGGTGGCGGCGATGTTCATGGCGCGTGGCCTGATGCAGGCGGGCATGATGATGCTCGCGAACCCTGTCATACTCGCCATCACCCTGATCGTCGTCGGCCTCGCTGCCGCTGGCTATCTGATCTACCGTCACTGGGACACGATCAAGGCAGCCTTCGCGCGCGGTATCGCGGCGCTGGGTCAGGCATGGAACTGGATCAAGGCCAACTTCATGCGCATACTCCCCTACATGGGGCCATTCGGCATGGCAGCCAGCTTCGTCATCAATAATTGGGGACGGATTAAAGGGGCATTCAGCACCGGGATCGGCTACCTCGGTCAGGCGTGGGGGTGGATCAAGAGCAACTTCACCCGACTCCTGCCCATGTTCGGGCCGCTCGGCTTCGCAGCCAGCTTCATCATCAACAACTGGGGGCGGATCAAGGGCGCCTTCAGCAACGGCCTCAGCGCCATCGGCTCGATGATCGGGCGCTTCAGAACGGTCGGCAGCCAGATCGTCGATGGTCTTGTCGCAGGCATCCGCGCTGCACCCGGGCGAGTATGGGATGCGCTCAAATCGATCGTGCTTGCAGGCATCACGAACATCCGCGCCTTCCTCGGCATAGCCAGCCCCTCGCGCCTGTTCATGCAGATGGGCGGCTTCATGACCGATGGCCTCGCCATCGGCCTCGATGACGGTGCGAGCCGACCCCTTCGCAGCATGCAGCGCCTTGCGACAGGGGTAGCCAGCGGCATGGCCGTCGCAGCTTCGCCGTTCGCAGTGGCTGCACAGCCCGCGTCCGGACAACGCACACAATCGGCTGCCGCTCCAGCGGGCAACTACACCTTCAACATCTATCAGCAGGCGGGCGAGAGCGCCGAGGATCTGGCAAAGCGCATCGCCGATATCCTGCGCCGTGGCCCCAAGCCCGGCGAAGGCGGAGGCAGCTATGACGACGGATAACCGCGCGGGCGGTGCCCTTGGCGATCTCGGCAACCTCGCCTTTGTCGCCGGTCTGCCATCCAGCGTCCAATCCGCGCGCCGTCTGCTCGGCCTGCCGGACTTCCCCGCTGTCGCCACCGCCGCAACCATCGCCGCCAAGCTGCGCGGGCTTGACCAGATCGAAAGCGGCGACGCCACTGGCGGCAAGCGGCTGACCATGCTTGCCATCGGCCTGTTCGTTTTCGGCGTCGATACCCTTGCCTATCAGGAGCTGCAGCGCCGCACCGAATATCGCCACGCAGGGGCGGAGCGACTGGGCGCGCCCCCCGCATGGCAGTTCCTTGGCCCCGGCGCCGACACCATCACTTTGCCCGGGATCCTGTTGCCCGAGCTGGTCGGCGATTATGCGTCGATTGAATCACTGCGCGAAATGGGCGCGACCGGCGAAGCATGGCCTCTGGTCCTGTCAAACGGCACCATTCTCGGGCAATATTTCATCCGCCTGGTCGAGGAGCGGCAGTCCAATTTCCTCCCCGGCGGTGCGCCGCGCCGCATCGAATTCAACATCGACCTCGAGCGAGCCGATGGCTGACAACGCTTTCGTTAAACCGGCGGCGGGGCGTGGTGATTATGTCCAGCCCGTGCCCGCTTGGCGCGTCACCCTCGCCGGACAGGATCTGACGGAGGTCATGCGCCCGCGCCTGATCGAGATCAGCTTGAGCGAGAAGCGCGGCGAGGAGGCAGACCAACTCGACATCACCTTGCACGATGCCGACGGTCGTCTGGCGCTGCCGCCGCCCGATGCAATAATCAGCGTTGCGCTGGGCTGGGCACGCGGCACTGGCGTGACCAGCGGCTTGGTTGAAAAAGGCGCATTCAAGGTGGACGAGGTGACATGGGCGGGTGCACCTGACACCGTCCGCATCACAGCGCGGTCGGCCGATATGACGACCGGCATGCGCCGTCGCCGTGATCGCAGCTGGAACAACCAGACCATCGGCCAGATTGTCCGCACCATTGCCAGCGAGCACGGCCAGACCGCGCGCGTCCATGCCAGCCTCGCAGACATTACAGTCGAATCGATTCAGCAGAGCGCCAAAAGCAACCTGCAGTTCATCCGGGATCTCGGTCGCCGCTACGACGCCGTCGCCACCGTCAAGGACGGCAACCTCATCTTTGCCCCGATCGGAACTGGTACCAGCGTCTCGGGCACCCCCTTGCCCGGCAGGACCATCACCCGCATCGGATCTTCCAACTACAGCTATACCCGCAAAAAGCGGGAGGAGCATGACGGTGCCGAAGCACAATATAATGATCGCTCCGGTGCACGCCGGGAACGCGTCCGCGTCGGCAGCGGTGACAATCCGCGCCGCCTCCGCCGCACCTATTCGAACGAGGTCGATGCCCGCGCCGCCGCCGAAGCAGCCGCCCGCCGCGATGCGCGGCAGGCCGCAGACTTCAACCTGACGCTGGCCTATGGCGACCCCACCATATTTCCCGAACGCCCTGTCCGACTGAGCGGCTTCAAGAGCGAGGTCGATGCTGCACCATGGCAGGTGGCAGAGGTGACCCACAGCATGGGGCCGCAAGGATACAAGACCGATATCAAGCTAGATCTCGGCGCTGAAGAAGCCGACGCACCGTCGCGGTGATTGCGCATATCGTCACCGGCAAGCCTCTGCTATCCCAAGCCAATGGCCGATAGCCCAGCCACCCCGCCGCCCGATTGCTTCGCCCTCATGGTGCTCGGGCGGCGAATAGGCCCGTTCCGCAACAGCCGTGAAGAAGCCGAACTGGACGCCGTAGAGATGGGCCATGCGACCCGGGAGGATGGCGTTGTCTGGCTGACCGCTCCCGCCGACATCGGTCGCTGGCGCTGGACAGCGGTCGAGTAAATCAGGCATCGTGATCAAATGAGCATTGTCGCCGCTGGCTTGGTTTTCCTCTGCACCCCCACCGCTGTGTGGGACGGCGACGGCCCGGTCTGGTGTCAGGAGGGGCCGCGCCTGCGCCTATCAGGCATCGCCGCCCGCGAGCTTGACGGCACCTGCTCACCCGGCCACCCTTGCCCCGATGCGACCGCATTGCAGGCCCGCGACGCTCTGGTGAATATCCTCGGCGGCGCGCGCGGCGCCCTCGGCACCGGCCATATCCGCGTTCGCGCGGGCACCATGCGCTGCATTTCGACCGGCAGCGCTGGCGGCAACCGCACCGGCGCATGGTGCATCCTAGCCGACGGGCGCGATCTCAGCTGCGCCATGGTCGCGAGCGGGACTGTGCTTCGATGGCAGCGCTACTGGCGCGGCCATCGCTGTTGAGTTGAGTTATGCGTTGTTGGCCCAAGATGCCGCTAGGCGTTCGCAAAATGGTTGAAGACTTTGTGCTTCATCCGACCCGGCATTGCACCACGCGACGAACGCCGGGACCATATCGCCCGAGCCAGCATCGGCATCCTTCAAGCTGTTGAGAATGTCGCTGCCGTCACGCGCAGCGCCATCTGCTGAAGTGAAGCTGCTGAGGTCAAACCGGTAGTTGCCAAATCGATCAGGGATTTCGCCGCCGCCGGTCCTGATATCGAGCAACATGAACTTGTTATGCGGCCTGATGCCGGAAGCACCATCAGCAATCGAACGAGAAATGCCCGCAAGGGCATCATCCAAATCCTCCGCCAGCGCAGAGGCAGTCGTAGCTCCATCGAATTGAAGCCGGATGTTGACATGATCAGAGTTGGTATTGACCTGCTTGATCGCCTCAGCGGCGTTGGCCAATGTTGTTGGCTCGCCGGGGCCGCACGACGCGAGCAGTGCAGCACCAGCCAATGTCGTGAGAATCTGTCGCATCAGTGCCCCTTTATCGTTGCCACAACCCGACCGATCACATGCAGCTCACCATCGACAGCAATCTGTGAACTGATCAAGGGATTGTCGCTGTTGATCTCATAACTGCCATCCGGCATCGCCCGCACCCGCTTGATCATGCCGATTTCAGCCAGAGCCAGCACCCAAATCGCGTCCTGTTCATTGAGATGGTTCTGCGAAAGGTCGAACAGAACGATGTCATGATGGCCAATCGTCGGCGCCATTGAATCGCCTTTTCCCTTGCAGAACCGCAAATGGCTGGGATCTGAGCCGGTGAACTGCCGCACCCATGCCGCCGGGAACATCACCGTCGACTCTTGCACCGCCTGCACATCGAGAAACTGGCCACCCATCCCGAAGGCCAAATCGATTTCCTGCACCGGCACGACGTCGCGCAAGGGATCAGACTCGGTTCGTGAAGGAAATCCGGCGATGCTGCGGATCGGTGCCTTGACACCACCGCCTGACGACGCCGCATCGATGCCGGTCAAATACTCAGGTGTCGTTCCCAGCGCTCTTGCGATGTCCAGCAACTTGCCCGATTCGCGCGTTTCTCCACTGAGCAATCGACCGATCGACGGTTGCTTCAGGCCGACCACGCGCGCCAGTTCGCTCTGATTTAAGCCCGCCGCATCCATGCGCTCCTGCAGGCGAGAACCTATGATTTCAGCCATTCTTACCAATTATACGTAGAAGTATATTCGCGCACCCAACATATTCGTTGACGTGCCTATACGTATCCGTATATCTGCGGGCCATGGCCGAACAACTCACGCCCTTCGAAGCCCTGGAACTGGCGGTCGAACAGGCCCGCACACAGGAGCGGTTCGCCAATGCCCTCGGCGTATCGCAGCCCACAGTTTGGCGCTGGCTCCAATCGTCCAAGCGCATCCCCGCCGAGCATGTTCTCGAGGCTGAGCGCCAGTTCGGCGTCTCGCGCCACGATCTCCGGCCCGACATCTACCCCCGCAATTATCCCCCCGCTCCAGAGACGCGATTCCACGGCGTCGATCGCCACGCACGGCGGGTGGCATGAACCAGAGCTCAGAACCGACCGGGCTTGCAAATGACCCTTGCTTCCTCCCCGGTCCAACCTCGGCGGGCAAGCACGGGCGAATCCTCCCGCTCCATGCTTGCCCGTCAATCTTCTCGATTGTTGACATGACCGCTGCCCCTTTCGCTGCAAATGGCGGCAACCGGGCAGCCCGGTCACCCGGTAAATCTTTGTACTTCACCGCACTATTGATAGCTGATCACATAGGGGCGCTGGCAGACCGTCCCCAGTCTAAAGCCGATACGCTCGGGCGTGGGCCTGAAACCCAGTCTGCCACCATTTTCATCGACGAATATGCGGCGGGCGGGCGATGAAGCCGGATCGCACCACCGCCGTCGCCCCGCGCGATCAGCTGCTCAAAGTCGCCAGCGATCAGCTGGTCCGTGAGTTCGGCGGGCAGGACGCCGCCGGTGAACACATCGGCTGCCGCCAGCAGCGCATCTCCGATTGCGTCCGCCCCAACACGCCGGACTTCCTGCGCGTCAATGAGGTTGCCGCGCTGGAGGATGCCACCCACGGCAGGATCGGCCACCCCGTCGTCACCCGCGCCCTTGCCCGTCGTCAGGGCTTCATGCTCGTGCGCCAGCCCAGCGCACCGCCCAGCGACACCGACATCCTCAAGCTGCTCGGGGATCTGGCAGCGGAGAACGGCGACATCGCCAAGGCCGTCCTGTCCGCCATTGCCGATGGCCGCATCGACGCAGCGGAGCGCGCGCACATCATCGAACAGATCATGGAGCAGCAGACCGTCGGCGCGGCGATGATCGCCATGCTGCAGGCCGCTGGGAATGGTCCGCTATGAATGCTGACCCGCGCACCATCGGCGAAGGCCGCGTCAAGCCATTCGCCAAACGAAAGCGGCGCGCCATGGCCGACTGCCCCCACTGCGGCGAACCCGGCATCATCCGATCCTCTGAACTGGTCACTGCCCTGCACCGCGACTTCTACTTCACCTGCTCGGACCCGAAGTGCGGCCATGGCTGGAAGGCGCAGCTCAGCTTCGTCCACACCATTTCCATGCCGTCGCAGCCCCGTGAAGGGTTGCAACTCCCGATCAGTCCGGCCCGCTCTCGCAAGGGCGATGACCGCCCCGCTCACAACGGTGACCCACCCATGATCCCGAGAACCGCCGCGTAGTCCAGCAAGCCACCTCGGCCTGCCGACGGAACCGGCCAGCCCGCCACGCCGGTCTACCGGTGGGAACGGCCAACAAGAACGCCCCGCAACCAGACCCCGCCCGCGCCGGACCTCACTTCCGGCGACGTCCCCCGCTTGCCCGCGCGAGCGCCACAGAAAGTCCATCCCGCCCGCCATGAATTCAGCCATCCAAAAGGAACTGCTGACAGCGCTCGACCGGGAATTCTCGTTCAAGAAGTCTGGCGATTGGCTGCGGCAGGGCAAATGCCCCGACTGCGGCAAGAAGGAACTCTACACCCACGCTGTCAGCCCCAAGGTGCTGAAATGCGGACGGCTCAACCGGTGCGGCTACGAACGATCAGTCCGCGATTATTTCCCCGAGATCTTCGATGACTGGTCGAAGAGATTCAAGGCGAGCGAGCGGGATCCCAACGCTGCCGCCGATGCCTATCTCTCCCACTCGCGCGGCTTCGATCTGCAGGGCCTGCGCGGCAGCTACACGCAGGAATATTATCGCGATCAGGATCGCAACATCGGCAGCGCCACCATCCGCTTCCCGCTGCCCGGTGGCAGTTGGTGGGAACGGCTGATCGACCAGCCCGGGCGCTTCGATCGCAAGGCCCGCTTCGCCCCCGGCAAATCCTACCAGGGCCAATGCTGGACGCCTCCCGGCATCGACATGGCCGCACTCGCCGCCTCCGAACGCTTCGCCATAGCGGAGGGCATCTTTGACGCGCTGGCATGGCGCGCCAGCGGCGAGACCGCTGTGTCGTCGATGTCGTGCAACAACTACCCCGAGGCCTTTCTCCGCGCACTGCGCAAGGCGATCTCCGAAGGCAAGACGCCCGAGCATTCGCCCCAGATCATCTTCGCCTATGACGTCGGCAAGGCGGGTCTCGACTACACCCGCAAGTTCGTCGAGCGAGCCCGAAAGGAAGGCTGGAACGCCAGCGCCGCTCAGGTCACCCCCGATGGAGATGGCGTCAAGCTCGACTGGAACGACCTGTTTCTGCACGATCGCATGTCGGCGGAGCATATCGCCGACTATCTGTGGAACGGCGAGGTGGCCATCGCCCCCAACGCCACAGAGAAAGCCGCGCTGCTTTATGAGCGGCGCAAATGGGGCAGCTTCAACCTCTTCCACGACAGCCGCACATGGTGGGCCAGCTTCAGCGCCGAGCGCATCGCGGAGGTCATGCTCAAGGAGAAGATCACCGAACGTGCCGCCATCCGTGCCTGCGCCAAGGTGGTGGAGATCGCCAACTGCAGCTTCCGCACGCTTTACCGCGAACGCGACGAAGTCATTGACGACACCGCATATTATCTGCGGATCGACTTCCCCGGCAAGCACCCGATGGCAAAGGGTCGCTTCTCCTCCGCCCAGCTGACCGCCGCGCCCGAATTCAAGAAGCGGCTGTTCGCCTTCGGCGGAATGTTCACCGGCACCACCGGCCAGCTCGACCGGCTGATGCAGGTGCAGACACGCGAACTCAAGACCGTCGAGCCCATCGACTTCACCGGCTACAGCCGCAGGCATAAGGCTTGGGTCTTCGGCGATATTGCTGTCCGCAATGGCCGGGTCCACCATCTCAACGACGAAGATTATTTCGACTTCGGGCGCGACGCGATCAAGCTGCGCACCGCAGAACGTCTGCTCGAGATCGACTATGATCCCGACCGGCTCGATACGAGCTGGCTGTCCAACCTGTGGATCGCCTACGGCCCCAAGGGCATCGTCGCGCTCGCCTTCTGGCAACTGTCCTTCTTCGCCGAACAGATCCGCGAAGCGCAAAAGAGCCTCGCCTTCCTTGAGGTCACTGGCGAACCCGGCAGCGGCAAATCCACCCTGCTCGAATTCCTATGGCGCCTGTGCGGGCGCGACAGTTACGAAGGCTTCGATCCGACCAAGGCGACGACGGCGGCAATCGCCCGCAACCTCGGCAAGGTCGCCAATCTCCCCGTCGCCCTGATCGAGGGCGACCGGCGCGACGACGTCCCCCACAGCAAACGCTTCGAATGGGACGAACTCAAGACCGCCTATAACGGGCGCGCCGTGCGCAGCCGCGGCGTCCGCAACGGCGGCAACGAAACCTATGATCCGCCCTTCCGTGGCGCGATCGTCATCGCCCAGAATTACCGCGTCGATGCCAGCCCCGCGCTGCTCGAGCGCCTCATGTGCCTCACCATCGACAAGACCGGATGGTCGGCAGCAACCAAGCGCGCCGCAGAGGAGATCGAACGCTGGCCGCTCGAGCGGCTCTCCGCATTCATCGTCCATGTCACCCGCCGCGAGGACGCGTGGATGGAGGCCTATCGCAAGGGCTACTCCACCGCCGAAACCACCCTGCCCGAGATGTCGGGAATCAATCATCAGCGCCTGATCAAGAACCACGCCCAGCTCGCTGGCGCGCTCGATGCCCTCGCATCGATCGTCGAGCTTCCCGCTGACTGGGTTCACAGCGCCCACGCCATGATCGCCCGCATGGTCGCCGAACGGCACCAGGCGATCACCGCAGACCATCCCATCGTCGCCAGCTTCTGGGAGACCGTCGATTGGCTGGTCGCCAACGAGACCGAGTCGACCCCGGTCCCGCTCAATCTCGCCCGGGATCCCGAGAAGAATTTCGCCGTCAGTCTCAACGCGTTCGAAGAACGCTGCCGGACACGCGGCATCTCCTCCGCGCCGACGCAGGACCAGCTCAAAAAGCACCTGCGTGGTTCGAAGACCCGGCGGTTCCTCGCCACGAAGTCCGTCAACACCATCACCGGAAAGTCCGTTCACTGCTGGGTTTTTCAACAACCCGGCAGTGGCGCGGCCCCAACCAAGGAGCGCGTCTGATGCACCCCATGCCATTCTCTGCCGCCATCTACATCTGCGCCGATTGCAGTGTCGAGCACAACGGCACCGCCCAGCGCCTGCCTCTGGGCTGGGACAAGGTCACCGATCCGGTCAGCCATCAGACTACCGTTCGCTGCCCCGACTGCCTCGAAGCGATCGAGCGCGACTGGGCCGAGACGGTCGCCCTGCTCGGCTATGGCGATCTGGGACGCAACCTGCGCGGCGCAATCGCCACCATGGGCGTCGCCGCCGCCCGCTTCACCGGCGGGCTGGGGGCGGGGCGATGACCGGCCTCGATCTCATTATCGGTGCGAGCCTCAACGATCACATGGTCGCCGCCAGCGCTACCGTGTCGGCAGTCGCCATCATCTTCTTCGGGCGATCGATCCTGATCATCGCGGTCAAGGCATTGCAGCCACAGCGGCCCGCCGACGGCAACGGTCAGAGGGAAACGCGCTCATGAGCCGCCCGCCCCTGATTGACCGCCCGCGCCCGCAGCGCAGCTGCTGGACCGCCGCCCTGATCGACTGCTCGATCCTCGCTGCCGCCGCCGCGCTCGGCATCCTTCTCGGCTGCGCAGAGCTGCTCATCGAAAGGATCGGCTCATGAACGGCGGCTTCAGCCAGCAGGCGCGCGTCCTTGCCAACACCATGGCCGAGTCCGCGCCATCATCCACCGTCACCATCGATACCGCCAGCGATCCCGGCGCGTGGGAGACGGCCTACGCCCACAGCCCGACCGTTTATTGCAGCTGCTGCGGCAGCCCAGCGCGCGACTGCCTGATTGTCCACTGCGGCACAGCAGAGGGCGAGACCGGGTTGGGCGACTATCCACCGGAGATGCTGCTGTCATGAGCAACCTCTGCGCCCGCTGCGACGCCAAGCAGCCCACCGGTGCCGATTGGTCCCGCCACACCAGCGGCCTTACCGGCACAAGCTACCTTGTCTGCCCCACCTGCGAGGAGGGCAAGGGTGGAATGTCTATCCGCGAAGGCGACTCCGGTGCCACCGACGATCAGCTCAAGCTCTTCGTCGAGCGGGCCGAGCGCCTTTATGAGGAAAAGCGCGGCATCGGCGACGACATCCGCGACCTCTTCTCCGAGATGAAGGCCGTCGGATACGACACCAAGATCACGCGAGAGGTCATCCGCCTCCGCGCCATGGCCCCCCACGACCGCGCCGAACGAGACGCGCTGCTCGACACCTATCGAGCGGCGATCGGCCTCGGCTGACCATCGCCCCAGACCATCAATATGGAAAGGAAGACCCCGCAAATGTCTGTTTCTGACCTCACCTACAAAGACCTCACCCGCGCGCAGATCTGCCGCATCGTCAAACGCATCCTCGGCATGCGCGTGCTCGAGGTGAAGCCCGACCAGCGCCTTATTGAGGATCTGCACTGCGACAGCCTCGACCTGGTCGAAATCCCCAACGCGATCGAAGAGCTCAACGGCATCCAGTTCGAAGACGAAGAGGCAGCCGCCTGCCAAACCGTCAACGACTATGTCGATCTCACCGCTCGCAAGCTGCTGGAGGCGGGCCGATGATCGTCGTTCCCATCATCCTGCAGAGCGCGATCGACGGGCGCACCGAGATCCTCGGGACATTGGTCATCGATAACATCGGCGGCACCGCCCGCCGCGCTGACTACCGCTGCCGCATGTATCGCAAGCAACCCGACGGTCGCTTCTCCGATTTCCGCGAGCTGCTCGCCACCACGCCGATCCGCACCGGCACCGTCCGCAACCACCGCCGCACGGCGGAACCGGTTGGCAACTTGGTGCTCAAGGCCCTCACCGCGACGGGATATCATCAATGACCAGCCAGCAACGCGCCATGCGCCGCTTCAAGTGCCGCCAGCGCCTGCACGATGCCGAGCGCCGCCTTGCTGCGCTGGAGCGCGAGAGGGAGCGGCAAGCAACCGTCGTCGATGACACCGACTATGGCTGGCACCGCCGCCGCTACCTTCCCACCGCCATCACCACCGCCATGACCAACATCGTCCTGATCAAGGCCGAACTGGCGTGGCTCGGCGAAGGCCGGATCAACGCACGGAGGCGGGCAGCATGAAACAGAGCGAATGCACATATCGTGGGGTTCCAAACACGCACTGCATCTGCCCGCGCTGCACGCGCCAAATCACCCTGCTTTCGGGTGAGGCCGATGGCCGTGCAGTCAAACGCCAGATGTCGGTCAACAACGCCCGTCGCCGCCGCGACAAATTCCAAGGTGGCGCAGCATGATCCCCGAACCCGTCCTGCTCGCCATCGGCGGCACCGGCATCGCCATCACCCTCTGGCTCGCATGGCAGGCACTCCGACCCGCCATCGCCCAATGGCGCACCATGCGCGCCATCCTCAACAACCTTCTCGGAGAAGAGGACGACCGCAATGTCCGATAACACCTTGCACAGCGCCGATCCGAGAGACGCATCATGAGCAAGCGATTCTCCTCCGTCATGCGCGACAAGATCGAATACAGCTTCTGGCTGATCTTTGACGACGCCGGCGGCATGCGCCTCTCGCGGGGCGAGCCGCAATGCGGTCGCGCCGAACGGGCCATGTCTGTCAGCGCCACCTTGCCGCGCGCCCTGTTCGCCACCCCGCGCCTGTCGGCCACCATCTCCGTCAGCAGCGACGTGCCCGCCACCACCATCGATATCGCCGCCGCCAGCGAAGCCCTCCGCTCCGCCCTCGGCGTCGATATCGATCTGGTCATTAGGGAGCCAGTATCATGACCGCCCCCGTCGATATCCGCCAGTTGGACTTCCTGCCGCTCATCACCCCCGCGCTGGGCCGCGTCCTGCAGGTCCGCCTCCGCCAGATCGAACAGCACGGCCACACCGCCGCTGCCGATGATGATGCGGGCCTCCAGCAGCTCATCCGCGTCAGCCGGTCGAAGATCCTCAAGACCCTGCAAACCGCCTTTCGAGACATCGACGGCAATCTGCAGATGGCCGTCGATCAGGCCATGGCCCGCATCGACGCGATCAGCACAGCAGAACTCGACCTCCTCGACCGCCGTCTAGCCCAAGCAATCGCGACTGGACTCGCCGCTATGGACGTCATCGATCGAGAAAGGGCAGGCCGATGAGCGGAGAAATATCCTCAAGCCCGCTGTCCAATCGTCACCCTTGGGATTGGTATGTCGAGGAGCAATGGGTCACCCATCGCCTCGCCGACTTCGTCGAGCTCGAGCCCGACGTCACCTATCTCGATCCCTGCTGCGGACAGGGCAACATAGTCGACGCGCTCCGCACGCGCGGGCTAGACGCCTATGGCACTGATCTGTTCGACCGGTACCGCAGTCCGCACTTCATGGGCGTCCACGACTGGCTGGGCGATCAGGTCCACATGCTCGAGGCGATGCCCAAGCGGTCGATCATCCTCAACGCGCCCTATAGCCGACAGGACGGCCAGCTGGTCGCGGGCCTCGCAGAGCGCTTTATCCGCCGCGCGATCGCCGTGGCGACGCACAAGGTCGCAGCTCTGCTGCCAGTCAAATGGCTGGCCAGCAAAGGCCGTTATCGCCTTTTCGAAAAGGACCATCGACCGTCGAGCATCTGGATCCTGTGCGAGCGGCCATCGATGCCCCCCGGCCACATTATCGACCTGCTGGGGAAGAAGGCCTTCAAGGAAGGAAAGGTCGATTACATGTGGGTGGTCTGGGATCGCAACGCCGAACCACTGCCCCACGCCCCCACCTTCTGGATCCCGGCCCGTGACTAAAGCTGTGCTTGAGCAGTTGCTGTACCGTGAGGCCGAAGCCGCTCGATTGCTGGCCATCTGCCCTCGCAATCTGCGCGCGCTGCGCGGGCAGGGCAAAATACCCTATGTCTTGATCGGGCGGCGCATCTGTTACAGCATCGACGATCTTCGCCGATTTATTGAAAGCGCCCGCACATGCGCCTCTACACCCGCCCGGGCTCGCCCTTCATCTGGTACGACGTCAGCGTCGCCGGTGATCGACTTCGAGGCTCATCGAAGTGCAAGACGAAAGCCGAAGCGCGCCGCGTCGTCCAGGCACTGATCGAGGAACGCCGCCAGCGCCGTGGTGCAGCAGACGAATGGCGGTTGCGCGAACTGACCGGCGCTTACTGGAACGACATCGGCCAACATCGCAAAAGCGAAACCGACATCTTCCGCTACCTCGAGGCGCTGCACGACATCATCGGCCCAGACAAGCCGGTCGCCGAAATAGACACCGCGCTGCTGCTCGATTATCGCGCCAGGCGGCGGAGCTGGAGCGGCACCGGCTGCTCCGCCGTCACCGTCAACCGCGATCTCGCCACGCTAAAGGCGGCGATGAACCACGCCGTCACCGCTTATAATAAGGCAATGCCGCAGATCGCGTGGAAGAGCCTGCTGGTAAAGGAGAACCCGTGGCGCACCCGCTACGCCAGCGCCGGTGAATTCGCCCGCATCGTCGAACACGCCCACCCCGCGCTGCGCCCGATGATCGTCGCGGCCGTCACCACCGGCCTGCGCCGTGGCAACATCCTGAAGCTGCAATGGCACCAGGTCGATATGGACGGCGGCAACATCACGCTCGGCACGATGAAGTCGGGCAAGCCCCACGCGGTCAAGATGACCGGCCCCCTGCGCGCCGCCCTCTCCACGCTCCAGCCCGACGCCAGCCAGCGGCGGGGCAGGGTGTTCGACACCACCAACTACCGCAAACGCTGGGACGCTTGCCGCGCCGCAGCGAAGGTGCCGGATCTGCGCTGGCACGATCTGCGCCACACCTTTGCCAGCTGGGCCCGCCTCGCCGGCGCGGATCTGCAAAGCCTGATGGACGCCATGGATCACGGCAGCATCGCCATGACGATGCGCTACAGCCACATCACCCCAGCGTCAGACAGCAGCGCCTTCGATAAGGTGGCCAGCCTTTTGGACATTGGTCCTGCCCCGATCAGGCGACTGCGCAAGTCTAATCATACAAAAAGGCCAAACGAATGACTGAAGACATGGAAATCCCGGAAGAATTTCGAACTAAAAAGCGTAACTTATTATGGTTCAGTTTAACAGGAATCGTCTTATTTATTTCGAACGCCGACCGAAGAGATGCGGTGAAAGTTCCGACTTTAGACATCGAAATTTCAACTATCGCACTTGCGATCGGGTTTTCATTCTGCATTGCATATACGTGGTACGGCTTCTGGTCGGAAGTTAAAATTATCGAGGAAAGGCACAAGGAGGCGGGATGGAAGGGATCACATCCCAATTTTGAAGAGCGTTACAAAGCGATCGCGACTCAACTAAAGGACCATGCCAATGCAATTGAAAGGAAGTGGGATGATGCGCAATTCGAACATGAAAACTACCCCGATCACTTCCGGATATTTGAAAATGCCATACGAACTGGCAAAGAGTCTTGGGCAAAATTACACGACGATTTTCTTCACGACGAAAGTTCCTTTGTTGAAGCGCTTCCAACTCCCCGCTTTAATCAGGTGATTGATATAGGAAGCATTTTAGAAAATCTGGATGGTGCCGGTGGGAATCTGGCGCATGAACTTACTGGGCGGATAAATCGCGAACGGTCGCTGAGGAAGCGAGCTGATAACCAAGTCGGACCAATAAATACCTTAGCCATTCAAGTAGCAAAGTTAGGTGAAACCCTTACTCGTCTAAGCGAGCAAGTTAGTTTACGCAGACAAAGACAGTTTAGATTTTACGATGTGTGGCCGACACATGCGGTCGCGGCGGCAGCTCTCTTCGCTTCAATCGCCTCAGTCAGCGCTGCCGCTATCGCTTTCAAGGAAGAGCCCGCTGGAACAGTTGGTGGCACAATCCAAGGCACAGAAGCCAACAAAGCAACGAAGTTCCGCCAAATAGGCCGGGATTAGGAATCCGATGCTCTATCCTGCTGAGCTACGGGCACACATTCGAAAACCGCTGGTTTCCTGCCCTTTGGGGATAATGGCGGGTGGCGCTGGCGTCAACAGAAACGGAACAACGCGGCAACCAGCGGCATGGCGAGGCACATTGACGGCACATTATCGGGCACAGCGACGCCCCTGTCCCAGCTATCGCGCTGGCTCTCAACTCGCGTCATCTAGAACGCTCTTCACCCCAAACGCTTTGGGAAAGTCGACATTTACCAGTTTGGCCAGCTGGCCAGTGATGGCAACTAGATCATGAGGAAGGATGCCATCGCCCATAAAAGCCACTACGCCCTGAGCGATCTCAGCGATGTCCGGTTCATACGGCAGGTTCGGTACAAGAACGCGGTAAGCATTCACCGTGTTCGCAATTTCTGCCTTGGTCTTCTTCAGGTCAGGATGGGCAACTGCGTTGCGTAGTTCGTTGAAGCTCAAGAGAATATCCGCGATTTTATCCGCATCCTCTGGCTTCCCCTTCCATGCGGCTTTCAAGATCGCCACCTTGTGGCCGAACGTGATCTTAGGTTTATTGCCGGTGACAAACTCGCCTTGCGGAAGACTTAGAATTAGCATCGCGTTGATTTCAGCTTCAAGGGCGGCATGAAGGGCGATCACCTCAACCCACCGTTCGTCTAGCTTTACCTCAGCGCGCATCACGCGCTGCATGCCTTTGAGCCAATCGTAATTCACATTACCCATAAGGCGCTCCTAGTGTTACCGATGGCGATTATATATCTTGCAAATAGGCTAGATATGCGTCCAGTCGGTTGTCGCTAATGGACTGGTGGGAAAGACATCCGCCTCGTCGGACCCCGGTTCAAAGTTGACATGTCGCCCGTCGATCTCAAGCACCAACCGGCTTGGTGAGATTGATTCCACCTTTGCCGCAAGACGTGAGTTATTCGGCATTTCGATGGCCAGAGTGTCGCCCGCTATGGCCACGCCAAATATCCGCAAGCCTGCGCCGGTTGCTAACGTTGCTCGAGCCATGTGGGCCGAATGCTCGGTCATGCTAGCTTCTCCTTTTCCAGCTTCTGCTTCACCACCTTTTTCAGCCGCTCGTCCCAGCGTGCTACGTCCTCGTCGCATTCGAGTTCGCGTGCAGCCGCTTTGAAATTTTCGAGTTGCGCCTTGTCCTCAGTCAAGAGTTTGACTCCTACTTGCCAATGTGGCTCTTACGGTCCTCATACTAGAATGACGGCTGTGTAGGAAGTGGGGACCATGGCAGAGCGACTAGAAGTGGACGTTGACCGCATTTTTCTCGATCAGCAAAACCCTCGGCATAAGCCGTATGAGTCGCAACCAGAGGTTATCGAGTATTTATGCAACCATGAGAGCATTCTCTCATTGGCGCGAGACATCGTTAAGCACGGCTTGAACCCGATCGAACAGTTCGCCCTCATCCCAGATGAGGATAACGATGAGGGCACCGCGACATATATCGTGGCAGAGGGTAACCGACGTATCTGCGCATTGAAGCTGCTACACGATCCGGACCGCGCACCCGCCAAACTCCGAACCGGATTCGTTCAAGCGGCGATAGGCTGGGTCGGTGTAGGGTCAGTCCCCTGCGTTGTTTTCGATGATCGACCGGCAGTAGATTTGTGGCTGACACGCATCCACGACGGCGAGCAAGGCGGGATTGGGCGGCGAAAATGGAGTGCCGATCAATCCGCGCGCCATAGCGGGAGCGACAAGGACAAGCTGGCACTCACGTTGCTCGATTACGCTGAGCGCAAAGGTCTATTATCAGCCGAAGAGCGAAAGGGCACGCTCACGACAGTCACCCGCTACGTGAGCAAGGCACCGGTTCAGGCAGGCTTGGGCATTGATGCGCGTGATTTGGACAACATCAAGCTCACGAAGCCAGAGGGCGACTTCGACGTCTTACTAGGCAAGTTTCTCGGCGACTTGGCAAGCGGCCATGTAAACAGCCGCGCCAAAGGTGCCGAGACCTTCAAGGCGTATGGACGAGAGTTGGCAGCAGTTGCCGTGACCGGCGCTGGCAAGGTCGATCCTAAGCTTCTCGACGCCCCCGGAAAGGGCAAGAAGTCGACGCGGCGGCGCATCAAGGTCAAGCAGCGAGCCACGCTTGCCCATGAGCATGAGATCATGGAAGCTCTGAAGGCGCTCGACAGCCAAAAGCTGACCAACCTTTATCACTCGATCACCATCGTCCCCCTCAATCCACACGCCCCGCTGATAACGGTTGGCGCTTGGGCGTTCATGGAATCGTTGTCTTCGCTCGCAGGGCGCAAAGAGGGAACCGACTTTCCGTCATTTTTCAGCAAAGATCGCCGAGCCAGATATGGCTTGCCGACAGGCAAGGATTCGAAGGCAGTGACCGACGCACTCGGTCGCGTTGCAACTTCAGGTGATGTTACCAAACACGACGGCGTTGCCTCTCATTTCAATGGCGAGCAGTTGGCTAACGACATGGATACATTGAAGGATTTGATCCTGAAGTGCCTTGAAGAGATCGCCGCCACGAGACCATAATTTCCTTGTGGCCGAACGTCCGAGCGGGCGCTATATGGTCATGGCCCGTTCAAATTCCCCCCTCCGCTATCCCGGCGGCAAGACCTGTCTGTATGATCTTGCCGCTCAAATCCTACGGCTCAATAAGCTAGAGCGAGGGCACTACGCGGAGCCTTACGCGGGCGGTGCCGGACTTGCGCTGACGCTGCTCTTTGAAGGGCATGTGAGCGACATTCACCTGAACGACGTTGACCGGTCTATCTGGGCGTTCTGGGACAGCGTTCTCAACCACACCGACGCTCTGGTCGAATTGGTGCAGCGCACCCCTGTGGATATGGAGCAATGGCATCGCCAGCGTGCTATCTGCCTCAATCCACGGGACTTTGACGACCTGACGCTGGGCTTCTGCACCTTCTTCCTCAACCGCACCAACCGATCAGGCATCGTCAAGGGCGCGGGAGTGATTGGAGGCCTGTCCCAGGACGGCAATTACAAGATTGATTGTCGGTTCAATCGGGACGACCTCACGCGCCGCATCAGACGCATCGCCAAATACAAGTCGCGGATTCATCTGCACCGGCTCGACGCGCTCGACTTCATGAACCTAGCTGACGAAACATTGCCCGCCCGGTCATTTTTCTGCATCGATCCGCCATATTTCAACAAGGGGTCGAGCCTCTATACAAGCTTCTACAACCCCGAGGATCATGCCGCCGTCAGCCAAGCCGTTCTGGGGTTGGAGAGGCACTGGATATTGACCTACGACAACGCCCCCGAGATTGCTCACCTCTACAAAGCGCGACGGCAATTCGGCTTTGATGTGAATTATTCTGTCCAAACCAAGCGCGTCGGCACAGAGCTTCTAGTCGCTTCCAAGGGCTTAAAAATGCCAATGGAAGCCCGCGAACGACAGATGCATCGGCCACAGTATCGAGCGGCCTAGCGCTTATTAGTGAGGTATGCGCTAGGTCACCCGCTTGCCGACGATGCCTGTCAATCGCAACCATCCACATTTCTTACCTCCGGTCTTCAGGCAACCCTGCATATCGACTCGCGTCGCCGCTGATTGAGTTTCCTGACGATCTACCGCGATCGACCCGCGCTAAACATAATCCAAACAGCAAATCGAGTTTATTATCTGGGAGGGCGCGGGGATTACCTAACCTCTCTCACCTTCTAATAATTTCAGTGACTTAGCACCTAACATTCCACCTCACCTATTCCTCACCATGTTAGATGAAGATGATCTCACTATCTCATATCCTGTAACCCGCAGAAATCCGTGGGATTAGGTCCGATCGCTGGTCAGGTGAGATTGAGGTTAGGTCGAAAACCTCACATTTTTATATAGCAATATCAGCTAGTTAATAGTTGCAACGATAGGTGGTGAGGAAGGTTAGGTTTTCCCCGCGCCGCCATGCCAAAAGAGTGGACGGTAGACGTAGATTTTCGTTGCAGGCCAGTGAGTTGCAGGCCGCATCACGTTGCGTCGATCTGCGTCGATCAACCACTGCCCGTCAGGCCCGCCAGTGCCGCAGCAAAGGCCAGCGTCGCCGGTCGCCCACCTGCGTCCCCACCATGCAAAGAGCGCGGAGGCGAGGCGTGGGGGTGAGCGCGGCGCGTGGGGGTGGGGACGCGGCCCCTCGCGCTTGTTCATGATTTGTTCCATATCGAGCCGCGAGTCGGCGGAGGTATGGCATGAGGTGGACGAAGGACGGACTTAGCATCCCGACCAACCTGTTTGAGGCGGCCCTCCGGCACGAGCCTGTGCGCGCGACCTGTCGGCGCTGCCGTCGTGCCACTATCTTCGACCCACATCAGCTGTGGTGGCTGTTCCAACAGCGGGCTTGGGATGATCGGCTGACCGCCGTTGGCCAGCGGTTGCGATGCACCGGACAACTCGCCGATCTGCCGGGCGAGTGCGCGGGCAGGGCGTCTATCGACCTTGCCCGGTTTGGCACCTCGCCAACAGTCGCCCTGCCTTGGCCGCCCGAGACGGAGTGGAAGCGCGCTGTCCGCCGCGTCCGGTCCTGATGATGGCGTGGCCTGGTCGGCCACGCCATCATGGGTCAGTTGGAGATTATCAGCTCTCCGGCCTTGAGCGCCTTGTCCATGCCGCCGATGGTGTAGGTCACGCCGATCTCCTCGAAGTCGAAGCCACCGAAGATCTCGCGCACCACTGGATGATCGTTGAGTGACAGGACGAAGCGGCCCTTCAGGGTGCGGAGCCGCGCAGCCATGATGGTGAATTCATCCCTGCTGAATAGTGATTTCCCATAGTCGCCCTCTGAACCGTAGTAAGGGGGATCGAGGTAAAACAGCGTCCCGGGCCGGTCATAGCGATCAATGAAATCCTGCCACGGCAACCGTTCGATGGTGACGCCGACCAGTCGCTCATGCAGATCCTCGAGCATCGGTGCCAGCTTGACGACGTTGAAGCGGGCCGGGTTGCCCGGCGAAACGCCAAAGCCCCGCCCCGCAACCTTCCCGCCAAAGGCAAGTCGCTGCAGGTAAAGGAACCGCGCCGATCGCTGCAGATCGGTCAGCGTCGATGGATCCTGCCGCATCAGCTTGTCGAAGCCTGCCCTGCTGGTCACCTGAAACCGGAGCATCTCCATGAACGCGACATAGTGATGCTGCAGGACGCGGAAGAAGGTGGAGACATCCTCCGACCAATCGTTGATCACTTCAACCTTCGGCCTCGCGGTGCGACGCAGGAAGACGCCGCCCATGCCGACAAAGACCTCGGCGTAGGTCAGATGATCAATGGTCTGCAGGCGTTCGACCAGGCGACGCGACAAGACCTTCTTGCCGCCAATATAGGGTGCGACAGGGCGGCAGGGCGCAACCGGCTCGAGCGCCGGAGACGCAAATTCAGTTATAGACTCCATGGTGCATCGTTCTCTAAATGTTCCCGTCGGCAGTGACGGGATGGACCCGATTCGGATCCGTTGGGCCATGGCGGGCGCTGTCCGCCGGTTAGGGTTGCACCACCAACCCTTCCCCCGTCGCCGACATCGCCGACGCCGGGAAACCGGTCAGGCGGGCAGCTCATAGGCATCGAAGGCGACCGCCACGACGCCGAGGCGATCGTTGATCTCCTCGAACCGGCGCTGCAGCGGCGCGATCTCGTGAAGGAAGAATATCTTCGCCGCCTCGCTGATGCTGCCGAAGCCGCCACTGTTGGTCGGCACCACGCCGAGCAGCTGGGGCGGCACCCGGTGCGCCGCCAATATGTCGTCGCGGGTGCAATTCTTGATCGCCATGAACTCGTCCCGAGCCGCCACCTCGCTGACGGGGATAATCTGGACGCCATCCTTCTTGCCCTTGGGGATGTGCAGATAGAGGTTGCGGAAATTTCCCGGCCCCTTCGACTGTCGCAGGGCCTCTCTGATCGCGTCGCTGTCGCCGTTTTGCAGGCCCTCCTCGCTGATATACATGATGAAGCCAGCATGGCTGCCGTTGAGGTAGTAGCGGCGGCGGAACAGCGTTGCCGCTTCGTTCAACAGCCCCGCCTGCAGCGCCGCATACCACTCGGGCACTCCATAGACCTCCTGCATCAGGTCAGGCTCGAGCAGGTGGATTACCGAATTTTTGCGGAATTCATGATCGTCCTTGCCCGGCTGCAGATAGAAAAATGTGCCTGCTTCGGTGCCGACGCGGGTATGCACCGCTGGCGACGGCCGCAGTTCCAGAGGACGCGCGGCCAGATTGTCGATCGTCTCCAAATAGGCGTTTCCCGTGGCCAGATAGTCCGTGGCCATCCGCGCGAAGGCCGCTCGGCTGAGCAGGCGAGATGGCCTGAAGGTCGATGCCAGCATGTTGCGCTTCAAGATGATCGCACTGGAATGATGCGATGACATCCGGTGCGCCTTGACCAGTCCGATCATCGATATCGGCGGCGCGTAATATTTGCCGTTATGCACCGCTTCGAGCATCAACAGCCACTCGCTCCGGTCGATCACGCTCTCGGGTTCGCCAAAGGTGAACGATTCCCAGCTGGGCGCGCCAGCGACTTCGGCTTCAACCGGGTCCGACATCAGAATATCTCCATGGTGCTTTGCCCCTGCATCGCGGGGTCGAGGGCTTCGTTGAACAAGACGTGCATGGTGGCCCACGCCAGATCTGCGTGGCCAGTGTTGCCGCCGCGACCGGCAACATAGGTGACGGACTTGCCGCCCCGGGTGACCTTGGGATGGATGGCGATGAAGCTGGAAATCAGATCCTGCCATTCAGCGGGGAACAGCAGCCGCCCGTCGGAAATCACCTTCTTGGCCTTGTAGACCATCATCGCCTTGACCTCGGCGGAATAGGTAATCGCCCGGGCCAGAGGGAAGAATTTGACCACCAGGCTATAAACCGCGCTGCCGACGCCGGTGGTGTCGATCGCGATGTGGGTCACATTATAGCGGGCGCAGGCCGCCTTGATGACATCGGCCTGCTCCTGATAATCGCGTCCGCGCAGCCGCTTTTTCTCGAGCAGGCGGAACTTGCCACCGGGCACTGCTGGCGGAGCGGCAATGATCAGTCCGGCATCGTCGCCCATCCCGCTTTCGCCGTTGGGATCATAGCCGAGCCAGACCTCGCCATTGCCGAACGGTCGCGCCGCGTAGGCGTTGAAATCTGGCCACAGGGCAAAGGCATCGACCGCGCATCGGCGCATGATGTCCATCGGGAATGTGGACTGGCTGTCGTCGAGGAAGCGGCACAGGAAGAGGAGGTCGAATTCTTCGATCGAGTTTTCGAAGCGCAGCTCGTCCAGATCGACCAGGTTGAAGCCGCCGTCGATCGCGTCCTCGATCGTAACGACATGCCGCCAGATCTTGTCGCCACCCTCCGCGCCATGGCGCAGGGCGTCATGCGTGATGTCGATCTTGACCCGATCGGCCTTGGCGCGGCGGCGGTTGAACTTCTCGCCGCTCCACATGGGATAGGCTTCGTGCGCCAGCACGCTCGGCGTCGAGAAATAGGTCCGGCGATACCGCTTGTGGGTCGCCATCGCCTGCGCGACCTTGTTCAGCTGCTCGAAGCCGAAGATCCAGAACGCTTCGTCGACATAGATATCGCCATGATACCCTTGCGCGGTCCTGAAATTGGTCCCGAGGAAGTGCATCTCGAATGGCGGCAACTGTTTGCCATCCTCGTCCAGGCCCCGCTGGATCACGAGCGGATTGCCCTTGAGGCTGAGGCCCAGCTCGGACTGCACCCATTCGATGATATACTGGCGGAAGATGTTCGCCTGGTTGCGGCTCGCCGACAGGAATATCTGGTTGTTGCCTGTCTCCAGCCCATGGATCAGAGCTTCGCGCGCGAAATACCATGTCGCGCCGATCTGCCGCGACTTGAGTATGAAGCGGGTGCGGCGGCTGACATTTGCCCACCACGTGTCCTGATGGGCAAAATTCGCCTCGAGGAACGCCGCCTTCAGCTGCGCCAGCCCCTCGCGGTCGATCAGGTTTTTGGTCTTGCTCTTCTTCTCCTTGACCTCGGGACTGTTGCGGTTGGCCACCTTGGGGTTGAGATCGACCTCATTTCCCCCGCGCATATATTTGCCGATGCGCGCGAGCCGTTCGAACTGGCGCATCAACAGGTCGATTTCCTTGAAATCGCTCCCGCTCTTGCGATCTTTGGCAATGAGCATCGCCAATCGGCAGTCGAGATGATCTTCGACCTTCTCCACGCTGCTGGCCGCGTCCCACGCGTCGCGGGATTTCCAGCTGCTCACCGTGCTGACCGGCAGATCCAGCTCCTCGCAGATCTGCCCGACCGTCCATCCCTGCCAATACAGCGATCGCGCGCGCCGCCGCGCATCCATCGGCGTCACCGGCGGCGGGCGGACGGCGGACGCCGTCTCGGGAGGATCGAAGGGCGGCGGTGCGCTCATGGCCGGGCACGCTACGCAGAACGGCAGCGCCAGCCTCCGCCCCGCCCTTGTAACGCGCACCGTTACAAGGACGCGGCGTTGCGATGCCGCGCATCTTCATGCCCTCACTGCCGCCTGACACGACCGCCGCCCCGCCATCGGTCAATCCGGGAGCTTTCAATGGCCAAGTCCAAATTTTTCCGCGTCGCCGTCGAAGGCGCTACCGTCGATGGTCGCACGATCGACCGCAAGTGGCTCGAAGAAATGGCCGCGACCTATGACCGCAACACCTATGCGGCGCGCGTCAATCTCGAGCACATCCGTGGCATCACGGCTGAGCCGCCCTTCCAGTCGCTGGGCGACGTGCTGTCGCTCAAGACTGAAGAGGTCGATCTGACCGTCGGAGGCAAAACCGAGCGTCGCCTCGCACTGTTCGCCGAGATCAACGCGCTCGATCCGCTGCTGCAGATGAACCGCAAGCGGCAGAAGCTTTATACGTCGATCGAGATCAACCCGTCCTTCTCGAGCAGCGGCAAGGCCTATCTGATGGGCCTCGCAGTCACCGATTCGCCTGCATCGCTCGGAACCGAGATGCTCGAATTTGCCGCGAAGGCGACGGTCAATCCGTTTGCCGCGCGCAAGCAACAGCCCGGGAACTTCTTCTCTGCCGCCGAAGAGGCGCAGATCGAACTGATCGACGACGCACCCAACGCCGATCCCACCGGCGTGTTCGCTGCGATCAAAGGCATGTTCGAACGCTTCACACCCGCCGCACCGCCCCAGCAGCAGCTGCAGACGCCGCCGTCCAATCCTGCGGATCCACAGCAGCCTGCACCTTCGGACTTTGCCGCTATCGGCATGGGCCTCGGTGCCATCGCCGCAGGCATGGAAAAGATGGCAGCATCCAACACTGCCAGCTTCTCCGCTCTGGGTGAACGACTGACCGCCGTGGAGCAGCTGACCGCCAACACGCCGCAGCATGGCCAGCAGACCCGCCCGCCCGCCACCGGCATGCCGCAGAACTTCGTCGCTACCGACTGCTGATCAGCGTCGGCCTCGCCCCGCCACCCTCGTACACCGCTCCGCGCCCGACCTGACCCGCCTAGGAAACCGCCATGCAGAACATCACGCGCATCCTTTTCAACGCCTATGTCTCGCAGATCGCGCTGCTCAACGGAGTGATGGACGCGACAACCTCGTTCACGGTCGCTCCCACCGTCGAGCAGAAGCTCGAGGAAGTGATCAAGCACAGCAGCGAGTTCCTGCAGCGCATCAACATCGTCCCGGTCATTCAGCAGTCCGGCCAGAAGGTCGGCGTGGGCGTCACCCGCACCATGGCGGGTCGCACCAATACTGCGATCGGCACCCGACGCACCCCGACCGATCCGACTGACACCAGCGATCTGGGACAGTATACCTGCCGCCAGACCAACTTCGATAGCGCGCTGAAATATGCCAAGATCGATGCATGGCGACACAAGCCTGAGTTTCAGACTCTGCTCCGCGATGCCATTGCCAAGCAGCAGGGCCGCGATCGCATCATGATCGGTTGGCATGGCACCTCGGCTGCCGCGCAGACCGATCGCGTTGCTAACCCGCTGCTGCAGGACGTCAATCTGGGCTGGCTGCACAAGATTCGCACCTTTGCTCCGGCGCACGTCCTCGACGACGGCGATCTGTCCGGTGCCGGTGAGGCCATCTACGTCGCCCCCGGCGAAGTCGGGGTAGAGGTCGATTATCAGAACCTCGACGCGCTGGTTCTCGATGCCAAGTCGCTGATTCCCGAATGGCGTCGCGGCGACACCAACCTTGTCGTCATCGTCGGCCACGATCTGGTCGATGAGAAATATTTCAACATCGTCAACGCCACCGGCGACACCGCGACGGAAGTCGAAGCGGCAGATCGCATCCTGCGGTCGGAAAAGCAGCTCGGCGGACTTCCCGCCGTGCGCGTGCCCTTCTTTCCGGCCAACGCCATCCTGATCACCACCTTGGACAACCTGTCCATCTACTATCAGGAAGGCAGCCGCCGCCGCTTCGTCAAGGATGAGCCTGCGCTCGACCAGATCGAGAACTACGAGAGCGTGAACGAGGACTATGTCGTCGAAGACTATGACCCGACCGCGCTGATCGAGAACATCGTCATCGGCAAGAAGCCTGCCTGATCGAAATACCCCGAGGGGCATTGATGGCGGAGTCTGACATTCGGGTCGGTGCCGCAAGAGCCCAAGCACAGAGACCGGGGGGACGGGTCGATATCGACCCTATCAGCCCCGCCGGTCGCCCGCCGCCGGATCGAGCGGGCACCATTCAGGAGCCGCCCGCATGACCAGCCTTGCCCGCCGCCGCCGCGAAACCATTCTCGCAGCACAGCTCGCCGCCTCGCCTGCCGCGTCCATAGCAGCGCCAACCGGCCCCGCCGCGACTCAATATGAGCAGCTGCGCGAACAGCTCGGCGAGGACATGCGCTCCCTCTCGCAGATCCAGTCCGTCGAACGTAAGATCGAGGCCAAGCGCGCCATGGTCGGGCGGTACCAGGCATGGGTCGAAGGTGCGATGCGCGCCGGTCGCGATGGCGCTGCCGCGCAGGACGAGATCGTCACAACCATGCTGGTGTGGAACATCGACATCGGCAACTGGATCATGGCGCTGCAGCTCGCCGTCCATGTCCTGACCCACAACCTTCCCCTGCCCGAGCGCTACAAGCGCACACCGGCCACCCTGATCGCCGAGGAAATCGCCGATCGCGCGCTGGCCGATGCCGGTGCCGTCGATCACGGCACCCTCATCGCCACCGAACAGGTCACCGAACGACATGACATGCCCGATCAGGTGCGCGCCAAGCTGCTCAAGGCACTGGGCCGCAATCTGATGCTGCAGGCCGACACTTTCGATGCGGACGCCTCCGAGGCGACCGCCGGGGGCAAGCCCGCGCTGATCACCGCCGCCATGGACGCGCTCCGCCGCGCCAAGACGCTCGATGAAAAGGTCGGAGTGACAAAGGATATCGAGAAGCTCGAGCGCGAGTTGAAGAAACTCGCCTCGACCAGCTGACGCCCCACGGCGCCGGGGGGGCGGTCACCGGCACGGCAGGCTTAGGCCATGGCGCGCACGATGACCTCACCCCCCCACTTTGATTGGAGACCAAGGACGTGACCGGCTTCGTTGCCATGCCCCCGCCGCCCCAGTCGCCCGATGGCGCGATGATCGAGGCGGACGGTTGGTTCCCGGCGATCGACGCCAACGCTATGCGCGACAGCATGTTGTTGCGCATCGATGTGCCTCACGCCCGCCTGGTCGCGGCTATCCATGGGGCGCTCCTGTCGGCAACGATGGACCTCACCGAATGGAAGGCGGGTCACGTCGCCGCAGGTGCAATAGATCTGGGTGCAGTTAGCCCCGACGCGACTATCGGGGGCCAGCACCGGTTGACCCTGTTGTTCGTTCGCGCAGTGCGCTTTGCCGCCGCTGCCGAGCTGGCCGACCTCGCCCGAGACTCCGCCGCGACACCCGATGCCATCGACCGGCTTGCCGATGAACCCACCACCGCTGCCGAGATGCGCCGCCAATATATCTCGGCCATCCGCGACATACTTTCCGTCACCCGCGTCGCGGTCGAGCTGATCTGATGGCCACTGCCCCCCTCTCGGCGACTGCCCTCGCTGGCGAAACCATCGACGCACTGTGCTGGCGCGTCCTCGGTCGCACCGAAGGCGTCGTCGAGGATGCCTTCGAACTCAACCCCGCGCATGCCGCCGGTGTCATCTTGCCTGAAGGTGCCGCCATCTATCTGCCCTCTTCGATCGTCGCCGCACCGACCATCGAAACTGTTCAGCTGTGGAACTGAAGCCGATGAGCGACTGGCGCGAATTCATGCTCTGGTGGACATTCTCGATCCTCGCCGCCGCAACAGTGGTGGGCGCGAAGCTCGGCATGCTGCTCTTCGCCATGGCACCCGACCCACCTGCCGACGCCGTGCTGGCTGCCCACTGGCGTCGCCGCCGTCGCTGGCTGGTCTATGCGGAGCTTTCCGCCTTGCCTGCCTTTGCCACCATCGCCGTCACCTTGACCGTGCATGGCAATTTCGACCCGATCATGTCGGTGCTGGTGTCGATGGCGCTCGGCGGAGTCGGCTTCGTCCTGTTGCTTGATGCGGTCCAATGGCTGTTCCGCAAGCGCATCGGTATGCCGCAGCCGGTCGCGCCACATGAAGGTGGAGGCTCCGATGCCTGACCCTATCGCCGCAATCGTCGTCCTGTCCTCTGCGTTCGCCATCTACGCCGGACTCAAGGCCGCTTGGCACAATGTGCAGCTCCGCGATGGCGGGGAGCGCCCGCTCGGCATCTTCGCCAATCTGATGGATCGAAAAGGGAAATAGCGATGTGGACCTATGATCAATCGACCGGCGAATTGCGCGATGCGAAGGGCAAGCTCGTGTCGCGGGGCTATAGCGGCCACGGTCGCGGCAAGAACAACCCCTCACTACAGGGCGTCAAGGGTGTCGGCCCCATCCCGCGCGGCAGATGGCGGCTCCAGTCGATCTACGACAGCAAGAATGTCGGGCCACGCACCATCACCCTCTGGTCGCTGGACGATCCGATCCTTGACGATGTCCACGCGCCGTCGGGCCGGGCCGCATTCCGGATCCACGGCGACAGCATCCGCGCACCAGGCACCGGCTCTCGCGGCTGCATCATCCTGCCCCGCCCGATCCGCATCGCCATGTGGGCGTCGAAGGATCGTGAGCTCGAGGTCGTCGCATGAACGATCCCGAAGACCGGGAATGGTGGCCGCTGGACTTCATGCGCCAGATGGCCCTGCCCTTCGTCATCGCCCTGATCATGTTGGGCCTGCTGCTCAACTGGTTCGTCCGCGCCAACGGAAACTGAGGAGTAACACCGTGCAATATCTCAAGCTGTTCCGCGTTTTGCCTGCCCTTCTCGCGCTGTCTCTTTGCGGTTGCGCCAGCTTGGGGCTTGCATCGGGCGCTCCACCCAATCCTGCGTCGGTCGCCGATGCCACTGTTCTCGATGAGCGCGGCGCAATCGCCGTCGAGATCGCCTATCAGGCTGCGGCCCGGGCCACCGAGGCGCTGACCGATGCCGGTCTGATCGAGGGTGCCGCTGCCACCCGCGTTTCCGAGATCGACCGCAAGGCATTCGCTGCCGTTCAGGCCGCGCGCCGCGCTTACGATGCCGGGAATGCAGCCAGCTACGCCGACGCCATCCGTGCCGCGCGAAGCGAGATCGCCGCCCTGCTCCGATTGATCACCTAGGGAGAATGCCATGAACCTCGAATCCATCCTGCAGATCCTGCGCACCGCCGCCGATGCCACCACCGCTTTCCGCCAGCTGTTCGATCAGGCTGTGGAAACCTTCAGCGAGTCCGACCAGGCCACGCTCAAGGCTGCCTATGCAGAAGCGCGCATTGCCAGCGACGCGGTGCATGCTCGGCTGCAGGACAAGCTCGACGCGGCCTCCGAACGGTAGCCGATGATCAAGCCTGACGCCCTGCGCACCCACATCACGACGGCGCTTCCGGATCTCGCGCGGGATCCGGAGCGCCTTCGCATGTGGATCGATCGCGGGTCGATCCGCTCCCGTCAGACCGCGTCGCTCGCCTTCCAATATGGCTATAAGCTCAACGTGGTGGTGCTCGACTGGACCATGTCGCCGTCAATCATCTTCATGCTGATCGTTCAATGGGTGCGCCGCAACCAGCCCGATCTGGTCGCCAGCCAAGCCGCACCGGGTTTCACCTTCGAAGCCGACATCATTGATACCCGCACCATCGACCTGTCGATCGAGCTTGACCTTACCGAGACCGTCGCCGCCGTCCCGCGCGATGCTGGAGGATATGATCTGCAGCATCACGGCGAGCCGGATCCGATGTTCCCCGACGATGAGCCACTGGCACCCGCCACGCTGACCGAACTATGGATGGGCGCAGAGCGCGTCATTCCCGGCACTGCCGTCTGATCGTGCCCGACGATTTCTCCAAGATCGAACCATGGATCATGGGACTTATGGCCCGCCTGTCGGCGTCGCAGCGCCGCAGCCTTGCTCGCCGGATCGGCCAGCAGCTGCGCCGCAGTAATGCCGCTCGCATCGCTGCCAACCAGCAGCCCGACGGTAGCGCGATGGAACGCCGCAAGCCCCGCGTCCGACGGGATGGTGACCGGGTCCGCAAGAAGGGGCGGATGTTCAAGAAGATCAGCCTCGCCCGCAACATGAAGATCGACGCGAAGGCCGATGGGGTGGCGCTCGCCTTTTCCGGTGCCGTTCGCAGAACTGCCGAAGTCCATCACTTCGGCAAGCGCGATCGCGTCGCCCGCTTTCGCGGCGCTCCCGAGGTCCAATATCCTGCCCGGGCATTGATGGGCTTTGGCGACGGTGACGATGACGCCATCATGCAAGCCGTTCTCGATCATCTCGACCGCACCGGCAACTAAGGCCTGCCCTTGTAACGCGCACAGTTACAAGGGCGCACCGTTGCGCGACGGCATGACGCGCCGACAACCGCGCCCATGCCCGCAAGCATCGCCTCCTCAACAGCAATCGACCTGTCCCGGCTCCCGCCGCCACAGATCATAGCCCAGCGCGTGTATGAGGATATTCTCGCAGATCTTCAGGCTGACTTCCTCGCCCGCTTCCCGGCCTATTCGGCGGCGCTGGAGTCCGATCCGGTGCAGAAGATCCTCGAAATATCCGCCTATCGCGAACTCGTCCTGCGTGCCGACTTCAATCTGCGCGCGCGCGGCACCCTCATTGCCTATGCCACCGGTGCAGATCTCGACAATCTTGCGGCGCTCTATGCGGTCGAGCGGTTGACCATCACTGCCGCAGATCCCGGTTCGGGCACTCCGGCGGTGCTCGAATCGGACGATGCTTTGCGTGCTCGCGTTCTGCTCGCGCCTGACAGCTTCACTGTCGCCGGACCAGCCAGCGCCTATGTTTTCCACGCGCTCTCGGCATCCGGCGATGTCCTCGATGCGTCTGCCGTCTCGCCCACGCCCGGCCATGTCGTCGTCGCCGTGCTCGCCCGCCCGACAGAGGAAGAGCCATCGGGCGAAGCATCGCCGGAGCTGATCGCGATCGTCGATGCCGCGCTGTCGGCAGACACCGTGCGTCCCCTCACCGATCTGGTCACTGTCCAATCGGCTGCAGTCACCGCCTTTTCCGTCACAGCCCAGCTCCACGTGTTTGCCGGGCCGGATCGCAACCTCATCCTCGCCACGGCTATTGCCAGCTTGCAGGCATGGCTGGACGAAAATCGCCGCCTCGGTCGGGATGTCCCTCGCAGCGCGCTCATCGCCGCGCTGCACGTCGGCGGTGTCCAGCGCGTCGATCTAACCGAACCTCTGCTCGACCTGGTCTTCGATGCCACCGAAGCGGGCTGGGCCGAGGAGATTGCCATCACCATCGCGGGGATTGGCGAATGACGGACGTTGCCTCCCTGTTGCCCCCGCTCGCCACTGCGCAGGAGCGCGCGCTCGAACAGACCATCGCCGCCACCTTCAACATCGATGTCGATATTGCCCGCCTATGGAACCCGCTCACCTGCCCCGCGCCATTGTTGCCGTGGCTGGCGTGGGGCCTGTCGATCGACCTTTGGGATGCCGACTGGAGCGAGGCGACCAAGCGCGCCGCCATCGCCGACGCCATCCCGTTTCAACAGCGCAAAGGCACCCGCGCCTCGCTGCGCACCGTCCTCGACCGTTTCGATCCGCTGATTGCCATCGTTGAATGGTTCGAAGCCAACCCGACGATGGAGCCGCACACCTTCCGGCTCGAGCTTCCGCTGCCTGCCGACAGCGATGTCACCTATGACGAGGCACTGGTCGCCGCGCTGCTGCGCGATATCGCCGCCGTCAAGCCGGTGCGCTCGCACATGCAGGCCGTCTTCACCCTGCGCGCGCAAACCGCCGCCTTCCTCGCCGCTGCCGCGCAGGCCGCGATGTTCGTGCGGCTCGATGTCAACGCCGACACAGAGATCGAAGCCGCATGGGCCACCTATCTGCAGACGGAAATTGGCGAACCGATCCTTGATGAGACCGGCGCATATTTGGAGGCCGACTGATGCCGGCGATACAACTGACCGTCACCTCCGCTGGCCTCGATGCCCTGGTCGATGCACAGAATGGCGACACCGATCCGATTGTCGTCGCCGAACTCGGCCTCGCCAGCGCTGCCTTCACCGCCGCGCCCACGCTTGAGGCACTGCCCCACGAGTTCAAGCGCATCGACGCCATCGCAGGCACCAGCGTGTCCGAGAACATCATCCACATGGTGGCGCAGGATTCGTCGGTCGATGTCTATTCGGTCTATGGAATAGGCCTGTTCCTAGCCGACGGCACCCTCTTCGCTGCCTATGCGCAGGAGGAGCCTATCGTGAACAAGGTGTCGATCGCCTCGTTCCTGATCGCCTTCGACATCGCCTTCCTTGACGCTGTCGATGTCGCCATCGAATTTGGCGACGCCAGCTTCATCTACCCACCCGCGACGGAAACGGTGAAGGGTGTTGCCGAGATCGCCACCAATGCCGAAGCTGACGCTGGCGTCGATGATCAGCGGATCATGACCCCGAAAAAGGTCAAGCGCGTCCTCGATGCCCTCGCTGCCGTGCTGATCGCAGCACAGGTCGCTTTCGAAGCCGCCATCACCGCCGCGCAGGCTGCCTTCGAGACAGCGGTCAATGCATCGATCGCAGCGCTGCAGGCGCGCACCATCACTGGCGGTGGACTTGTCACCGGCGGCGGCGACCTTACCGCCAACCGCGTCCTCACCGTGACCAAGGCAACCGGTGGCGACTTCGCAACCGGCACCGGCGAAGGCGTCATCACCGCCGATCTCCTCTCCAGCCTGCCGCGCATCGCCTCACAGATCGGGAGCGCGACGATACCGGGCACCGAGGGCCTGACAATCCGCCATGGCCGCTTCACCTGCGTCGCCAATGGCGTCGTGTCCGTGACGTTCGTTCCCGCGTTCCCGACCGAATGTTACGCCGTCATTCCTGCCGGCGGCACGAACGATCCGGGCGCGCAGGACAATTTCATCAACCTTGTCTCGGGCAGCACGACCGCCAGCGGCTTTCAAGCGTCGAACGGTCGCGGCTTCACCTATCCCTGCCACTATATCGCCGTGGGTCGCTGATCATGCATCTGTATTTTGACCCCGCCACCAATGGCCTGCTGGATCCGGCGATCCACACCATCCCGTCCGACGCAACCCGCATCGCGCCCGCCCGTCTGTCAGCGATCGTCACTGCTATGGAGTTCGGGGCCGAGCTGGTCGCCGACACCAATGGCCGCCCTCGGCTGAAATGGCCGTCGGCAGCCGAGCTGCGCGCCGCCACTGTGTCGGGCATTCGCGCCGAAGCGAACCGCCGCATCCTCATGATCGCGCCACTGTGGCGGCAGATCAACGACCTGCGTGCAATCGATACGCCCGCTGCCAAGCGACGCTTTGCTGCCATCGACGCAATCCGCGCCGCCTCCACCCTGGTCGAGCAGGACGCCGCCGAAACGGCAAGCGATGCACTTTCCGAATTTCCAATCGCCAACCATCCGCTCTGGCCAGAGGTCTGAATGTCCAAAATATCCCTTCTCCCCAATGAACCTGCGGTCGATGGCACTGAGACCGTCGTCTTCGTTAAGGCGGGTGCGACCAAGCGAGGGCCGCTCAACGGGCTGGTCAACGCCGCCGTCGCGCCCCATGTCGCTTCCGCTGTCGCCGCCGCCGCTGCTGCCAATGCGGGCAACATCAATATCATCGGGGAACCCGGTGAGCTTGTCGTCAATCAGGCTGGCTATGTCGTCCGCCGAACCGTCCGCGATGGCAGCGTCGATACCGGCAGCGCGGCGCGCGATCTCGCCAACAGGCAGGCACGAGGCGTCGCCTTCGCCGAGGCGCTCAAGCGACAATATCCCACTGCGCCGCTCTCGCCCATTATGACATCGCGGCAAGACTGGCTCGTCCATAGCCAATCGCTTGGTGTCGGCTCGGACTCGATCCCTTGGTTTGTCGATTCCGTGCCTTATGCGCGCATGCCTAATGGCGGGCAGCGCTATGCTGCAGAGATCAGCGAGGACACGGCGGTCAGCTTCAACTCGACCGTTCCCATGACGTCGGCCGTGGCCGAGGTCGGACTGCAGGCGGCGGCGCGCATGTATGCGCAGATCCTGCTGGAAGAAAAGCTGGTCGATCTTGCCGCCAGCGGTCACCAGATCAATGCCGCCAGCACCGGCGAAGGCAGTCGCTCGATCTCGGAACTCGCCGCCGCCCCCCTGTTCAACCGCGTTAACGCCCACTGGACGGCGGCGAGGGCTGTGGGGCTGGCCGAGAATCGACCCACGACGCCTGCCATGGCTTTCTGGGTGCAGGGCGAAAAGGACTATCAGGTCGATACGGCTCAAGCGACTTATGAGGCAGCACTCGCCGCCATGCAGGTCGCCATCCAAGCTAGCGCCCGCACCGCCTTTGCCGATCCCGCGCTCGTCTTGCCGATGATCACCTATCAGACCGCGACACATATCTCG
>JAZKHF010000253.1:0-21488 GCA_040385545.1 Pseudomonadota bacterium
CTTCTTCTGGATCCTGGTGCTCGACGTGATCGTGCTGACCTGGGCTGGCGGGGCGCACGTCACGCCGACCGTGGTCGCGATCAGCCAGATCGCAACGGCGTATTATTTCGCCCATTTCCTGATCATCCTGCCGCTCATCTCGCGCAATGAGGACACGCTTCCGCTGCCGTCGTCGATATCTGCGTCGGCGTTGCACGGCGAGCTTCAGGAAAGCGCACCGGCCGGAACGACAAAATCCGCGATCGCGGCAGCTGAATAAAGGGAAGTTCGCAGCAATGATCCGCCTCTTCAGCTACGCCGCCGGCGCCGTTCTCACGCTCGTTTTGCTGATCTCCCTTTACGGGACGGTCAGCGACGCGATCGCTTCGCCAACGGAAGAAACGGTGGAATATGCCTTCCACAAAAAGCCCAAGGATGTGAAATTCGCCTCCGACGGGCCGTTCGGCAAGTATGACAAGGCCCAGCTGCAACGCGGGCTGCAGGTATACACCGAGGTCTGTGCCGCCTGTCACGGGATCAACCTGGTGTCTTTCCGCGACCTGTCTGCGCTCGGTTATAGCGAGGGCCAGATCAAGGCCTTCGCCGGATCGGGCAATTTCTGGAAGATCGAAGTCCCCACGGTCAATCCCGACACCGGCGAGCCCGCGACCCGCAAGGCGACCCCGGCCGACCGTTTTCCATCGCCCTATCCGAACGAGACTGCGGCGCGCGCGGCCAACCAGAATGCGCTGCCGCCGGACCTGTCGCTGATCACCAAGGCGCGTGAGGGCGGGGCGGCGTACATCCATTCGCTGCTGACCGGATATCAAGCGCAGCCAGCCGAATTGCTGCAGAAGTTCCCGACGGCAAAGACGCCTGATGGGCTGTATTTCAATCCCTATTTCGCGAACCTCAACATCGCCATGCCGCCGCCGATCGCAAGCGACGGGCAGGTCACCTATGCCGAGGGATCGCCACCGGCCACGGTCGACCAGATGTCGAAGGATGTTTCGGCGTTCCTCGTCTGGACCGCGGAGCCAAAGCTCGAAAATCGCCATCGCACCGGCTATGTGGTGATCATCTTCCTGCTCTTCGCCACATTCCTGGGCTATTTGAGCTATCGGAATATCTGGGCTGAAGCGAAGCGCAAGGTCGCCCCAAAGGGCGCGCTCGATCCCGAGAATATGGCAAAGCGCGAGCATGCCAAGGACGGTAAGGACATCGCGGGCTGAGAGGTTGGCTTTTTGGGATTATGAAGTGATTGGCGCCGATGAACTGAAAGCGCTGGTCCGCACGATCCCGGATTTTCCCAAGCCCGGGATTCAGTATCGCGATATCACTACCTTGCTGCTCGACCGCGTCGGCATGGCCAGCGCGGTCGATGCGCTTGCAGCCTCGGTTGATGAGCCGGTCGATCTGGTTGCGGCGATCGAAGCGCGGGGCTTCATCGTCGGAGGTGCATTGGCAGTGAGGCTCGGTGCCGGACTGTTGCTTGTTCGCAAGGACGGCAAATTGCCCGGTAAGACGATCGCCGAGGATTATGCATTGGAATATGGCACCGATCGCCTGACGATGCATATCGACGCCTGCGCACCCGGTGCCCGTGTATTGGTGGTTGACGATTTGATCGCGACGGGGGGGACTGCTCTTGCCGCGGTGCGACTGGTTCGACGAGGCGGCGGAAAGGTGGTCGGCGCGCGCTTTCTGATCGACCTGCCCGAGCTTGGCGGGGCGGAAAAACTGCGCGGAGAGGGTATCGAGACAATCAGCCTGATGGCGTTCGACGGGCATTAGCCGTTGGATTCGTCCGGGGGAACCTTGCTGGTCCGAAGTCGTTGGTATCGTGGGGCAATTCTCTAGCATGAGTAACGCGTCATGACCCTCAAGAATTTCCCTGTCCGTACCGCTTCAATAGCCTTGCTTGCTGGCCTTGCGCTTGGCGGATGCGGCTATGGCTATGGTGGGTTCGGCACCGGTGGCGTCTCCGTCGGTTATGGCACTGGCTACGGCAGCTACTCGGGCAATCCCTATTGGGGGTGGAACGACGGCTATTATTATCCGGGCCGCGGATATTATGTTTACGACAGTTATCGGAGACCTATCCGCTGGTCGCGAGATCAGCAGCGCTATTGGACAAGTCGCCAGTCTTACTGGCGAGAGCGCGGCCAACGTCGGCAATTTCGCGAGAATTGGAGCGACTTCGATCGCAATCGGAGCCGTCAAAATCGGCACTAGTCGCTGGCTGGGCGGCGCCGCATTAGGACGATCGAGGTGAACCGCATTACGTCGACACCATCCTGATTGGTTACGGTGGTGGCCGTGCGGATCGTGCCGAGTTCCGGTTTGGAGCGCGAAGGCGTTTTCTCGACGATCGTACCGTGCATGGTCAATGTGTCGCCGGGATAGACCGGTTTCGTCCATCGTAACTCGTCGACGCCAGGAGAACCCAGCCCCGCCTGCGGCTCTTTAGTCAAGGCATCAATAATCACGCGCATGGTCATCGCCGCCGTATGCCAACCCGAGGCTGCGATCCGGCCGAAATGCGTCTTCGCGGCTGCTTCGTCGCTGAGGTGGAAGGGCTGGGGATCATATTTGCGCGCAAATTCCAGCACTTCCTCGCGCGTGACCGAATAGGTTCCGAATGTCCGATCGGATCCGACTTCCATGTCTTCCCAGTAAAGCACGAATTCAATCTCCTCAGGGCCTATTGGGGCAAGCATCAGCGGTGCTAGATGAAGTCCGCGCGTGCGTCAGGTCCGCCACATGGTCAGGCGAAGATACGCAGGTTCGCTTGGATGCTCGGTAAGCAAGATGCGCCTCTGCGCCCGGACACTGCAGGACTGGACGCGAGCGGCTGCCGCGCTGTCTTCAACTTCGACATGGGATCGCCAATGATATTTCGTTGCAACCCGACTACCTCAGCCCGCCAAAACTATCGCACAATTGGCGCTAGCATGGCGGGCAGAGGCGAAGCTAGAACTTGCGGCCGACGCGAAGCCCGATGGTTCGCGGGCGGGTGACGGTGGTGTAAACCTTGCCGCCGCTCGCGGTCTGGTTGTCCACATCGCCGCACACCAGTTCGGGACACTGGATGCCTTTGCTCACCTGGCCGCGCACATCGAACAGATTCTTTGCGAACAGGTCGAGCGACCATGGCCCCTTGTCGATACCGGCCGACAGGTCGACCAGCGAATAGGCTTTCAAGTTGCCGTAGAGGCCGTTCTCAACCAGCCGGAGATCGCGACGGCGCGCCCCTTCATAAGTCACCAACGCCTGAACGTGGGCCCTGATCGTACTGCTCGCATCCCATTCGTAGCGGATCCGGCTGCTGCCCTTCAGCTTGGCGCTTAGCGGCAAGCGCGTCCCGCTGGGGGCGAGCACCGAATTCACTTCGGGATCGAGATCTTCGTCGCGATCGTCGGGGCCGGGAATGGTGCAGTCATTGTCCGAATTGGCAAATTGGCAGAAGTCGTTGAGCAGTTTCGCGTCATTGTACGATGCGCCGGTGCTCCAAGTCAGGCCAGGTGCGAGTCGCAGGAACAGGTCGGCCTCGAGACCGCGAATCCGGGCATCCCCCGCATTTCGAATTTCGGTCAGGCCGTTGGCGCCGAGAAACGACAATTGAATATCCGACCAGTTGAGCTGGTAAGCCGCGACATTGAAATGCGATCCATTGCCAAAGCTGATTTTGGCGCCAGCTTCATAATTGCTGATGAAGTCCGGAAGGTAAGGCGGCAGGCTGCCACGCCGGTTGATTCCGCCCGGACGGAACCCGCGCGACCAAGTTCCGTAGAAGAGCAAATCCTCGTTGGGTTTCCAGGTCAGGTTCAGGCGGTGGACGAAGCCGTCGCCTTTGGTGCGCTTGTCGACGTTGTTGCAGGGGCCGCCGAAGTTGGGCGGGCCGAAGTCGGTGCAATTGTAGATCGGATTGCTGCTGTAGCCCGGGTTGGCGAAACCGAAGAAGCCGATCAACGTATTGTCGAACTTGTAGAGGCGTCCGCCGCCGGTGACGGTCAGCTGCGGCGTGATGTCGAACGCCAGCTCGCCGAACGCGGCATAATCGCGGTCGACGCGCTTCTGGTCGGTCAGCCAGATATTGCTTTCGGTGGTCGGGACAGTGATCGAATCGGCGATATCGTCGACGATGTAATTCTGGATGATGCGGTGCGTCTGGCGCTGGTAGAACAGGCCGGCGACGAGCCGGATGCGCTTGTCCGATGGAGTGGTGAAACGCAGCTCGTGGCTTTGCTTGGTGAAGGCATCGTCCGACTGGACGTACTGGTTCGGATTCACCAGATTGTCGTTATTGTCGTAGAAATAGGCACCGTAACCGTAGATCGCGTCATAGAAGTAAGCATAATCCGAATAGTCGAATTCGCCGTCGATCTGGCGCTTCATGTACGACCCGGCATAGGTCACGTCGAGATTGGCGATCTTTCCCTGCACGGTCAGTGACGCCTGCCACCATTTGTCGTCATATTTCTCGGGGTTGAACTGCATCGTCTCAAGGTCGCCAAGGCCCGATTCCTCGGCGAACGAGCCGTTCGAAACCTGGCTTTGGGCCATGATCTGCGGCGTGATGGTCCAATTGTCGTCGAGGTCGATCCTCAGAGCGGCGCGCGCGCCATAGGTAGTGACGTCGTTATAATCATCCTCGACCAACCGATCGTTGTTGAACGCGATGCCCGAGGTCGGGAAAACCAGTTCACCCGCGACATTGTCGATGTAACCGGCGTCCTTGCGGTACCAGCCAACCACGCGCGCCGCGACATTGGTCGCGATCGGCAAATTGACGAAGCCCTCGCCAGTGTAACCGAAATCGCCGTGGGCGACGCTGTTCACTTCCAGATTCACCGCACCATAGGTGCCGTTGAGATCGGGCTTATTGGTGATGATCCGAACCGTGCCGGCCTGGCTCGACGCGCCGTAAAGCGTGCCCTGCGGCCCGGCCAGCGCTTCGACCCGGGCGATGTCGAAGATATGCAGGTCCAGGGCACCTTGGATGGTCGTGATCGGCTGTTCGTCGAGATAGGTGCCGACCGACGGGAGCGAGGCGGAGTGATTGGCATTCTCACCCGAGGCAACGCTTCGGAAATAGACGTTGCTGCTGCCCGGGCCCGACGATTTGAACGACAGGGATGGAACGAGCTTGGCATAATCGTCGAAACCGTCGACCTGCAAATCGTCGAGCGTCTTGGTGCTGAGCGCGGTGATCGCGATCGGCACGTCCTGAAGGTTTTCGCTTCGCTTTGTGGCAGTGACGACGATCACGTCCTCGTCGGTGGGCGACCCTGCCGCGGCGGGCTGGGTTGCGGGATCAACTGGCGGTGTAGTAGCGTCCTGTGCCTGCGCAGGCGTCACCAACGCGGTCGATAAAAGGAGGCCGAAGCCGACGCGCTTCCAAGTCGGAATGGTCGCAAAATGCAGCATGATAATCCCCCGTTTGCCGAGGCGGAGAATGTTGCGCATTCGAAACAGCGTCAATTCACATTCGTGACGGTTAACGGCTGGTTTGTCGTTAATCGCGCCACTGTTTCAAATTTGCACCAAGTGCCTTCTTGAGCGGGTCGAGCCAGGCTTCGAACGGCCGCCATTGATCGAATCCGTCGCGACTGATCGGGCGGCGCACCTGTTCCGAACTAGCGGTGCGCACGGCCCGCTTGTTCTCGTGAAAAGCTAGGCAGGCGGGGTCGAACGGCAGGCCCAGAAAGTCGAGCAGGCGGCGTACTTCGCGTTCGGGATCGTCGACCAGATCCTCGTGGATCACGCGGTGGACCAGCCCGGGCTGGGCCGCATCGATGTGGCGCATCAGGCGGAGGTAATCGCTGTAGTAAGTGCCGATGTCGGCGAGGCTGTAGGTGAACCCTTGGCCGCGCGCGAAATGCTGCTTGAAGTTGGAAAAACCGCACGACATCGGGTCGCGCCGCGCGTCAATTATCTTCGCTTGTGGCAGGATCAGTCGGATCAGCCCGGCGTGCGCCCAATTGTTGGGTAACTTGTCGATGAACAGGGGCCGGTCGGTGACCCGCTGGACCTGCGCTCGCGCGAGATATTCGCGGCCCAGTTCGGCCAGCGCCGCACCGTCGAGATCGACTAGGCAGTCGGGGTAGGTGGAAGGCTCGCCGCCGCTCTTTCGCCCACCCAGTCGCCGCGCGATGACCGGAATGTCGGGCAATTCGCTGGTCCCCTCGATCGCGGGATGGCTGCTGAGAATTTGCTCGACGAGGGTCGATCCGGCGCGCGGAAGGCCGAGGATGAAGATCGGGTCGGGGGCAGGGTGGCCCTGACCCGCTTGGGCGGCGAAGAAGTCGGGCGAGAACAGGGCGATCGATCGGTCGACATGCTCGCTGATGTCGGCAGGATCATAGGCCAGATTTTCGCGCCGAAGCCTATTGGCGGTGGCATAATGTGTGAAGCTGGCCCCGGCGTCCGCACGGTCCTCCAGTGCCTTGCCCAGCGCGAAGTGCAGGTGAAAGGCGTCCTCATCGGCCAGGTCGGGCTGCTCGAGCGCTGTTTCCATCGCGGCGATGTCGGCTTCGTGGAACCGAACCGTCTTCAGGTTCGCCAGACTCCACCACACTTCGCCCAGGCTCGGACGGATGGCGATCGCGCGGCGATAGGCGGCGATACTCTCCTGCTGTTCGCCGACAGTCTTCAGGATATGGCCGTAGCTCATCCACAGCTTGGGCTCTTCGGGCTTGGCGTCGAGGATCGTTCGATACAGGCTCAGCGCTTCCTCATGCCCGCCGATGCGGCTCAGCGCGGCCGCCTTCAGGCTGCTGTGCCCAAGGTTGGACGGACCCTCGCGCTCGATCGTCTCCAGCTCGGCAATCGCCTCGGCGGGTTTGTTCTGCTTGTAGAGGATGGTGGCGAGGTTGGCGCGCGCGGCGGTGAAGGCAGGGGCCAGCTCAAGCGCGCGACGAAGGAGATTCTCGGCATCGGCTAGCCGCCCGATCCGTGCCGCCAACTCGGCCATCATCCGGATCGCAGCGACATCGGTCGGGCGACGCTTGAGGTAAGGCCGCAGCACACTCTCGGCGATCGGCAGATCATTGCCCGCCAGCGCCTGTCCCGCGCGCAGCAACTCTGGATCGCGCGCCGAGGCGGCCATCTGGCGGGGAAAATCAATCGTTTCGGTCACCAAGGCTGGCTAAGCGACCGGTACCGGCCAAGCAAGCGCGTCAGACGTTGAACTTGAAGTGCAGCACGTCGCCGTCCTTGACGACATATTCTTTGCCTTCCTGACGCAATTTGCCGGCGTCGCGCGCGCCGCTTTCGCCATTGAGCGCGACATAATCGTCATAAGCGATGGTCTCGGCACGGATGAAGCCCCGCTCGAAGTCGGTGTGAATCTCGCCCGCCGCCTGCGGCCCCTTGGCACCCTTCTCGACCGTCCAGGCGCGCGCTTCCTTGGGCCCCACGGTGAAGAAGGTGATCAGGTGGAGCAAATCGTAGCCCGAGCGGATGACCCGGGCGAGGCCGGTTTCGTGAAGGCCCATTTCCTCGAGGAAGGCGAGCCGTTCGTCCATTTCCATGCCGACCAGTTCGCTCTCGATCGCGGCCGAGACGACGACCGCATTGGCACCTTCCGCCTTGGCTTTCTCGAACACACGGGCGGAGAAGTCATTGCCGTTGGCCGCATCCTCCTCGTTGACGTTGCAGACGTAGAGGACCGGCTTGGCGGTGATCAGCTGCGCCTGCGCGAACAGGCGGGCCTCCTCCTCGTCCTTGGGGACGGTGAGTCGGGCCGGCTTGCCTTCGCGCAGCAGCTCCAGCGCCTGCCCCAGCACGGAGGCAGAAATCTTGGCTTCCTTGTCGCCCTGCGTGCCTTTCTTGGCCAATGCGGGCACGCGCTTTTCCAGGCTTTCGAGATCGCTCAGCAGCAGCTCGGTCTCCACCACTTCGGCATCGGCGATCGGGTCGACCTTGTTGGCGACATGCTGGATGTCGTCATTCTCGAAACAGCGCAGGACGTGGACGATCGCGTCCACCTCACGGATATTGCCGAGAAACTGGTTGCCGAGCCCTTCGCCTTGCGAAGCGCCCTTCACCAATCCGGCGATATCGACAAATGCCAGCTGGGTCGGAATGATCTTGGCCGATCCGGCGATTTTGGCGAGCGTGTCGAGCCGTGGATCGGGCACCGCGACCTGGCCGACATTAGGCTCGATCGTGCAGAACGGATAATTGGCCGCCTGCGCCGCCTGCGTTTCGGTCAGCGCGTTGAACAGGGTCGATTTGCCGACATTGGGCAGGCCGACGATACCGCATTTGAAGCCCATGGGGGTGATGTTCCAACTGAAGGAGGGGTTGGCGGGCGCCTTAGCGGCAAGCGTCGCGGAAATGAAGCCGCGCGGGCGAGCCAAGCGAACAAGTCCGTTGTGGAGGTTGTCGCAAGCTCGCTCTAACCCCCAGACGCCACAAGCGCGGCATGATCGCCACGCGTTTCCTTCCGCCGATCTTGCTCGGCTGCAGTTACTTCATCGCCGCCGCGTTCGCGGTGTTGCTGGCCCGGTACGAGGGCGGGGTGGCGTATCTGTGGATCGCGACCGCGGTCCTCGCCGCCGATTTGATGTCGCGCCCGCGGCGCCACTGGGTACCGTCGATCATCGCCTGTGCGATCGCAAGCACGCTGGTCACCAGCATGTGGGGATTGGGGCTGGCGATGGCGATCCCGTTCACGATCATCAATATCACCGAAGCGGTGCTGGCGGCGTGGCTGTTTCGCTCAATGGCCGATCCGCGCCGACCGCTCGGCTCGCTCGGATGGCTGATGCATTTCGTCATGTCGGTAGGGATCGTCGCGCCGCTCGTCGCCGGGCTGATGGCGGCAGTCGTGAGAACGCACATCGCGGGCATTCCGTTCGGCCCGACTTTCCTCACTTTCGCCGAGGGGCACGCGCTCGGCAATCTGACTTTCACGCCGATCGCGCTACTGTTGACGCGTGCCAATCGCCGTTCGCTGATGCGTGAGCTCAAGCGCCGCGACGTGGCCGAAACCGTGGCCCTGTTGATGCTTGCGATCGTCACTAGCGCTTACGTTTTCGGGCAACATGCACTGCCACTGCTATTCCTGCCGATCCTGCCGATGATCTTGATCGCGTTCCGCGTCGGTCGCGGCGGGGTGGCGATGTCGATCGCCATGCTGGCAATCGTCGGGGGGCTCGCAACCGGGACCGGGGAGGGACCGATCCAATTGGTTGAGGGATCGTTCGCGGCACGAATGCAATTCTTCCAATTCTATCTTGCAGCGACCGTCCTGACCCTGCTGCCGGTCACCGCCGATCTCGCCAACCGGGCGCGCCTGCATCGCAAGATGCGCGAGAGCGAGGCCGGCTACCGGATGATCGCCGAATATTCGAGCGACGTCATCTTCAGCCTCAAGCTCGACGGGACGATCCGCTATGTTTCCCCGTCGTGCCTGCAGCTTGGCTATCAGCCGGAGCAATTGGTCGGTCGCAATTGCGCGATGCTGATCGCCCCCGAGCACCTCGGCGAGGCAAGCATATTGCATCGACGGTCGCTCGATATGGGCGGGGAGACCAACCGGTTCGAATATCTCGCGGTCACCGCCACCGGAGAGAAACGCTGGGCGGAGACGCATGCCAGGCTAATCCTCGACGACGACGGCCAACCCGACGGAATCCTGAGCATCGTCCGCGATATCCATGACCAGAAGTTGGTAGAATTGAAATTGTGCGAAGCGGCGCTGGTCGACTCGCTCACCGGCCTGGGAAATCGCCGAGCGTACCGCGAGGCGGTCGATCGGCGCATACCGGCCGATGGCGATGTCGGCGCCTGCGTCGCCATGCTCGACATCGACCATTTCAAGCAGGTCAATGATCGATACGGCCATGACGCCGGCGACATCGTCCTTCAAGGCTTTGCCAACGTCGCTCTTCGGGTGGTCCGCGACGGCGATATAGTAGCGCGACTGGGTGGCGAGGAATTTGCCGTCTTTTTCCCCGGCACGACGCTGCCTCAGGCATTGGCGATTTGCGACCGACTGCGGTCGGAGCTTGGATCGACCGTCTTTCGCGCTGGGCACAATGTGATCGCGGTGACGGTCAGCGGCGGGGTGGCGGAGTTGGGCGGGGACGGGATCGATGCCGCGCTCAAGATTGCGGACATGGCCCTGTATCGCGCCAAGCAGGCGGGGCGAAACCAGCTTGCCCTGGCTGCCTAAGAGAAATTGAAGCTGATGCTCAGTCGCTCGGCCTTGGGGATGCCGGGGAGGACTTCGTGGCGGAGGAAGCTTTCCCATAGCAGCAACAGCCCCGGTCGTGGGTCGACCGTCACGAACGGCCGCAAATGCTCGGGCGCGTCGGTCCGCCGCTGGGGGGCGGCCATCATCATTGGCAGGCGCGGATCCTCGAACCGGATCGCGCCCGAACCCGGTGGCGCCTCGACGTAAAGCGTGCCCGAAAGGATACTGTGGGGATGGATATGTCCACTATGATGTCCACCGCTTTTCAACACATTGACCCACAGACTGTCGAGTTTGGGCTTGACGTCCCACGACAGCTCCTTGGCAAAAGCGGCGGCGTGGCGGGTGACCATGCGCTTTAGGTCGCCAAACGCGGGATCGCGGCGCGGCAGATCGTCGAGCGAGGCGTAGCTGGTGTAGCCCTTGTAGCCATGATCGCGGCTCCAGCCGATGCCGGCGCGATCGTCGGCGGCGAGGCTGCGGATCGAATGTGCGAGCTCTTCTAGCAACGCAGGCTCATCGAGCATGGCTTCGTAGAGCGGAGTGGCGAACAGCTGGCGCATGCAATCAGCTTTCGACCGTCGCGAGCCAATCGGCAAGGGCACGCGGCGACTTCAGGCGGATGACCTTATGCTCATGGCCGCGCAGGCTGCGCTCGGTGCGTTGGCGCGGACCGTGGTTCCAGCGGATAACATACCACAGGAAACCGGGGTCGAACCGCTCCGGGCAATTGTCGGGCATGTCGGGTCGGGTGCGGCCATAATTGGTCACGATCCGCTTGATCAGCCGCCACAGGCAGAGCGGAAGAGGATAATCGAGATAGACGAGGGTATCGGCCCGCTCGAGACGCATATTCATGGTCGACCCGTAATTGCCCTCGATCAGCCAGCGTTCCTTGGCAATTTCCACCGCCAGCAGTCCGCGCAACCGGTCATTGCCTTCATCGACCCAGCCCGGCTGCCAGTTGAGCTGGTCCATGTGGATCAGGGGCAGGCCGAGTTTGGCGGCGAGGACGTGGGACACGGTCGACTTGCCCGCCCCGCAAGGACCGATGATCATCACCCGCTGCATTGGGCTCAGTCCTGGTGCATTCGAGTGGCGACATCGCTCATGAATCGGGGATCGTCGCCGGCCGCTAGCCATTCGGCTTCCGCTGCGATGGCTCCGAGCAGATCGCTCAACGGATCCATCTCCGCCTTTGCATAGTTGCCGAGCACCCAGCGCGTGACGCGATCCTTGTGGCCGGGATGGCCGATTCCGATGCGCACGCGGCGGAAATCGGGGCCAAGGCTGGCGTCGATCGAGCGCAGGCCGTTATGTCCTGCGGTGCCTCCGCCGGTCTTCACCTTGACCTTGAACGGCAGCAGATCGAGTTCGTCATGGAAGGCGGTCAGCGCGCCGATGTCCTGCTTGAAGAAATGAAGCGCCTGCTGAACCGCATCGCCGCTGTCGTTCATGTAGGTCTGTGGCTTGAGCAACAGGATGCGGTGGCGGCCGATGCGACCTTCGCTTACCAGGGCGCGGAATTTCTTGGTCCACGGGCCGAAGTCGTGAACGTCGGCGATAACATCGACAGCCATGAAGCCGACGTTGTGACGATGGAGCGCATATTGCGTCCCCGGATTGCCGAGACCGGCCCAGATTTGCATTCGGTCGCATCCTCGAAAGAGAGACGTGCTTCAAACAAAAACGCCCACCCCGCTAGCAGGATGGGCGCTGTTGTGCGTGTCACGATGGACGCTGGGCTCAGCCCTTGTCCTCGCCCTCGGCAGGGGCGTCGCCGCCTTCGGCCTCGTCACCATCTTCACCAACCACGGGGACATCGCCCGCTTCGGTCGCGGTGTCGCCTTCTTCGGACTTCATCGCCGACGGGGCGACGAGCGTGGCGACGGTGAAGTCGCGGTCGTCGATCGCCGGCTTGGCGCCCTTGGGCAGCTTGACCTGGCTGATGTGGATCGAATCGCCGATGTCGAGACCGGTGAAGTCGATGTGCAATTCGTCCGGAATTTCGGCCGCATCGCAGATCAGCTCGATATCGTGCTGGACGATGTTGAGCACGCCGCCGCGCTTCAGGCCCGGCGAATCCTCTTCATTGTCGAAGCGGACGGGGATCGCGACGGTGACCGTGCTATGCTCGCCGATGCGCAGGAAATCGACGTGGATCGGACGGCTCGACACCGGGTGAAACTGCACGTCCTTGGGGAGCGTGCGATGCTTCTTGCCGGCGGAATCGATCATCACGACGGTGTTCATGAAATGGCCGGTCGAGAGCATCTTGGTGAGAATCTTCTCATCCACATGCACCGACAAAGGGGTCTTCTTGTCGCCGTAGATCACGGCGGGCACCCGTCCGGTGCGACGCAGTTCACGGGAGGCTCCCTTGCCAGCCCGTTCGCGTTGCTCGGCGGGCAGCGTCAGCTGTTCGCTCATTGTTACATTCCTCTGAGTATTGCTCCGCCACGCCTCCAGGGATGACCATGGGTGAGCAACGCGCGCCTATAGGGAAAGGGGCGCTCGGTGGCAAGGTCGGACGCTTACTTGATGCGCATGGTTCGATAGCCGTGACGGGCAAGCTTTTGCTGGAGGCTGTCGCGGCCGATGAGGTGGCCGGTCCCCACCGCCACGAACACGGTCCCGGGGCGGGTCATCCGATCCGCGATCCAGCTCGCCCAATGCTTGTTGCGGTCGACGAACAGCCGCTGATACGTGGCCGGGGACTGCGCTTCGAGGTGGTTAAGCACGGCAGCAATGTCAGACCCGTCGCCGCGCTTCCACGCCGAACGCATGGCGAGCAGCACTTGCCTGACTTCGGGGTGCGGTGCGGCGGTCGGGGCTGGTGCTCCGGTCGTCGTGGGTAGGCCCTTCACCATGCCGAGCTGGAAATCGAAACTCTCCAGTCCGTCGACCGGTTTTCCCTGTGCGTCGGCGATGCGGCGCAGCACGGCATCGGCGCCGCGCTCGGGTGTCAGACCGGCGGATCGACCCACAGCCATGGTCGAGCCGGCCACGGCAATCGACTCGTCGGTTGACGCGATGACGGGGGCGCCGATGACGGGCGCAGGGATCAGATCGTGTTTCGCTAGGATGCCGAGCAGTTCGGCCGGATCAGCCGGCACCACCGTTTCGAGCACCAGTTCGTCGGAACTGTCGAAGGCGGCACGGATCGGGCGAGCCAGCCAGTCGATCCGCTCATCCAGCGCGTGAAAGGTGCCGAACAGATAGATAGTGGTGTCTGCATCGCTAAGCACCCACAGCGCCGGCTGCTCGATCGGTGTCGGCGGTTGTTTGTCGGCGAAGGTCGGGATCGACGCTGCCGGGCTGGACAGGCAGACGAGGGACGAGGCCGCGGCAAGAATTCTGCAGCGGCGGTGGAAACCGGCCAGTCGGGCCCGGAACGCCCTTCGGAAACCCAGTCGATCCTGCACGTCATCCCCCCCGGGTTGAGTGTGGTGATACTGTGATTCCGAAGGATCGCTCCGTCAAGGTTAACGCTTCGCTAACCGACCCTCAAATATCTCAATTGTGGTGATTATTTCACCTATTGGACGCGCTTCACCTTGTAGCCGCCCTTCTCGAGCATCGCTATTACCGAATCGTCACCCGAAAGATGACCGGCTCCGACCGCGACCAGAGTCGTCCCCGGCGTTGCCAGGCGGCGCTGCAGCCAGCCGTTCCAGTTGGCATTACGCTTGCGGAGCAGATTCTCCCGCAGCTCGGGCGATTTTGCAAATTCGCGATTGAACGTCTCGCCCATCGCCTTGACGTCGCCGCTCGTCCACACGCTTAGCATCTCGTCGAACTGCTTCTTTGCCTTGGCCGGATTGTCGAGCACGCTTTCAAGGAATTCGCGCTGGGCTTTTTCCGGCAGCGTATCGAAGAATCCGAATTGCTCGGCGTTCGTTTCCAGCTGACCGATCGGCTTCTTGGCAGTGGTGAATTCGGCCTTGAGCGCGCTTTCGACGCCTGACTTGGGGTCGAGCCCGAGCTCCTGCATCGTCACGCTGAGCATGATGAAGGCAGCGCCCCACGTTTCGAGCTGATCGAACACCGCGGTCGGGACACCGGTCTTGGCCGCGACTTCCGCCAGCTTGGCGCGCTTTTCAGGCGCTACCCGCTCGGCCAGCGGCGGCAGATTGGGACTGACCGCCATCTTCATCATTTCCTGAGCGGCGGCCATCGGATTGGCCTCGTCGATCACTGTTTCCACCACCAGATCCGACGCGCTGGTCGCGGCCTTGTCGAAGGTGGGCGTGCGCCACTGGGTACCTTTGGGCAGCAGGTGGATCGTGCCGAACAGATAGATGGTCGTGTCCGCGTCGCTGAGCACCCACATCGCCGGCTTGGCGGGTGCGGGGGTCTTGGCGACCAGCGGGGTAAAGGCGGCGGCGGTCGCGGTCAGGGCGGCGACGGTACGGGTGATGAATTTACGCATGATTGGAACTCCTAGAGAGGGAAACATCAACGGAACTTGAACAGAGCCCAGACGATCGCCTGGACGATGCAGGAAAGAAGCACGATCAGCAGCGCGGCGCCGATGGTGAGGGCGGGAACCAGGCCACCGCGCGCAAGCAGCCAGTAAAACGGGAAGGCGAGGGCAAGGAAGTGAAACGCGACATTGGAGCCCCATAGATAGGCGCGCTCCTCGTGATCATCGATAGCGCGGAAATAAATGACCAGCGTCGCGATCATGAGAATCGAGCCGACGACCGACACCAGGATCGCGGTCGGCGGCGAGATCGGCGCGTTTGAAAGGAGCAATGAGAAGCCGCCAGACTGGTCGCTTAGTCCAAGCACCCCCACCGCGATGCCGATTGGGAAGCTCAGGCCAATGACGATCGCCCACATCTTCCAGTAGCGCTTGTCGAAGCGGCTCATTCGCTCGGGATAGATGGATCGGAACAGGCTGAGCAGCACCCAGCCGACCAAGGCGACCAATGCGACCATCGCTGCAAAGATCAGCCAGACGAGTGGCTTGGTCGGCAACTTGCCATCTTCCAGCACCGCGTAGCTGAACCCCGCAACCATCCCGACCGCGAACAAGCCGAAGATGATGGTCGTAACGATCAGGATCGTGCGGGTGCCGGTCCCGAGCCGATCGGCCCACCGCGGCGACGTCTCCGAATTCATGACTCAACTCCATCATTAAAGATCTGTTCGATCGACTGCCCGAATAGACGGGCGACCTTGAAAGCGAGGGGCAGCGACGGATCATATTTGCCCGTCTCGATTGCGTTGACCGCTTGGCGCGAGACGTCGAGGTGCCCGGCAAGATCTGCCTGGCTCCATCCGCGCTCGGCGCGCAATATTCTCAGGCGGTTTTCCAACTGTCAGCCTTGCCTTACCAAATGTCAGTGAAACCTTACATAACGATTCGCGGGACGATGTCAACAAGACCTTACATCCCCAGTTGCGAGAGGCCGCGCCGCTTGACCCTCCATCGGCGCGCACTCTAGGGCGCAGGTCGTGACCGCACCGCTTTCCTTCCAGGATCTGATCCTGACCCTCCACCGCTACTGGGGGGAGCGTGATTGCGTCATCCTGCAGCCTTATGACCTTGAGATGGGGGCGGGGACGTTCCACCCCGCGACCGTGCTGCACGCCCTCGGTCCCGATCCGTGGAATTGCGCGTACGTCCAGCCGTGCCGTCGCCCGACCGACGGCCGCTATGGTGAGAACCCCAACCGGCTCGGGGCTTATTACCAATATCAGGTGATGCTGAAGCCCAGCCCGCCCGACTTGCAGGCGCTCTATCTCGGAAGCCTCGATGCGATCGGTATCGACCCGCTCAAGCATGACATCCGCTTCGTTGAGGATGATTGGGAAAGTCCCACGCTCGGTGCCTGGGGCCTCGGGTGGGAAGTGTGGTGCGACGGCATGGAGGTGACGCAGTTCACCTATTTCCAGCAGGTCGGCGGTTACGATTGCAAGCCGGTCGCGGGCGAATTGACCTACGGGCTCGAGCGCCTCGCGATGTACATCCAGGGCGTCGACAATGTCTTTGACCTGAAGTTCAACAATACCGGGGTCACATACGGCGACGTGTTCCTCGACAATGAAAAACAGATGTCGAAATGGCATTTCGAAGTGGCCGACACGACCGCCCTGTTCGAAGCCTTCCGCATGGCTGCGGCGGAAGCCGAGAACAGCCTCACGAACAATGTCCCGATCGCCGCCTACGAGCAGGCAATCAAGGCCAGCCACATCTTCAACACGCTCCAGGCGCGCGGCGTCATCTCGGTCGCCGAACGCCAGGCCTACATGGCCCGCGTCCGCGACCTCGCCAAAGGTGCCTGCGCCGCATGGATGGAATATAAGGGATATGCGGCATGAGTGCCGACTTCCTGCTCGAACTCCTGTCCGAGGAAGTCCCCGCGCGCATGCAGGCGAAGGCGCGCAACGATCTGGCGCGGATGATGGCCGAAGCGCTGGCCGCGGCGGGGCTAACGCATGACGGGATCACCACTTACTCGACCCCGCGGCGGCTGGCGCTGATCGCGCGCGGATTGCCGCTGGAAACGGCGGCGGTGTCGGAGGAACTCAAGGGCCCAAAGACCGCCGCGCCGCAACAGGCTCTAGACGGATTCCTGCGCAAGACGGGTCTGACCCGGGACCAGCTCGAAGATCGCGACGGCATCTGGTTCGCGGTGATCGATCGACCGGGTCGCGCTACCGCTGCCGTTCTGGCGGATGCGGTCGCGACCATCGTCCGCGATTTCCAATGGCCCAAGTCGATGCGCTGGGGCGCGGCCTCGGCCAGCACCGCGAGCCTGCGCTGGGTGCGGCCGCTGCATTCGATCGTCGCCTTGCTCGGGGAGCAAATCGTCGATGTGCAGATCGACGGCGTCACCTGCGGCGCAACCACGCTCGGCCACCGCTTCCATCATCCCGGCCCGATCACCATCGGCGGCGCGCACGACTATGTCGAGAAATTGCGCGCTTGCCATGTGCTGGTGGATCAGGAGGAGCGCGAGACGATCATCCGCGACCGCTCGGCACAGCAGGCGAAGGATGCGGGCTTCGCGCTGGTCGAGGACGAAGGGCTGGTGGTCGAGAATGCCGGGCTGACTGAATGGCCGGTGCCGTTGCTCGGATCGTTCGACCCCGATTATCTCGATGTGCCGCAAGAAGTCATCCAGCTAACCGCGCGCACCAACCAGAAGTATTTCGTGATGCGCGGCGGGGAGGGGGCGTTGGCTCCCCACTTCGTCTGCACCGCCAACATCGACGCCAACGACGGCGGCGCGGCGATTGTCGCGGGCAATGAACGCGTGCTCGCCGCGCGGCTGAGCGATGCGCGCTTCTTCTGGGATCAGGATCTGAAAATTCCGCTGGAGGAACAGGCGAAGAAGCTCGAGCAGATCGTTTTTCACGAAAAGCTCGGCACCGTCGCCGACAAGGTCGAACGTGTCGCCAAGCTCGCCCGCTGGCTGGTCGAGGAAGGCATCATAAAACCCTCCCCCTTGTGGGGAGGGAAGGGTGGGGGCCCGGCAGCGTCTGCTGCCGAAGAGACTCTGCCCGCAGAGAAGACTCTCTCAGCCGCAGACGCGGCTGGCCCCCCACCTCAATCCTCCCCCACGAGGGGGAAGGAGGTTGCAGAACTCGCCACCCTCGCCGAACGCGCCGCCCGCCTAGCAAAGGCCGACCTCGTCACCGGCATGGTCGGCGAATTTCCCGAATTGCAGGGCCTCATCGGCGGCCATCTGGCGCGTGCCCAAGGCGAACCCGACGCCATCGCCGACGCCATCCGCGACCATTACAAACCGGTCGGGCAGGGCGATGACGTGCCAACCGCGCCTGTCACGGTGGCGGTGAGCTTGGCCGACAAGCTGGATACGATTGTCAGCTTCTTCGGCATTGATGAGCGCCCAACAGGGTCAAAGGACCCGTTCGCCGTTCGCCGATCCGCCCTTGGCGTGGTCGGTCTCATATTAGGGAATCAATTGCGCCTTCCGCTGTTCGTCATCTGTTCGAATGCACTCGCTGGTCTAGTTGAAACAGCGTTTGCACTGACTGAGAAGCTAACCAGCGATGCCAAGCAGCAAGAAGCGGCACTGCGAGATTTCCAGAAGGTAATGGAAGCTGGTCTAGGCAGCAGCGAGGCCGTCCACATTGAACTTCCCATGCTTACGGCGATCGAATCGGAGAACAGTGTCGCAATGCAGCTCTTGCAGTTGCTTCGCACAAAATTCGCCCAAGGGCCGGAAGCATTCATCAGTGAAATCGCAAATTTCTTTGCCGACCGCCTCAAGGTCCAGCAGCGTGAAGCTGGCGTCCGCCACGACCTGATCGACGCCGTGTTCGCCCTCGGCGGCGAGGACGATCTCGTCCGCCTGCTCGCTCGCGTGAAAGCGCTGCAAGCATTCGTCGAAACCGGGGAGGGGGCCAACCTCCTCGCCGGGTACAAGCGGGCGGCGAATATCCTCAAGAAGGAAGGGTGGAGCAGCGCTCCGGCGCAGGCCGGAGCCTTGGAGGGTGGAGTGCCAACGTCGCCAGGGCTCCGGCCTTCGCCGGAGCACAGCGAGCCGGTTGAAATCGCACTGGCCGATGCCCTCGACACTGCCGGGCCGACCGCAACTGCCGCGGTCGAAGCCGAAGATTTCACCGCCGCCATGTCCGCACTCGCCTCGCTCCGTGCGCCGATCGATGCGTTCTTTGACGGGGTGATGATCAACGATCCCGATCACGGCGTCCGAGCCCGTCGTCTCAACCTCCTCGCACGCTTCCGCGACGCCGTTCACGCCGTCGCGGATTTCTCGAAGATCGAGGGTTGAATTTACCGCGCTTAATTCGCTCGTCCTGATCGTGTCGAGGGGCGCCCTTCGACAAGCTCAGGACGAGCGGGAATGACGACCTGACTATTGGCGCCGGTCGTCGACTCCGTCCCCATCGCGGTCGACGCGGGTGGTGATGTTGCCGCGATCGTCAACGGGGTCGCGATTGTCGGGGACGCCGTCGCCGTCCCGGTCACGACCGAGCATGCGATCCATGATGCCGGGCTTTTCGGCCGGAGTGACGACGCCGTCGCGATTGGTGTCGCGCGGATCGCTGCTGGCTACCACGGGGCGGTTCTTCTCCGCAGCGGCGCGCAGGCTTTCCTGTTCGCGCCAGTCTTTCTTGGCCTGAACGTGCCGCGCCTCGATTTCCTTCCGGCGCTCGACTTCGGCATTGTACTTGCCTTTCCACTTGCGTCCGCCGCCGGTGAACAGGAAACCGCCGACCAGCAGGCCGAGGACGAATACCAGGGCATAGATCACCACTTGGTTGGGGTCGAAGTTGAGCATGAAGGCCTCCCGTGAATGTCGTTTCGCAGGATCAACCACTCATCGGGCCGAAGCGTTCCGTTGCGTCCTTCGATACGCCGCTGGCGCGGCTACTCAGGACAAGCGGCGGTAGAAATTCCGCTCGTCCTGAGTAGGGACTGAGCAACGTCGAGGGCCCGTATCGAAGGATCAGCCGTTGATGAAGCTGTCGCTGATCGAGCAGGCCGCCGGGCCCAGAATGACGATGAACAGGGTCGGGAGGATGAACAGAATGAGCGGAACGGTCATGATCGCGGGCAGGCGAGCGGCCTTTTCCTCGGCGCGCATCATCCGCTCGTTGCGGAATTCGGCGGACAGGACGCGCAGAGCCGAGGCCAGCGGGGTGCCGTATTTCTCAGTCTGGATCATGGTCGTGACCACGCCGCGAACCGCCTCCAGGTCGACGCGGGTGGCGAAATTCTCGAACGCCTGGCGGCGCTCGTTGAGGAAGCCAAGCTCGATCGCGGTCAGGCCGAATTCGTCGCCCAATTCCGGATAGGCTTTGCCCAATTCCTTGGCGACGCGGCCGAAGGCGGCATCGACGGTCAGGCCGGCTTCGGCGCAGATGACGAGCAGGTCGAGCGCGTCGGGCAGGCCCTTGCGGATCGCGTCGCTGCGCTTCTTGACCTTGTTCGACAGCCAGATGTCGGGGGCCTTGTAGGCACCGATAAAGGCAATGGCGGTCGCGGCGTAGCGTTTGAACGCGCCCCAGTCCGGGCGAAGGTCGAACACGTACAGCGCGAGCACCACGCCGGTGCCGATCACCACCGGCATCAGGAAGCGCGCGGCAATGATGAAATAGGCCAGATCCTTGGTCCGGATGCCGGCCTGGAGCAGGCGCATCTGGGTCTTCTTGATCTGGTCGTCCTGGAGCATCTTGAAGTTGCTCAGGACGCCGCGGACCCGGTCCGCCGCCTGGTTCTTGTTGGTCAGCTTGCGACGCTTGTTGGTCGAGGCGACGATGCCCGCCTTCAATTGCTCGCGGCGCTCGTTAAGCGCTTTCACACGCCGCGCCATCGGATCCTTGACCGTGGTCGCGGCATAGATGGCGAGCATCACCGCCATTGCGGCGACCGCGCTCAGCATGGTCGCAACCCAGATGACGTCGACGCCGAGAATGGTGGGGCCTGAAGCCTGCATCACATGGTTTCCCTAAATCTCGAAGTTGACCATCTTGGCCATGATGAACACGCCGATGCCCATCCACACCAGGCCGCCGATACCCGCCACGATCAGCCGCTCGTCGACGAAGAAATTCTGCATGTAGAGCGGGTTGATCATCCACACGAGGATGAAGACGATGAACGGGAGAGACCCGACGATCATCGCCGAGGCCTTGGATTCGGAGCTCATCGCGCGGATCTTCAGCTTCATCTGGGCGCGTTTGCGGAGCACATCGGCCAGGTTGGACAATGTCTCGGCCAGATTGCCGCCGGTCTCTCGCTGGATCGCCAGCGTGATGACGAAGAATTGGAATTCGGCGGTCCCCAGCCGGTCGGCGGTCTCCTGAAGCGCGGCTTCCATCGTCCGGCCGATTTTCATCTTGTCGGATACGGCGCGGAACTCGAGCCCGACGGGACCGGGAATTTCGGACGCCACGATACCGAGGGTTTCCGTGATCGGAAGGCCCGAACGAAGCCCGCGCACCATCAGCTCGATCGCGTCCGGGAAATTCTTGTTGAAGTGCGCGATGCGCCGTTTGATCATCTTGTTGATGACGAAATGCGGTACACCGAGGGCGATGAACAAGCCGAAGGCCAGGGCGAACAGGATGGGCGCGCCCTTCAACATCATGCCGCCAGCCACCGCGGTCAACAGCCCGACCGAGATCATGGCATATTTGCCAAGCGTGATACTCTTGCCCGTCTGGTCCAGCCGCTTGCGCAGCAGCGCCGGCTTGGGGACCAGGGTGGCGAAGGCACCGTCGAGACGGGCATTGCGCGTGGCGAGCAGCTTGCGGATCTGCGCCTGCGCATTGGCCGCCATGGTGTCGCCATGGCGTT